>JBKJTP010000051.1:0-4752 GCA_046590195.1 Kapaibacterium sp. (SeqCode) | reverse complement strand
CGACCGCGCACATCCATCTCACATTCTTCTCGCCGAGCGGATACGATAACGCGAAGGGGAAGTACCTGACGCCCGACATCATTACTTACGCTCCGTTCGATGATGTGAAGAGTGTTGATGCATTTCTGGATCATGTCACGCCTGATCTCGTGCTCTTCGCGAAGTATGATGTATGGCCGAATGCTATCACGTCACTCGCAAAGCATGGCACGCCTTCGATCTTGTTCTCTGCTACGATCGGCGAAGATAGCGGACGCTTCTTCCCAGTTGTGCGCAGCTTCAACATGCGCGTGTATTCGCAGCTATCGAAGATACTCGTTGTGCGAGAAAGCGACAAGCAAGCCTTTCTGCGATACGGCATTGATGCCTCAAAGCTTGACATCACAGGTGATACGCGCTACGATCAAGTGATGGCCCGACAAATGCGCGGACGAACATTTGAGATGCCAAGCGAACTCATCGAGCGATGGATGCGCGAAGAGCGACAGATCATTGTGCTAGGCAGCGCATGGACCGAGGACATTCGGATCCTTGCAGCTACCATCACAGCCGAGAGTCCGACGACTGCCTGGATCATCGTGCCGCACGAAACGAGCGAGAAGCATCTGATCGGGATACAGGTGCTGCTGCCTGATGCTGTGAGGATCTCGAAACTTGATCCTGCAAGCGCAACTACAAATGTTATTGTCATCGATAGCATAGGCAAGCTCTTCGATCTCTATTCGATCGCCGACATCGCGTACGTTGGTGGAGGCTTCGGTGCAGGTGCGCACAACACGCTGGAAGCAGCCGTGTGGGGAAGACCCGTTGTAGTTGGTCCGCGTCACCGCAAGACGAAAGAAGTGCAAGAGCTGATCGATGCTGGCGGAGCATTCGAGATCGCGCATGCCACCGACGCACACCCGATCTTCAAGCAACTGCTCAACGATCGCTCGCTTCAACAGCAATCCGGCCGCGCAGCCCGTCGCTTTGTGACAGTTGGCGCTGGTGCGACAGAAAAGATCATGCAGTCAATACGAGAAGTGTGGTAGTAGGCTTCAGCCTACTGCACTAGATCGCATCGCACTACCACCGATCTTGTTGCCGCATCCTCCTTCTCGCAAAGAGAAAGACGAGCACGCTCGCGATCAGCACGCTCGTGCCGAAGCGCCAGTCGCCGAAGAGGATCATCGCGGTGGAGATGAAGATCATGACGATCAGCGCTAGGATGCCAGCGCGGCTCTCATTCATGCTTAACTCCTCTCGTAATGCGCCTTGTACTTCTTGATCGCTTCGAGGATGCCGCGGGCATAAGATAGCTGGCCGAGACTACTCTTTAGCAGATCCTCTTCTGTTGGGTTCGAGATGAAGCCAGTCTCGATCAACACATTCGGCATCGATGCGCCGACGAGTACAAGAAAGCCTGCCTGACTTACGCCCTTGTTCTTGATGTCTAGTTGCTTGTCGAGCTCTTGCTGCACAAGCGATGCGAACTTCTCGGAGTAACGGACGTCCTGCGACCGCGACATCGATGTTAGAATGAAATCGATATCCGAGAGGGAAGCGTAGCGCTTCTCGTCGCTCTCCATCTTGACGACCGCATTCTCTCTGGCCGCTACTTTGATCGCAGCATCGGTCTTACCCGGACGAAGGATGTAGGTCTCGAAGCCCGTTGCCTTTGATGGCTTCTGCGGCGTCGAGTTACAATGGATCGAGATGAAGAGCTTGCCTTTGTGCTTGTTGGCGATCTGTCCGCGCTTATAGAGCTCGACGAATCTGTCGTCCTTGCGAGTGAAGACAACTTTCACACCTTCGAGCTCACGCTCGATCAATTTGCCAAGCTTGAGTCCAATAGCGAGCGTCGCCTTCTTCTCATAGTATCCGCCCGGTCCAACCGCCCCGGCGTCTTTGCCGCCATGACCTGGATCAATGACGATCACATCGAGCTTTGGCTTCGGATGCTTCTTCGATTCGAGGCTCTGCTCCGGAAGCAGTTTTCCGGTGATGCCGCTATCCATCTGCGGCATAGGTAATGCCGCTGTCAGGCAAACAGCGAGGAGGGGGGCGAGGATTAAAAGCTTCAAGCTAGGGTCAAGTGCTGAGTCCTGAGTGCTGAGTCCTGAGTGCATTTACTCAGAACTCAGCACTCAGCACTTTCTACTCACCGCGTTAGCGGTAGTTCGTGAACTGGATAGGGAAGTCCAGATCCTGCCCTTTTAGTGCCTGAATGACATCTTGGAGGTCGTCTTTGCTCTTTGCGGTGACCCGTACAGCATCGCCCTGGATCGATGCCTGGACTTTCAGCTTGAGCTCTTTAATAAGAAGGTTGACCTTCTTTGCCTGCTCGCTTTCGAGTCCGTGCTTGATCTTGATGACCTGACGCAAGGATCCGCCGCTCGCGGTCTCAGCCTTTTGGTAGTCTAGAGCCTTAAGCGAAATGCCACGTTTGATCATCTTCGCGTTGATGATCTCGCCGAGTGCGCGAAGCTTCATGTCGTCCGAAGTCTGGACCGTAATGGTCTTTTCCTTGGCGTTAAGGTCGATCGTGGTGTTCGAACCTTTGAAGTCGTAGCGCGTCTCGACCTCTTTCTTTGCCTGATTGACCGCGTTATCGACCTCTTGCGCGTCGGATTCTGAGACGATATCGAATGAGAACTGGCTTGCCATAGCTGGGGTGTTTTTGTAGATCTCTGTGATTCTGTGCAAATTTACGAAGCAATAAGTACGTTGCCCTTCAAAGCTCGGCATATCTTTGGCATAATGCTTTCTCAGCAACAACTAATCGGTCCTATTAATAGAAGATCTTGAAGCATCCATTAATTAAGTACACGCTGGTCATCGTCCTGACCGTAGGAGCGCTCTATCTGGCTGGGCGAGGGGTGGACTTTGTCGAGCTTTGGAAGAACATGAAGGACGCAAGCCTCTTCGTGATCGTCCTGGGTGTTGGCGTCATGTTCCTTTCCCACTATGTTCGGTCATGGCGATGGAAGATGTTTCTTCGCCCGATGAAGGATCCGACTCGAGTGAGCTCTGCTTTTCGAGCTTTGATCGCCGCATACGGTGTCAATAAGGTCATTCCGCGCTCTGGCGATGTCGTCCGGCCGCTTATTTATTGGAAGCGTGAAGGTGTACCACTCTCAGGTACGATCGCGAGTATCCTGATCGAGCGACTTGCCGATCTCATCGGTCTCTCGCTGGTGCTGAATATCGTGATCATGCTCTTCCTTGGAGATATCCAAAGGGGCCTTCCCGATCTCGCAAATTCCGCAGTGCTGATCATGTCTGTCTGCACGGCTGCGTTTATTCTGGGCATCCTCGTGATGTTCAGTGAAGACAAGACGATCAAAGTCGTACACTTCCTCACAAAGCGTTTGCCTGAGAAATTCAGGTTGATGGTCGAACGCGCTGCCTATTCATTCGCGAAGGGCTTGCACCACGCTCGCACTGGAATGCTCATTCCCTTGATCGCCGGTACGCTGGGGATCTGGCTGCTGTATGCTGCCTCGATGTATGTCAGTCTGTTCGCTTTCGACGACCCGCAACTCCTCGCAGTCGGAATAAAAGGATGTATTCTCCTTCAGGCAGTAGCCGCACTTGCTTTCCTGATCCCCACGCCAGGTGGTATCGGACCATACCACGCGGCGATCACCGGCGCGCTGACAGGTGTCTTTGGTGTAGATCCATCAGTCGCTATGGCCTACGCAGCCCTCACTCACGCAGCGAACTACATTATTACTGCGGTCGTCGGTATTGGCTTCGTACTTGCCGAGGGAGTCTCCCTCGGTGATCTGAATAAGGCTACGAAAGGTAAGGCCACAGAGGACATGAAGGCAGCAGGCGTAAAGGTCAATGAGATCGATACGAAGATCGCTGGCGAACAGATCATCTAAGCGTATTGCTTTATTGGCGGAGAGACTTTAATCAGTTGAAGTTCTTCTTGCCGTTTCGGCTGTTCTTTATCCCATGCTTAAACAGACCCTTCGTTATGCCATTGCGCTAACCTTCGCTGCAGTCGCGTTGTACTTCGCGTTTCGAGGTACGGACTTCGGCGAGCTTAAGCGCTCGATCGGCTCGGCACATCTGCTGTGGATCCTGCTGGGCGTTGCGATGCAGTTCCTTTCGCATTTGCTTCGTGCCTGGCGCTGGCAGTTGTTCCTCATTCCTGTTAAGGCGAATACCTCTCTCTGGAATAGCTTCAAGGCTATCATCGCTGGATACGGCATGAACAATCTCATTCCGCGTGCAGGTGAGATCGTGCGCCCGGTGATGTTTGCTCGCCGCGAGAAGATACCGATCCCAGCAACGATCGCGACGATCGTCATCGAGCGTGTGAGCGATCTCTTCGGCATGGTCATCTTCGGGCTTGCTTCGCTGTTTCTATTTCAAGATCAGCTCGAAGCGGCATTCCCTGGCATGACCACCAAGATGAACGCGATCTTTGGTGTCACAACGATCTTGCTTGCTATCTGTATCGCGATCTTTGCCAATGAGCATCGCACCGCAGCTTTGATTCGTTGGATGGTTCGTCCACTTCCTGCTAGATTCAAAGACAAGGTGCATCGTGCCGGACACGCGTTTGCGCAAGGCATGCAAGGCATTAAGTCTCGTGCGTTCGTATCGTTCGTTGTCTGCACCGTCGGCATCTGGTGTCTGTATGCTCTCTCCATGTATTTCTCGTTCTTCGCGTTTGACGAACTCGCGATACGCGATGCTGGCATCGTAGCTGCGATCATGCTGCAGTTCCTGTCCGGTATAGCGTTCATCGTCCCGACC
>JBKJTP010000256.1:0-3906 GCA_046590195.1 Kapaibacterium sp. (SeqCode) | reverse complement strand
TACTCATTGATGATCTAACTACGGTTGTCAGATTGATCTGATCCTTATCGTCCAGCGAGGCGTGAAGCGCGGGCTTCCTTGCGCTTCGCGAGGACCTGCGAAATATATTCAGCACACTGACGTGCAAAGTTCGATACGTGGCGGCGCTTCATCTTACGCGCAAGATTCGTTGACGCGTGTGGTGCCTGATAGACTGCGGACTCAGAGAGCATTGGCTCTGATGCTGCCTTTGCGACTGCTACTGTTGATGCCTTCTGCTTGTTGCCCTTACCAAAGCCCATCTTATCGAGTGCGCGGCGAGCAATATTCTTCTTCTTCATAATAGTAACCTCTTAAGATAGAACGTAATGATCAGTATAATCGCTACTCTGTCAAAATTGATAGCTGAGCATGGTAATACCAACTTCCTTGCCAAAACCACTAGCGTATCAGGATAGCACTTTCTTCATGAAGAAAGAGATCATTCCGCTCGCCAATCGCCAATTATGATCGATCGTGACTCGATACAACTCGTCCTCCTCCCTCCTATCGCTAGCGATGGGCGTGCGTATTACCGCATGCGCGGTCTGCCGTACGAGGTCATCACGCCGGAGCACATCTACTGGCGAGATCATGAGTCGTTGAAAGAGCACGCCATTCGATATTACGCACACCTCGTCACCTCAGGTGAAGTCGATCCGAATAAGCCGATCATCTGGTCAGGCCTGAGTCTTGGGGGAGCGCTCGCGCAGGAGTTCTCCCTGCTGCACCCGCCCATCGCGCAGATACTTATCGCGACGTTCACTTCCAATATGGAGCTATCTCCGATCGTGCGTGGCCTCGGAAAGACTTCACATCGCATCCCGATCGTAGCCTATAATGTAGCAGGCGTTGTCGCACCACTCATCATGAAGGCGATCGGGTACATGAACTCGGCCGACATCGACATGATGATCGCGGGTTATCGCCCGATGAGCAAGCGAAGCATCAGGAATGCATTCAAAGCGCTGAGCGAGTGGCGCGGAGTTGATCGAGCATCAAATATCCCAACCCTTCGCATCCATGGAAAGCACGATCCGCTGATCCCGATGAGCCGGATCGGCGGTGTTGACGTGGTGCTCGACACCCTGCATCTCGTCACGCTGTCCAAACCAAATGAGGTAAACCTGTCAGTTATCGAGTTCGTCAGTCGTCTGTGAGGCTGGATGGACTGAATCCTGCCTCAGGCTGAATGAAACCTGCCTAGAGGTGGGACGTATCAGCCGCGAAACTAGGTGAATGAGCCGAGATCAAGCAGCTTTAAATCTGTTTCCCGGCAAAACACCGAATACACTCTGCCTGGCAATCCGGGCTGCTCGCAATATGCAAGCACAGAGCGACTATCGATCTTACTATTCACATGAAATTCTTCCTCCGCCCTTTCACACTATTATTGCTGCTTCTCACCGCAGCATCATTCAGCGATCTCAAGGCAGCAGATATGCCGATCGCTGACAGCACTTCCTCCACCATCTCTGGCTTCGTTCGCGATTCTGCTTCTGGTGAGCCTATCATTGGCGCATCTGTGCAGATCAAAGCGATCAAGCGCGGTGCCCGTACGAACAAGAGCGGTTACTTCGTCCTCTTTGTGCCGAGCAATATCGAGCAAACTGTCGAAGTATCCTCGATCGGCTACGCTCCCTTTCGCTCCACTTTCCGACTCGGAGTCGATGAGAAGAAGCAGATCGAGATCAAGCTCCGCACAGCATCGATCCAGGGCGGTGAAGTTACCGTCGAACGCGATCGCGACCGTGAGCGCGAAGCCCCGAAGGTCTCGACCGTGACGATCAATCCACAACAGATTGCGCAACTGCCGAAGGCTGGCGAAGCCGATCTCTTTCGCACGCTGCAATTGATCCCGGGTGTCAAGACCTCGAGCGAGATCTCTTCAGGCCTTTACATTCGCGGTGGATCTCCGGATCAGAATCTCATCCTTCTTGATGGCAGTGTACTCTATAACCCAAGTCACTTCTTCGGCTTCTTCTCGACATTTAATAGCGATGCGATCAAGGATGTCGAGTTGATCAAGGGCGGGTATCCTGCAGAGTATGGCGGCAGACTCTCGGCTGTGCTCTCGGTAACGAACAAAGATGGTGACCGCGAAAAGACCAATGGCAAGTTCTCGATCGGCTTGATCTCTAGCCGCGCTACGGTTGAGACTCCACTCGGCACCGGCGCAGTCACGCTATCCGGCCGCCGTACGTATCTCGATGCGGTCCTGGCTGCTACGGGATTGAAAGAGGAGCTTGACCTTCCTGATTACAACTTCTACGATCTCAATGCGAAGATCACACAGAATCCATCGAATGGCGATAAGATAGCCCTGAGCGGATATCTCGGCCGCGACATTCTTGATTTCTCTGATCCTGCTGCAGGAGCATCAGTGCTGCTCAAGTGGGGCAACAAGAGTTCGTCGCTCGACTGGATGCACCTCTTCAATGACAATCTCTATTCGCAATTCAACCTCAGCGCGAGCAGCTACTTCTCGAATCTCACGCTCGGTTCTTCCGGCGAGGATTTCGTCCGCGATAACGACATTCTCGATTACACCCTCAACGGTAGCCTGGAGTATTCACCGAATGAAGATCACCAGTTGAAATTCGGATTTCAATCGACGATGTATAACTTCACATTTCTTGTGAAGTATGGCAAGAATCCTCCGAGTGCAAACGTCGATATGAGTCCATTTTATGGCGCGGTGTTCTTGCAGGATGAGTGGAAGTTGACAGAAGAAGCCGCGGTCAACGCAGGTATCCGCGTTGATGGCATGAGCACGCGTTCGGAGATCGGCATCGATCCTCGCATCTCGATGAGATACATTCTTAATTCAGATGTGACACTCAAGGCGAGCTTCGGCGTCTATCATCAGTATCTTCGCCTCGCAACGAACCCGAACATCTCGTTCTTCGATGTGTGGCTGCCAGTTGACTCGACACAGCCTCCAGCACGCTCGGAGCATTATATCCTCGGTGTTGCTACGACACCATGGGATGGCTACACGTTGGAGATCGAGGGCTACTACAAGAACTTGCACAACATCGTGGAGCTGCGTCCTAACATCGTAAGTGGCACGCTCTTGAGTGACGTGTTCTTCCTGGGCAACGGCTACTCGTACGGCATCGAGTTCTTCCTGCAGAAGCAGATCGGTGACTTCACCGGCTGGCTCGGTTACACGCTTGCATGGACGCGCCGCAAGTTTGATGATATTAACGGTGGAGCAGAATTCCCACCGACCTACGACAGACGCAACGACATTAATCTTGTCGCGACCTATCGCTTGAACGATCGCTGGACGCTTGGCGGTACATTCGTTTACGGCACGGGCCAGGCATTTACACAGGCCGTATCGAACTTCTATCGCCGCGAGCCCGACTATGCAGGCTCACATGTCACGATCCCTGGGAAGATCAACGCGTTGCGCTTGCCAGCGTACCACAGGCTTGATCTCTCGGCAACATATAGTTTCAGCTTGTTCAGCGACAAGCGCAACGCATCGCTCAACTTCGATATCTATAACGCCTATAACTATCGTAACGTCTGGTTCAAGAACGTGAACAGCAGCACGAACCCTGCGACGATCGAGGACATTAAGCTCCTTCCTATTCTTCCAACGTTCGGACTGCAAGTCTCCTTCTAAGCGCCACACAACTATGAAAAAGCTACAACTTATACTACTTGCACTGTTCGTTACCGCGTCTGGGATCTTTGTCGGCTGTGATGGCGCGATCGACTCGGCATACGAAGAAGAGCTTGTCCTCTCCGCATTCCTGTTCGAAGGCGAGCGTCTTGATAGCGTGATCCTCGAGCGCACGACTCCATTCGGCGAGAAGATCGACGATGAAGCGATCGCGATCGACGGAGCGGAGATCACGATCACTTCGAACGGTG
>JBKJTP010000230.1:0-4734 GCA_046590195.1 Kapaibacterium sp. (SeqCode) | reverse complement strand
CCCGACGTTCAACAAATTCAGAGCACCGATGATGGCGCTCGTGCTGATGCAGATCGCATTCCCGATCATTGCCGCTATCGTGCTTGAGAAGATACTCGAAGCATGATAGCGGCAATGATCGGGAATGCGATCTGCATCAGCACGAGCGCCATCATCGGTGCTCTGAATTTGTTGAACGTCGGGAAGTACTCGAACATCGGACGGAACAGCACCGGGAACGTGCCACCGAACGAAAGCAAGAGCGCGAAGAGACTGACGATCGCGAGCGGCGGGATCAGCGGGTCCTTCTTCCACATCGAGAAAATGCCGATCAGCGCGAAGAAGAAGACGATGATGCCAGTGTAATTCGCTGCGTCGGTCATCGCCATCTGTCCCCAGTAGGTCGGGATGCGTGCGCCTTCAGGGATATTAAGATCGGTGCCTTCGTACGGCATCTTACCGAAGCCGAACCAGCCTGGCACGATGAACGTGATCATCTCGCCCGGCGAGAAGCTGTATTGTGTCGCATAATCCCAGTTGAGTCCGCCGCCTTCGGCAGTTGTGCTCGGGCGCTGCTGCTGTCCTGCTTCGCCTTCGGCTTCTACACCGCGAAGTGCGGTCACTGGCTGCTTGCCACGGATCGAGTGCGGCTCGTAACCGAGCGTCGCCATATACCGATCGGCCGACATCGCAAACGCCATCGCCACCATCGCGATCGTGATCACGCCGGTCCGCACAGTCGGCATGACGTTGACCTTCCGCACCAGCTCGCTGATTCCGTTATACAAGAAGTAGATCAGCACTGCAAGACAGATGTAGAACACCATCTGCATATGCGTTGACTCGAGCGCGAAGTGGAAGAAGATCGCGAGTATTGCCGACCAGAACACAAGCCGCGTCCACGGCTGATGGGGTCTGCGCAACATCTCGATCGACATCAGGATGTAGGGCAGCGTCATGATCGCGAAGATCTTCGTATTGTGACCGATCATCACATAGGTCAGGATCCACGTCGAATAGATCGCAGAGAACGCAGCAAAGAGCGCGACAAGCCTTGACGTGTTTCTCGTGATGCGCATCAACAGATACATTCCGAGACCAAGCAGGAAGTAGTGGAAGATCTGCGTCATCATCTCCGGATTCGGAAAGAGCGCTCGCGGTATCGCACGCACGAGATAGAAGATCTCGTGAACAAGATCGTAGGTGCGCTCGCCAGTGACGACGAGTCCGGCAAACGCCGGCATTCCACCGAAGATATGCGGTATCCACTGCGGGACGTTCTGGCCCGCAGCCTCAGATGCTTTCAAGAAAGGCACGAAGCTTTCACTTGCGATATTATCGCCGGCGTTCAGGACGTGCTCGCTATCGAGCGTCTTATTAAAGAACAGGAGCAGCGAAACGAAGATGAGAAGGATCGCCAGCGGATCGCGCCACCTCTGGGGTATCGCATTGCCGAGAGCATTGCTCGCAGGGGTGTTCGTCTTCAGCTCTTTCGAGCCGATGTGAGTGCGCTTAGTGCTTGCGGAAGCTGAGGCTTTCGGCTTCTTTTGATCAACTGCCATCTGTTCGGGCGAAAAGGGATGATTCAGTGCGAGAAACTACCCAGCCAATTTAATGAATGGATGGGTCTAAAAAGCCCTTTTTCAACGGGCAGCAGGGGGGAATGGTGCTTAACTGGCTCCGGTGAACCAACGCCAGTTTGGGTGAAGCTCTGGAAGTTCAGCTCTTTAAACGCATACAGCCCAGGGTTTCCCCCAGGCTGGACGCGCTTCTTTCACCTTCACCACATTATGGCCATCTACTTGCGTAGATGACTTCAGTGATGCAAAGATACAACATAAAAAATCGCTTGTCAATAGCTAACCCAAAAAAACTTGCCCCAAAATTTCCCACTTTACCTTTTGTTGAGATTATGCTCCGTTTGATGCCGTATCTTGCAGCATGCCGTACATCTATTTATCCTTGGGCGCGATAATGGGCGCCATTTCCAGGTATCAGATCGATTCCTGGCTCAGGCCGCACGCCGCGTCGGGCTTCCCGTGGCCGACTTTCCTTATTAATGTCACAGGATCGCTCTTGATCGGGATGCTGGCGAATCTCCTGCCGGATCGCTCCGATCTTCGGCTGCTGCTCATGGTCGGTTTCTGCGGATCGTACACAACCTTCAGCAACTATAGCCTGGAGATCGTGAGCATGATGCAATCGGGCAAGGCCTCAGTTGCCATCGCCTATCTCGCTCTCTCCGCGATCGCCGCTCCCGTCGCGTGCTATCTCGGTTATCTCCTGACATCGCGATGAATCCGGACATACAGTCGATCGGTCCCGAGTTCAGATCCATTTCCTCTGGCGATATCACGCTGCACCTCATCAAAGATGATAATCTAGGTGAGGTGTACGGGATGTTTACCGGCTGGCCCGATTCCGATGAACTCATCGCGGAGATCAAGGCGCATTATCTTCCGGACTACGAAGATGGCATTCGCATCAAGTATGGCTTCTATGCAACGCTCAATGGTACGCTCGGCGGATTGAGTCTGCTTGGCGTCAGTAGCTGGACGGAGAAGATCGGCTTTACCGGCGCGGACACACTGCTGCACATGCGTGGCAAGGGCATTGCGCCACGGAGCAAGCCGCATCTCTTCTATCTAGCATTCGAGATGCTCGGTCTGAACCGGGTCGAAAGCGGCTGTCTTGTCTCAAACATCGCATCGAAGCGCTCGATCGAGAAGACGCCGGGATTTCAGTTCGAAGGTGTTTCGCGCGAGTCAGGATTGAATGACAACGGTGAATTCGAGGATCAATATCTCTACTCGATCCTGCGTAAGGACTATGTCAAGCTCTACAGTGCCGAAGTGTTCACGGTGGCCTGAGCAGACAACAGGCTTCGGGAAAGGCTATGCTGCAGAGCGATAACTCATCCTAAGATTAAAGCTATTCGTACTTACAATTAAGTAACGAACGTTTAAGCCTTTTGACCGTTGAACCACTTGTGAAGCAGCCTTATGGCTGACTTACATCCTTTCTCTTTTTTGCGAGTAGTCCGGTACACGTTGTGATATAGCTCTATCACGATCCGTACCTTCCTTTGTATGCAGATCCATTATTGGGTCTACCGGACGCAATATGATCTATTGTTGAACTTGTCTCGCGCTACTTAACAACACCCTTCCCACATCGGTAGAGTGTTGCGACAGTTTGATCGTCCCGGTTTTTATTTGACGAGATGCGCACCCTTGTTCTACACAATCTACTCGTTGACGAACGCACTGCGATCCTTGCACGATGCGAGGAAAAAGTATTGCGGTTTAGCGGCGCGCTTGCCGCACATCCGCCTGCTCAAGGCTGGTCCGTCTTTTATGACGACGTTGTGAAGCTCTTCGATGTGCCGGGGGACTTCAGCGCCACTTCCGTCAGCCGGTCGCCGTTGCTGATGAATGTGGCTGAGTTGAAGCACGCGCACGCCAGTGGGCCGGTAGCGAGCGGCTACACGCTCGCCGAAGTCGTCTTCAGCTACGGGATCATTTCGGAGGCGATCGCTGAACTTGCTGAAAAAGCCGAGTATGTGCTGTCAGCAACTGAGCACACGCAAGTCAATCGGTTATTGGATAACGTCATCGCAACGGCTGTCAGCGTCTTCGAAGGCGATCTGAACCGAGTACGCGATCTAAGCGAAGCACAGAGGATCGGCACACTTGCACATGAACTACGCAATAGCTTACAGTCCGCGACGATCTCGCTTGAGATGATCGGCTCCGGTTCCTATGGCGCGAATAGCAACACGAGTGACGCCCTGCAGCAGAGTCTGCAACGCATGGGCGAACTGATCGACAAAACACTTACCGAGGTACGGCTACGCGTCGAGCCTGTGGTGCATCTTGTCGATATCGCATTGGTCGAAGTGATCAGTGAGATCGCTGTCACCGCCGGATTCGTTGCTCGCAAAAAGGGGATCTCGCTTGTCATTCAGGGTCAGTACGATCTCGTCGTACATGCTGACCGCCAACTTTTGCTTGCTGCGTTATCGAACTTGTTGCAGAACGCTATCAAGTACAGCGCTGCGAATTCAACGGTTCGTATCGTCGCACAACGGCACGACGATACGGTGACGATCGATGTGGAAGATCATTGCGGTGGGCTGCCACCAGGCATCGCTGAAGAAATGTTCAAGCCGTTCGTGCAGCGCTCAAGTGACCGTACTGGCATCGGTCTTGGGCTGACGATCTCGCGCAAAGCGATCGAGAGTTGCAATGGCCAGTTGCGCGTACGTGACATCCCGGGTGAAGGATGTGTTTTCACTGTTGAACTGCCTGCGGGAGGGCATGACGCGCTCGGGCTGATTGCTCCGGCAACGATATGGCCATAAGCTTGACAATGCTCACGGCTTTCTCGTGAAAGTTGGGTTGATTCTTGCACGGCGACGACTCTTAGTGTCTCGGTGCCTCTTCCACATCATCCCTTCTCTGCAATGTTCCATGAGTTCTTAACGCGCGAGCGATCTCGCATCCTTGCAGCGGCTAAAGCGAAGGCGCTTGATGCCCGTTGGGGTAGAATTCGCAGCGATGCCGAAGAAGGCGGATGGGACTTCTTCTATGATGCGCTCACCGGGCGGTTCAAGACAACCGAAGGAGCGGTCATTCCCGAAGCGGGGAAGCACCTCTCTGGGTCAGAGCCTCACATGCCCGAGCCGCAGAGCCCTCAGGGCAAAGAATACTTCAAGCTCGGCTATGCTATCACAGAAGCGGTCCAAAGTTACAA
>JBKJTP010000100.1:0-4563 GCA_046590195.1 Kapaibacterium sp. (SeqCode) | reverse complement strand
GGTCGGCAATCTGGAACTGGCATCGAAGCTTAAATACTCGGAACTGCCCGGCCTGGAGAAGGCCCTAAAAAAAGAGGAATCAACCCTCAATCAGAAACAGGGTGGCAAAAAGCTGCTGCGTGAAGAGGTCACCGAAGACGAGATCGCCGAGATCGTCGCCCACTGGACCGGCATCCCCGTCCAGCGGTTGGTGGAGGGGGAACGGGAGAAGCTGTTGCGGCTGGAGGATATTCTGCACCAGCGGGTAATCGGCCAGGACGAGGCGGTGCAGCTGGTTGCCGATGCCGTGCTCAGGGCCCGTTCCGGCATCAAGGATCCCAAACGTCCGATCGGCTCATTCATCTTCCTGGGCCCCACCGGGGTCGGCAAGACTGAACTGGCCCGCACCCTGGCCGAGGCGCTGTTCGACTCGGAAGAGAACATGGTCCGCATCGACATGTCGGAATACATGGAGAAGTTTGCTGTGTCTCGTCTTGTGGGTGCGCCCCCAGGTTATGTAGGATATGAAGAGGGTGGACAGCTCACGGAAGCGGTTCGACGCAAGCCGTACAGCGTAGTCTTGCTCGACGAGATCGAGAAAGCGCACGGGGATGTGTTCAACATCCTGCTACAGGTGCTCGATGATGGTCGCTTGACCGACTCGCAGGGCAGGGTCGTGGACTTTAAGAATACGATCATCATCATGACGAGCAACATCGGCTCGCACTTGATCACGGAGCAGCTGCAGAGCATCACCGAAGAGAACAAGGACGAGTTGCTCGGAAAGCTAAAGACAAAGCTTCTGAACGAACTTCGCAAGAATGTGCGGCCGGAGTTTCTCAATCGCATCGATGAGGTTGTCATGTTCCAACCGTTGATGCAATCAGACATCCGCTACATCGTGGATATCCAGTTGCGTCGTGTTAGCGAGTTGGTCGAGAAGAACAATATGCACATTCAGGTCACGGACGATGCGCGGGAATGGCTTTCCAAGAGTGGTTTCGATCCAGCGTATGGTGCGCGACCGCTCAAGCGAGTCATTCAGCG
This sequence comes from Kapaibacterium sp. (SeqCode), assembly GCA_046590195.1. Classification (GTDB taxonomy): domain Bacteria; phylum Bacteroidota; class Ignavibacteria; order Palsa-1295; family Palsa-1295; genus JBKJTP01. The sequence continues at coordinate 3,537 of JBKJTP010000100.1, read as the reverse complement.
AAGCATCGTCGATCCACTGGCCACGAAGATCCTTTCCGGGGACTTTATGGCTGGTGACACCATCGTCGTAGATCACACAGAAGCCGGTCAATACACATTTACAAAGCAGTAATTGCTTACCAAAGCTATGACCAAAGATCTGAAGCACGAATCGGTTATACTCCATTCTTCCGAGGGTGACAAACTGCGAACCGATGTTCGCTATATAGCGAATGGGCGCAAGAAGCCAGTGTTGCTGTTCCTTCATGGGTTCAAAGGCTTCAAGGATTGGGGGCCATTTCCATTAGTGTGCGAGCGCTTCGCCGAGCAGCAGTTCGTCTCGATCGCATTCAACTTTTCGCACAACGGAGTGTCGGATCAATTGATGGAGTTCACGGAGCTCGATCGTTTCGCGCACAACACTGTCTCTACCGAATTACGAGAAGTGCACGATGTGCTCGGATCGTTGCTTGCTGGTCAGCTCCCGATCGATGAATCGGAGTTCGATGCGGATCGAATCGGCATCGTCGGTCACTCGCGCGGTGCGGCGCTCGGCATTCTTGCTGGCGCGCATTATCACGATGTTAAAGCTGTATCGGCCTGGGCCCCTGTTAGTCGGTTCGATCGATTCACGCCGAGGCAAAAAGAGAAGTGGAAGGAGGAGGGTTATCTCGAAGTGATGAACTCGCGAACCGGCCAGCGGATGCGAATGAATTCTTCTTTCATCGACGATCTCGAACGGCACCATGAACAGCTGGACATTATCCAGTCCGCCCATCGAATGACAGCAGCAGGGAAAAAGCTTCAGCTTATCGCGGCTTCCGAAGATCTGACCGCGCCGCCGAAGGAATCTCAGGAGATCCGATATGCGGCAGGCATCAACAATTCAGAAATGCATATCATCGAACACACAGGACACACGTTCGGGGTCGAGCATCCGTTCAGGGGGATGACACCTGCACTTGAAACAGTTATGGCGATGACGATCGACTTTTTCAAGCGCACCTTCGCTCATATGTCGGCGGGTTAGGCAAACATCATCTTGCCCTTTGGCTCCGGGATCGATCGACCAAGTTATTTTGCCGATTAGCACAAACCTACTTCGGTGTCCACTCCAGATGTCGGAACCCTCACTCCACATCTCGGCGTTATTCGCGCACTTCGAGGGCTGAAAAGCCTTCGAATATGGTCATTTTTGGCGCATTGCCGCGGTAGCTCAGCTGGTAGAGCAGCTGATTCGTAATCAGCAGGTCGTCGGTTCAAGTCCGATTCGCGGCTCCCTCAGACCTCAAATGGTCCTCCCAAAGAAAAAAAAAGAAAGAGCAGTGTCGATTCGGCACTGCTTTTTTATTGCTTTGAGTAATTAGTTGACGCAAGCTGTCCAATAGGTCACGAAAAAATCCCTGAAGCGCGATTAAACCATTTTCCTGGTGACTGCTCCTACCTGAGAAGCTCGTTCAAATGTGCCAGCTTCATTCGGCCTGAAGGTCTGGGCCAATGTGACTGAATTACACCCTCCCTTAATAATCTTAGAGGTGTCATTATGAAGAAGAATAACACTATCCTCGCTCTCATCGCAGCGCTCATCATGAGCTTCGGCGTCATGTCCTGCGCATCTGATACCAATCAAGCACCAGATACAACTGCAGCAAGCATCATGTCGATGGATTCTACACAGAATCCAGACGGTTGCCTTGTCAATGCAGAGTGGCTTGCAGATACGCTGAACCTGACCGACGAACAGGTCGCAACGCTCAACGCAGCACAGGAGTCACTCAAAGCTATCGCTGAAGCAGAGATCGAAGCAGCGAACGGCGATCGCGAGTTGATCAAAGCAGCGATCAAGAAGTATCGCGAAGGAATGCGCGCCGCTGTGCAAGCAACGCTCACGGCAGAGCAACTCGCTTTGCTTGATACGCTTCGCGCTCCATTCCACAAAGGACGTGGCACTCGCGGACATCACTTCGGTCAGCATAAGCATGCCTACCGCGATAGCATGATGCTGGTACAACTTACTGCAGAACTCGGACTCTCTGCCGAGCAGGTTGTTCAAGTGCAAGCACTCGCTGATGCGATCAAAGCTAACAAGCCAGGTAATGGCAAGGCCGCTTTCTACGAAGGTATGAAGCTGATCCTCACGCAAGAGCAGCTTGCTAAGTTCGATGCATGGATCGAAGCGCATCCAAAGCACGACCGTGGTCGTGGCAAGGGCCATGGACGAGGCCGCCGCTAGTTCTCACAGATTCTCATTGTCGATTGATGGAAGACTCTCGGTCCTCCCGGAGTCAGATTACAACAAGAGGAGCTACCCTTCATAGGGTGGCTCTTTTTTTATGTCTTAGCTACTATTTCGGCGCGCAGGTGTTCCAGACTCAGTCACCGGCAGCGTATCAACAGGCTGCAACGCGGCATGAGAATTTTTGCGACAACCCGACCGAACATGAATAGAAGAGACCTTCTTAAGAGCGCCAGTCTGGCTGGTTTTGCGACCTTCCTGACATCGAAGGGGGTCGCTTTTGATGGACGCGATCTACGGCCGCTCGCCGATTGCGTGCTGTTCCCAACCGACATGGCAGGACCATTTCCGCTCGATCTCTCAAAGGACGCATCCAAGTTTCGGATCGCGATAAACGAAGAGAGAACAGGCGCCCCATTACATCTGCTGCTCCATGTTGTAAATGTCAACGACAATTGCAATCCCATTGCGAATGCGCGTGTAGATCTTTGGCATAACGATGCGCTGGGAGATTACTCAGGATTCGAAACCTTCGGATCCGCAGGGGAGACATGGTGCAGAGGAATTCAGATGACGGATGCAAACGGGGAGGTCCGGTTTGAGACGATCTATCCTGGCTGGTATCCTGGCCGCGCAACGCATCTTCATGTCGAAGTTTATGTCGGCTCGACTCGTAAGGTGGTCTCACAGATCGCATTTCCGGATGCGATCAATCTTGAAGTGTACGATAGTAACCCAACGATCTACACGAAGTCTCGCAGCACGTGGTTGTCACCGAATACCTCTGATAGCATCTTCGCACAACCGGCAGGAGCGCTTGCGATGCAGACCGCAACCGTGGTGAAGGACTTTACAGGTGTATATAATGCTGGCATCGTCGTGCCGATCGCCGCGCCAATAGCGAGTGTGCCTGAGCCGGAGACAGGCGGACAGTTCGAGCTCAAACAAAACTATCCGAATCCATTCGCATCGGAGACTGCAATACCATTCACGCTATCGAATGGCGGACTTGTCTCGCTTGAAGTATTCAACACAAATGGTGAGCGGGTGGGCGTTGTGGCTCCAACGCAATTCTCAGCAGGCGGACATAAGCTTTCGCTAGATCGTCTATCCCTACTGAAGGATCAGCCGTCAGGTAACTACGTTTATCAATTCACTTGTGAGAACTCGCATGGTCGTTTCTCGCAGTGTAAGGTTTTGACACTCGTGAAGTAGTCTGAATTAAGGCGATGGAATAACTTCAACGAAGAGGGCAGCGAGCAAACTCGCCCCCCTCTTCGTTGAACACAGCTCTGCTGTGCTACATCTGTAGAAATGGAGTC
>JBKJTP010000111.1:0-2599 GCA_046590195.1 Kapaibacterium sp. (SeqCode) | reverse complement strand
GTTGGATATACTGATCCGAGCGGCTCACGCGATCATTTCGGTGCGCTGCACATCGCTGCATACGCGGGCAAGAAGTTAGTTTCGCTCGGGCACGTAGGCACCGGCTTCGATCGCAGGAAGCTCGCGGAGATCCACAAGCTCATGCAGCCACTGCGTCAGAAAGAGATGCCGTTCGATAAGCCGCCATCGGTGCCGAGCCGCCGCTCATCGAAAGAGATCACGCACTGGCTCAAGCCGAAGCTCGTCTGCGAAGTATCATTCACCGAATTCACCAGCGAAGGACGATTGCGGCACCCGGTCTTTGAAGGCCTTCGCGACGATAAGAAGCCTTCGCAATGTAAAGTTGAAGTCGAGCACAGCGCGATGGCTGAAGTAAAGCAGGCGGAGAAGAAGACGAAAGCAGGATCTTCACTTAAGCGCCTTGCTTCCAAACGCAAAGTGTAGCACATGCTTTAGCTTGTGCGGGAAGATTTCATTCGCACAAGCTAAAGCATGTGCTACACCCGCGATATTGACATGATGAGATATGCCACTACCTAAAACACTCTCACCCATCATCAATGAGAAAGACTTCTCCGCTGAAGACTCATGGAAGGGTGATAAGCGTGTAAAGATCGGAAGGGATGTTGTGCAGTTCACATCGCTCGACCGCGTCTATTGGCCGAAGGAGCGTTATACGAAGTTCGATCTGCTGAAGTACTATTGGCAGATGTCGAAATACATCATACCGCATCTGAAAGATCGTCCGCTCATCCTGCGCCGCTTTCCTGCTGGCATTACAGGTCAGCAGTTCTATCAGCACAACCTGGAAGATGCGCCAGAGTTTATGGACACGTTCGTCATACCTGAGAAAGATGGAAAGCCTATCCATTATTCGATGGTCAAAGATGCAGCCGACTTGCTTTATCTCGCGAACATCGGTACGATCGCGCAGAACCCGTTCATGTCGCGAACGAAGTCTCTGACAAAACCGGACTACTTCGTCTTCGATCTGGATCCAGGCGACAAAGCAACGTTCAAGAACGTCATCACTATAGCACTCCTCGTTAAAGCCATTCTCGATGAGCTGGGACTCAAGTCCTACCCAAAGACCTCAGGCTCTTCCGGCATTCATATCTGGGTGCCGATCAAGAATCGGTACACGTATGATGAGGTCGTAGAGTTTGCAAAAAGTGTTGCACGTTTAGTTGTGAACCGTGCGCCGAAGACCGCGACGATCGAGCGCTTCACGAAAAACCGCAAAGCTCAGCAGATATATGTCGATTACCTGCAGAATTTGCAGGGTAAGTCGGTTGCCGCAGCTTATAGCGTTCGCGAAAAGCCTGGTGCGACAGTTTCAACGCCGATAACCTGGGCGGAAGTAAAGCTGGGCATAAAAATAGCTGACTTTACTATTCTGAACGTACCTGCGCGAGTGAAAGAGAAAGGCGACCTCATGAAAGAGGCGCTCTCAAAGAAGCAGACTCTCGCAACGGCACAAAAGAAACTCGATAGGTTACTTTGAGATAAGTTACTTTGAGATAAGTAACTCCGAGATGAGTAACATCGAGTTACAATGTAGGCGCACACCTCGCGCTGCCAGACTGTCATCTAGGGCATGTTGTGGCAGCTCATCCATACGCCCACTTCGCTTTTCCACTCTCTCGTTTACGTATTTTTGTATTAGATGCAGGCAGCATTAGCTACTTCCCAGTCCGGTAAACCCCTTCTTATGCCTCGCGGAGTCATCCTGATCGTCGAAGACCATCCTGACACAAATCTTTCCTTGCAATGGCTATTAAGGCGTGAAGGCTATGATGTGCTCAGTGCTACGAACGTCAAGCAAGGGCTTGAAATGGCTGAGGCGAACGCGATCGATCTCCTGATCTCCGATATTGGCTTGCCTGATGGCACCGGTTGGGAGATGATGCAGACGATCCGCGAAAGCAAGCCAATGAAAGCGATCGCACTCTCGGGCTTCGGCACTGAGGACGACAAGCGCCGCAGCAAAGAAGCTGGCTTCCTTGAGCATCTCACCAAGCCGTATAATATTCCTGAGCTTAAGACGATAGTCGAGAAGCTGTTGGTAAGCAGCAAGAGCAACGCTTAACCGATCCGTGGCCCTTCGGGCTTAACGGAATAAAGAACGGCCTTGCGGCCGTTCTTCGATCTCCGATCATTATTCTTCGATCTAACTGGTTGCGGGTCCTATCCCGCCCTTTCGCTGCTGAGCCCGCCATTCAACGCGCTCACGAGCGCGCTCGTGAGCGAACCGCTCCTTCTCCTTAAGATCAGCGAAGGCCTGCACAATGCGCTTTTTCGCATCCTGCATGATCTGCTTCATTCGCTCATTACTAAATGATCTTTTCATAGTATCCTCCCTCATTAACTTAGTCTCAAGTGTCGGGCCAAGTAGCTCAGAGGCTAGAGTCAGAGGCTAGAATTCGGGATTGGAGACAAGGTACACAAACTCAATGTGAAAATCAAAGAGCCCGAGAATAACTTCTCGGGCTCTATATGTATAGTCTCCAGCCTCTTACCTCTGACCTCTACCGATTTTTCCTTTGGCTCTTCGGCTTCGATTCGCTACCCATCGAGCCATCGCGACGCGACTCTGTGC
>JBKJTP010000164.1:0-8475 GCA_046590195.1 Kapaibacterium sp. (SeqCode) | reverse complement strand
ATCGTTGCACTCTCGCCGCCGCCTGTGAGTTGCACGACATACGTACCTGCTGACAACTCGCTGACATTAAGCGGACAACTGTTTACGCCCTTGATCCCGCTCTGAACATCCTTCCATACTTTCTTTCCTGTCATGTCGATCAGCGTAAGTTCAACGCGCATCGGGTACGGAAGATCGTAGTTGATCGTCGTCGCTCCTCGCACCGGATTACTCGATGCTGCAAGTCCGAGTACACCTGTGCTGACAAACGACTGAACCTTTGCTGGCGCTGGCTGCTGCGAAAGCGGCACGATCTGTCCACGGATCTCGCCTGCTGGATACAGTTGCGTGTGCAGATTCACGTAGTACTGACCTGCAAAGAGTGCATCAACATCTTCGCGAGTGAGTGGATCATCAGCGTCGGTTGAGGTCCACACATCCATTAATCCGAACGGAGTGCGCGCTGTGTGCTTCACTGGTGGACCATCGACCGAGGGTGCGCCGACATGAATGTGTCCATCGACGATCGGTCCTGAAAGTCCTGCCGCAGCGACGATCGTGACGAGCGAATCCATATCCGGCGAGAGATAGAGGAAGCCTGTGCCTTCTGCACTCGATCCGATCTCTTCGCTTGGTCCGGAGAGCAACGACGTGAAGAGATATCCCTCAGGCTTGACGATCTGTCCGCGAAGCTCGCCAGGTCCGTGCAGCTTCGTGTGGATGTTCCAATAGAGCTGACCGTTGCGTAGCGCATCGAGTTGTTCAGCAGTGAATGGCTGCGTCTCACCCGGATCGTTCGTCCAGTAGCCTGTCGTCGAGATCGTGGTCGAATCAATCGGTGTGTTCTTCACCGGTGGGCCAACTTCGCCTGGTGCACCCTTGTGAATATGTGCCATCGTTGCGACGCTCGAAAGTCCGTTAGCGGTCGCGCGATAATACAGAATGTTATTGATCGGATCGCGCACGAAAATGCCAGCCGCGCCGCCGAGCAATGTGTCCTTGCCCGGATCCGGCACTTCCTGGCGCGGATTGGCGAAGGTGAAATAGGACTCTGGCTGAAAGAGCTGCCCGCGGAGCTCGCCGCCGGGGTTGTTCAGCGTGTGCGCGTTGACGTAGAGCTTGCCCTGAAAGAGGCTATCGATCAATTCGGGTGATAGCGGATCCTCCGCATCTGAAGTCGTCCATGTGCCAGAGGCGATGATGCCGCCATCGAGCATGACATGCTTGACGACCGGTCCATCCATCTTGCGTGCACCTGTGTGAAAGTGAGCGGTAGGATTCCCCGGCTCCGTCTTCTTCCACACGTTGACCATGTACTGGATCTGTGTGCGGTCTTTGCTCAGGATGACGTGCGCGTAACCATGTGCCGGGACCTGGAATGTAGCATTCTCTTCACTGCCTTCAAGAAATGCAACGAAGTGTGTTTGTGCATTCACAGGTGCTGCAAATGCAAAAGGGAATGCAAGGAGTAATGCGGTAAAAACAAACGGTAACAAGAGACGCTTCATAGGCAAGATATTGGGGATCAGAATTTCCCTTGCCTCGGAAGCAAAAAGCGGGCAAACTCCGCTCTGGAAGTTTGCCCGCTTGATGAATTGTCGAGCGGATCTCTAATTTTTACTTCACCAAAGTCACCTGCTCGCGAGATGGATCAAAGATCATCGCGCTGAATGTGCGGAGCACATCGGTGCCCATCGAGCCCATCACCGGGACATTCAGGTCTTTGAAGAGCGGCGGAAGCTCGCGGACGAGGCGCCTCGGGTTTTGCTTCGCGATGTTGCGATTGCCGATGCGGAACGTCGCAAGCGAGAAGCCTGGTAGCTTTTTTCTGCCTGTGAGCGAATCGACCTCGGTCTCTTTCTCAACGATCTTGCGGGTCTGCTCATCGAGCGATGTTGTGTAGACCTCTGAATATGGTGAGCCGAATCCGAAGTACACTCTTCCCTTCTTCAGCGGCGGAGCTTCTGACTCCAGCCATACCGACGGGAATGGGCAATTGCAATAGGTGATGAACGCATCGTCCTTGTACGGCACCTGTATCGCATTCGTATCGCTCGCTCGGACGTTGATGCTTGCGTAGTGCTGATAGAGCGTCAGCTTGTTACGCTTGAAATCGAACACGGAGATGTATCGCTTGAAGAAGAAATACCCAAGCACACCGGCGAAGTCCTTATCGAGCTCGCGATATTCGCTCTTCGACTCGCTCTTCGATAACGTTGCTCGAACAAAGCGCTCATCGCTCAAGCGAATGACATGCTCCTTGTATTGATCGGTCGAGCGCATCGTGTCTGGCGGAATGAACGTACCATCGCTCGATACGGTGAAGTCGATCAAGAATTTCAGCTTCCTGTACGTCGTGTCATCGTATCCATCGACGTACTGCACGTTTAGCGTTGCGAACGCGTAACCGCCGCCCGGACCCGGGAAGGTCAAGTCGATCGAACCAAGCGGCTTTGCGAGCTTCGTGTAACGGTCGATACGATATTCTTCTGGCGCAGGCGTCTCCTGTGCAGAAGCAATATCAACCAGGGCTGATAGCCCTAAAAACAGAACGAGTAAAATGCGCATGCGAGGGGGAGTAGCCCGAAGGCAGTGTCACAAAAGAGACGACCAGCGCGAACAGAGTCAATTCGTCAAGATATTCAGCATCCTCGAGACGATGTAATCTTCTGTTCTGTACGTAACGAAATAGATGCCGCTATTCAAAGGTTCACCGTCTGATGAGAGTGGGTGCCACCCAGCACGGTACTGTCCTGGCGACAAGGTATCATCCTCAAATCGGATCACCTCTTCGCCGACAGGATTCTGAATGAGAATGATCACGCGGCTCGTATCCTCAAGCGAGAACTGGATGTTTACGCTGTCGTCACCAGCATCTCGATTGAACGGATTCGGGAAGAGCGGCAGCAGCGAATCGATCTGCGTCTCTCCTGCTTCGACGAGGAAATGCTTGCGAATGCTCACGCGCTCGGCTTGGAGCGGCTGAGGAATGTCAGCCTCGACGACGCAACCCGCAATTACAAGCACCAGCGTGAGCAATAGACTAAAAACCGAAGCGATACGCAGCATTGAACGAGACTCCTCCTAAATTTCCAAGACCACCCAACTTCACTGGATCATTCAAGTATGTGCTGACATGGACTCCAGCATCCACAAAACTCGACGCCGAGAACGGATACGTCAACCCGAGATCCAGCCCTAGACCGAGATTGAAATGATCCTTCGATACTTCGCGCGGCTTCGGATCGCTGCCATTTGGCGTCTCCTGGATCACCCCGTAAACTGTTGTTCTCGAGATCTGTCCACCTGCCCCGGCAAACAGGCCTAGCTCAGTCTTACTGCCACCGTCATCTCTCCTCGTTATCTCTGGCGGCTGCAAATAATACCGGATGCCAGGCTCGAGTTGCACCATCCTGATCTCGGTGTTGCCGATGAAGTTGGCCACTCTTCGAGTGAAGCGTACGGCAACGTGCGTGTGCATGCTCTCGGTGATCGGGAATTGCACGAAGCCGAGCAACTCGATCGGAAGACCTATTAGATCGGTCGAGTAGTTGATCCGGAAGCTCTCGCGCATCGGCAAAAAGCCACCCAAGCCAAAGCCGGCATAGGTCGTGATCTCGGATGCTCCAGGGAGGATATCCGCTATGGGCTGAGGCCGAGCCTCAGGCAGAGGCTCCATACCCTGCGCATTTAACCTTGAGCAGGCGAGCAGAAGCGCGAGAACAATGAGTGATCGAAATGGCATCTTTCACTGAACACGCCAGCCTCAGAGTAGCTTCCCCTTGCGATCGGATTGTGCTCTACACTCTGTCGTGGAACATTTCGCTCCGGATTCCCTTAGTTAGGGGAAAGCTATTGGCAGAATCCTAGCCATTCGTCCCTGATGATGTTGTTGTGTCTCAAATCTCCCGCTGACCATGCGTAGATCTCTCCTCGCCCTCGCGCTGCTTTGCATTCTCTCGAGCGCCGCTTCGGCACAGCCCATCGCCCGGCCTTTCCCATTTGATATCATTCCGCTGGACACCAACAGCTCGGAGTATCTCGATGCTCTCGTGCCTCCTGCGCGCGAACTCGTGGCAGCCGACAGGCTAAAGCTCAGATCCGATGGGCATCTCGCAGACCAGGCGAACAACCGCGTAAAGCTTTTCGGAACATCGCTCTGGTACAACTCGCAATTCCTGCCGCAGGATGATGCGAAGATGCTCGCGGTGAGATTGCGCAAGCTTGGATTCAATGCAGTCAAGCTCGTCTACAACGATTTCTTCGGTTGGGATGACGCAAGCCTGTTCAGATACTACACCGATGACTGGACGGCGATGCGTCCGTCATCGTATGACGTCAATCCATCGCAGCTGGCCCGCTTCGATACATTGCTTTATGAGTTAAAGCGAAACGGCATCTACTCGATCCTTTCGCTCAATGGCTCGCATAACTATTCCTATGGCGATGGCGTGCGAAATTGGGACTCAACGTATTCGGGCGGAAGTCTTCATCACTTCTGGGATACGACGGCGCAGCGCTTGCAGATGCAATGGGCTGCTACGTTGATGAATCACACGAATCCACTGACGGGAATTCCGCTGAAGAATGATCCGATGATCGCGTATCTCGCATTCAACCACGAGCAGTCGCTCTATTTTTGGTGGCAGCTGGATCGGCTCAACTACATCGATGAAGCCAATAAGCTCACGGCTGGCAAATATACCATCGCTTATCACGATTCCAAGCGCCTCGACACGCTCTTCAACCGTTATCTCCAAAAGAAATACAGCAATCAGAACAACCTCGTGCAATCGTGGGGTGGCAATCAGAATCCGCCGAAGAACAACCTGATCGATAACGGCAGCTTCGAGAACTTCAACTCGCAGGCATGGACATTCTCTGCCACCAACGGTGCGAATGCTGGACAACTGATCTCCGATGGCGGCGTCGATTCGTCAGTGTTCGTCAAGCTCAAGATCAATGGACTTGGTAGCAATCCGGTATATAACAATATTGTCCTCTATAACCTGAGTCCGCGACTCGGCATCGACACGCTCTATGAGCTGACCTTCTGGGCCAAGATGGGTTACGATGCTAATCGTCCTGCAATCACTTCCAGAAGCATGGGCGTACTCGTCTTCTCCTACGGCAACAATGCCGTAGGCTTGAACACCACTGATGTCATCGATACGGCATGGAAAAAGTACAACTTCACATTCCGCACAACCGGCACCGGTGTGCATTACGTCTATCTTTACTTCGGTACGGATCTCGGCGACGTATGGCTCGATGCATTCGATCTTCATCGCAAGGCTGAGACTCCGCTGCTTGCGCACGAGAATCTTTCTGCATTTAAGGTCGATCGACTGACGCAAACCGCTCTGCCGAACTTCCCACGTGCCCGCACACGTGACATGGTGATGTTCTATGATTCGCTCGAACGTGGCTTCTATTCAAGAATGCAGTCGCATTTGAGAACGAACGGATATCAGGGGCTCGTCAACTGGACGCAAACCCAGTATTGGTCCCGAGTACCTGATATTTACAAAGCATCAGGTGGCGACATCGCAGAGCATCATACAGGATGGGATTATATCAGCCAGCGTCCGAACATGATCTATTCTGACTCGACATGGATGGTGCGCAATACCCCGATGGTCAAGAGTCTCTCGGGTGGGACGCTTAATAACATCTCTGCGAATCTCGTGGCGGGCAAAGCGAATATCCTGGGTGAGTACCAGGTACCGTGGATGAATCAGCATCACACTGAGCATCTCGTTTTGCTCCCTGCGCTGGCAAGCTATCAGGATATGGACGGCGTCTTCATTGGTCCGTACGCCCTGCTTCGAAGCGATCTGACTGCGGCAAAACTGCCTAACCAATTCGCAAGCGAAGGCGGCTTTTCATCACTCGCCAAAAATCCGGCGATGCTTTCTCTCTTGCCTGCGGCTTCCTATGCATTCCGAACTGGCGCGATCAAGCCGGCATCGGTCGATGATACACTGAAGCACGATGCGGATGATGTGTGGCTGTATCCAGTCAAAGGCGCCAACCGCGGGTATCATGGCGTCGAGGGTTATCTCGATCCAAATGCTGCCACCGCTTTCCGCATGCGTCAATCATTCAACTCGAAGACGCATAAGGTCGCAGCGGAATATCCGTATCTATCCGATACGAGTGTGAAGCGATTCGATCAGGATGAGATCATGTGGGATCAGACGAATGGGCTGTTTACCGTAAGCACGCCTGATATCAAGGCTGGAACAGGCTTCTTCGGACTCACCTCGCAGACCTTAGGGGATCTGTCGATCTCGCGAAAGGATGCAGGAAAGGATCTGCTTAGTTTCTATCTAGACTATGCTGAGATCGAGCCCGGTGTAAACGTCCCTTCCTTCCTGGCACTGAGCACACGAGCTCAGAACAGTGGCCTGAGTTGGGCACCAGATTCGCTTTCATTCAAGAAGGACTTTGGTTCGAGCCCCACGGTACTGTCTTCAGCGACGGTCGAACTGACGTTCGACGTCCGATACGGGCTCTCTTACGAGTTCTTCCCACTAGACTCGAGTGGCAGGATGATCGGCACCTCGATCCGATCCACATTCGCCGATGCATCCTGGACCAAGTCAAGAGTGACGATCGATCAATCTACGTCCAAGTCACCTTGGTATGCCATCCGAAGTCACGAGTTTGTAGGTACGGTTGGAGAGAGTGCTGATGATATCCACATCTCTGCATTCCCTAATCCGACCATCGAACAACTAAACGTCTCCTCAACTGCTCCGATCAAGAGCATCAGCGTAACGAACATGCTTGGACAATCAGTCTATGAACAGTATGGATCTGGCAATGCTACTCTCGATCTACGTGATCTGCCTTCAGGCGCTTACACCCTCATCGTTGAAACTGCAAAGGGTAAGAAGATCCTGCCGCTTCGCAAGCTCTAAACGCTATTTATGTTAATAGAAAAAGGGCCTCATCGGCCCTTTTTCTATTAACGCTTTTGCTATTTACGATGGATCTAGATCACACCAGCGCCGGATGCCCGAGGCACTTCATGATTCGCTGCGTTACTTCTTCGACGGAGCCAAGGCCATCGACGCTCATGATCTCGCGTGACTGCGCGTAGTATCCCTTGACTGGTTCAGTCTGCTGTTGATAGACATTGAGTCGGTGGCGGATCGTCTCCTCGGTGTCATCGGCGCGGCCGAGATCCTGTCCACGCTTGACCATGCGTGTGATCAGCTCCTCTTCCGGCGCATCGAGCGAGATGATGCGAACATCCTGGATGGCGATCTCCGTGAAGAGCTGCTCGAGCGCCTTCGCTTGATCGACAGTGCGCGGGAAGCCATCGAGCAGGAAACCGCGCTCATGCTCCATCTGCTCGAGCAATACCTCTTTTACGAGTCCGATGATCACGTCATCCGGCACCAACGCGCCAGACTCGACGTGCCCTTTGGCGACCTTGCCGAGCTCGGTGCCACCTTTGATCGCAGCGCGGAGCATATCGCCCGTCGAGATATGATGGAGATTATAGGCTGAGGCCAGAAGCTGGGCCTGGGTACCTTTACCGACGCCCGGAGGACCGAAAAGAATGATGTTCATGCAAGATCGATTGAGTCGCGAATGGCCGTAGTAGAGGCCGTTCACCCAGAAAAACACGTTTTAATTACTGCAAATATATGCCTACGGTCAGGCCATATCCGTGGGATGCGCCCCTAAAATGGGATCCATGGCCGGGATGAGCGGTCAATAAACCGAGGCAGGGCTGCTTGCCATCCCCACTTGTAACGTTCTAAACGCATAAGGGTTTAAACCGATGCGGAGTTGAATGTTCACACATAGAGAATCCTAAAGCGAAGCCGCGGTGCCAAATCCAAGACTGATGATCACACCTTTCTGTACTCGCAGACCTTTCTGTACTCGTACGCTCTTTCGTATTGCCTGCATGCTGTTGGTCATGGTTGCCTCCACTTCACAGGCCCAATGGCAGAAGATCGCTCCGCCGATCGAATCGCGTGCGGTCCCTTCGGATGGCAGCCGAGTGGCTTTTAACTTGACGCTTCCGAATGGGATGCAGTATTGGGTGAAGACCTCGGGCACGGTCGTGATGTCTTCCGGCGGCGACATCGCCGATGCGCATTACTATAACACGACACCTACGGTCTTCGGGTACACCGGCTTTATGGTCCGCTCGGCAAGCACCGACGCACTGATGCAGATCGTCTCGCCGCAGGCATATCGCAGCGATCATATCTACGTTGATCCCATCGCCAGTGCCGGAGGGCCGCTGAGTTTCAGGCTTAGCGACGAGAACCCGCTCCAGCCACAGACGAATTATTATCTCGACAACGTCGGATCGCTTACTGTTGAAGTCGCGCAATGGACACCTGAACTGATCATCCAGCATGACACTCTCGACTTCGGACAGATCCCGGCCGGCGCACCGGTCTCGATGCTTGACATGATCCAGGCGTATGGCAAGCAGCCACTCATCATCAACGATGTGTACATTCA
>JBKJTP010000114.1:0-4392 GCA_046590195.1 Kapaibacterium sp. (SeqCode) | reverse complement strand
CTGAGTGCTGGGTGCTGAGTCCTGAGTGGGGTCGAGGGGTTCAAGGGGACTCTCCGCTACGCTGCGAGGAGACAGGCTAAAGCATGTCTCTACACTTTCGTCTTCTACACTTTCCATTTCTTCGATGATGGTTTGGGTGGCGTTGGGTTGCTCGGTGAGGTCGTCGGCCTCGTTTGCCAGGTGGAGCGGGCGTACGAAATCGGCTGACCATGCGAGCAGATGCAGCGGCCCGTTGTATGGGCGCTCGCGCTCGTATGTATAAACGACGATGCGGACGCTGTGCTCATCGCGCATTCGCCTGAGCCAATGGACGATCTTGTTGCGCTGACGCGAGAAGCACGCAGCGAATTCGAACGAGCTGATGATCAGCAGCCGTACGTGCTTCGTTTCGATCGTGTGCTCGAGGAAGTCGAGCCGCGCGACCATTCCTTCCCTATCCGGCGAGAAGACGAGCATCTTCGCGGCCTGCCTGCTCGAGATCTTTCTCGCCGCTTCCTCCATCGCCGCGTGTCCGGCGGATGTATTGATCACGAGCGCGTTCTCCTCTGGCTGCATCATCGTCAGCGATTGGCGCACGAGCTTGAGCATGTCGCGGGTTGCCGCGTGCTGGTGCCCGCCGTGTAGGATGTCGATTCGGGGGTGGGAGTTGGATGCGAGGGGATGCTCGGGCTCCCTCATTGGCGTCATTTCGACCGAGCCGAGTGAGTCCGCCGCGGCGGACGAACGAGCGAGTGGAGAAATCTGCTGGGGCCGAGCAGAATGTTGGTGGTGCTGGCGATCCCCCTGCTCGGCCTCGGGGGATTTCTCGACTCCCTTCCTCGCTGGCGCTCGGTCGAGTCGCTCGAAATGACGTGTGGATGAGAGCGGCTTCGGTCCTTTGATCTTGTTCGACATAATGGTTGATTCCGGCTAAAATGTATAGTTTTTGAGCGTTTGGGCAGTAGGTGCCCATCAAATCTGGCATAATATACATAATCGGAATGTGGATGTCAAGGGTTTGGGAAGATATTTATGCAGAATTCATCAAAAGGGCACCTATTCTTTTGGCAAATGCCGTCATTTCGAGCGGAGCGGCGCGAAATGAGCCCGGCGAAATTTCGTGACGCGCAGTCGAGAAATCCCCCTCGGTTGAGCAGAATGATCCGTACGCCAGCTCATCGGCGATCCTGCTTATCCGAAGGGGATTTCTCGACTGCGTTCGGATCCATTTCGGCGGGGCCTCATGGATCCTCACTTCGCTCGAAATGACGGTGTTTGAGAGAGGGGGTCACGGGCGGGACGCCCGTGCCACGTTAAGCTAGCTTCATCTCATAGACAAGGCGCAACATTCTCTGGCTTGGCGGGGTTAGGCCGTCCGAATTCATATATAGAAGGTAGAATATTGATCACAGTAACAAACGTCACAAAGTCCTACGGATCGAAGTCGCTATTCGATAATGTATCCGTTCAGTTTACACCAGGCAACCGTTATGGCCTAACCGGGCCGAATGGCTGCGGAAAGTCGACGTTTATGAAGATCCTTCATGGCGAAGAAGAAGCGAGCCGCGGGACGGTGTCGCTGCCGAAGAAGGTCGGCGTGCTGCGCCAGGACCAATTCCGCTATGATAATAACCGTATCATCGATACGGTGCTCATGGGCAACAAGACTCTTTGGGCTGCGCTCGAAGAGCGCGATCGTCTTTGCGCGATGCCAGAGATCACCGACGCGATGGGTATTCGTTTGGCCGATCTTGAGCATACCGTCTCCGAAGAGAACGGCTATGTAGCCGAGCAGGAAGCTGCGGAGCTGTTGCAGGGAATTGGTATTCCTGAGTCGAAGCACGAGCAGTTGATGAACACGCTGCCGAACGATCTGAAATTCCGCGTGCTCGTTGCGCAATCGTTGTTCGGTGAGCCGGAAGCGCTGCTGCTCGATGAGCCTACCAACTATCTCGATCTCGAGTCGATCCACTGGCTCGAAGAGACGCTGCATAATTATAAGGGCACGCTTATCGTGATCTCGCACGATCGCCACTTCCTCAACGAAGTGTGTACGCATATCGCCGATATCGATTACGATACGATCATCCTTTATCCGGGCAATTACGATTCGATGGTCGAAGCGAAGATCTCGGTTCGCGAGCGCGTTGATTCGGAGAATCGCGATAAGTCGAAGAAGATCGCGCAGCTTCAGGATTTCGTCGCACGCTTCGGTGCTGGTCAGCGCGCCAGCCAGACGCAATCGCGTAAGAAGGAGATCAAGCGACTGGAGCTCACAGAGCTGAAGAAGTCGAACATCGTTCGTCCGTATATCAAGATCGATATCAAGAAGCAGTCGGGCAAGGATGTGCTGACGATGAAGGGCATCAAGAAGAGTTACAAGCAGCCAGATGGCTCTGTGATGAACATCTTCAATGGCTTGGATCTGAAGGTCAATCGCGGCGAGAAGGTCGCGGTGATCGGTAATAACGGTCTCGGTAAGACGACGCTTCTGCGCATGATCGCTGGCGATCTGAAGCAGGATAACGGCACGATCGACTTCGGTCACGAGGTTTCGACCGGTTACTTCCCGCAAGATTATAAGCAAGGCATCACGAAGGGCTCGACGATCTTCAAGTGGCTCGAGTCGTTCTCGACCGATCAGGGCATCGAGTATCTACGCGGTTTGCTCGGCAAGATGCTCTTCTCTGGCGACGATGCGATGAAGAAGACCGATAATCTTTCGGGTGGTGAATCAGCACGTTTGATCATCGCGCGACTGATGCTCGATCAGAATAACTTGCTTATCCTCGATGAGCCTACCAACCACTTGGATCTCGAAGCCGTCTCAGCGCTCGCTGAAGCGATCACGATGTATCAGGGTACGTGTATCTTCGTCTCGCACGATCGCGACTTGGTCAGCATGGCAGCGAACCGCATCATCTCGCTGACGGACGAAGGCGTCTATGACTTCGAAGGCAGCTACGAAGATTACCTCGAAGGCGAAGAGATCGAAAAGAAGACCGGCAAGAAGGCTTCGATGAAGACAGTGATCATGTCGCGCGATTAAGTGTAGCACATGCTTTAGCTTGTGCGAAAAAACCCCACTGCTCTTGAAGGCAGTGGGGTTTTTAGTTTTATCACACAAGCTAAAGCATGTGCTACACTTGAGGCGTGATCATTAGTTGATGATCACGTATGTCAGCTTTGATCCGTTGGGGACGGAGGCACTGAACGTGACGTCCATCATACCCACGCCAGGTACGGCGTTGAGGATATAGGTCGCGCCGAGATCGGTGTTCAGTGTGACGACGACCATCGAGTTCGCAGTCAGCAACGAGTTGTAAATCGTTTCGATGTTATCGAGGGCATTATTGGTTGTGACCAGGCCTGCATACTTATTTCCCCCTGGGGCTACTTTGAGCTCCTGCAGTGTCACAGGTCCAATGTAGATCGAACCCATTCCGCCTGGGCCAGAACCAGCGGTGATATTCACATCGCCTCCGAGAGCGGTGTTGGAACCTCCTCCCTGAATATAGACATGGCCGCCAGTATTGGAGTTCGACGGTCCACCCGTCACCATTGCCCAACCACCCTGGCCGGTCGATGAGAATCCTCCATTCATCGCTGCGATTCCACCAAAGCCGTCAGTCGTCTGACCGCCCACTACGCCTGCGGTGCCACCGCCGTCCGTAGTACCATATCCACCTCTCAGAATTGACCATCCCGCAGGAGCCGCGCCATTAGCTTGGCCGCCTCTGATCTCAATGCCTGTACCTTGTCCAGGTCCAGATGGCATGTTCGCAGTGATGAGCCGATTGGCAGTGACTGGATTCGCGAGGAATGTCAACGACGATGCATCTGTGATATCACCGGCCGCATTGATATCGAGTCCTGAACTTGTCAACGAGAATGCACCCGAGCCTGCATTCAATGCGATGTTATCGTTGCCGTCACCTATCGTACCCGTTCCTGTGATGTTAAAATCAGCGGTCTGCGGCGTCGTTGAGTTATTGATGTAACTACCCGATCCAGCAGGAAGATCTGCTGCCGTGATCGGACCTGCCACGAAGCGCGTACCATTACCGCGAAGGAATTGACCGGCGGGCGCGGCACCAGCTACAGTGTAGCCTGCACCAGAATTGATCGTACCAGTAGTTGTGACCTGCGTTACATTTATATCACCGAGCACGACCTGGTTGCTGGCTGTTGCAAGCGCCCCTGCACCAAGAACGGTCACGTTGGACAATGCACTGCTTGATACATTCGCGCCTGATCCAAGAGCTGTGTTGCTCGAGCCGGTTGCATTCGTGCTCAGTGCTCCGTTACCGAAGCCAGTATTGTGCTGACCGGTTGTATTCGCATTCAGAGTAAAGTTACCACCTGCAGTATTCGACGATCCCGTAGAATTATTCTGCAAACTGCTCGCACCGA
>JBKJTP010000106.1:0-12105 GCA_046590195.1 Kapaibacterium sp. (SeqCode) | reverse complement strand
GTACCACTCGTATGAGTCATCGCCAGAGTAGCTGACCTGAATGTGATCGATCTCAGTCGCTGAACCGACGCCACCCATGGTCAGCTACTCTGGCGATGACTCATACGAGTGGTACGGCGGCTCCGTGAGCGCTAAGTACTTGGTCGCTCATCGCGCGGTTGATGACGATTGGGATACGGACTTCGGTTGGAATGGCAATCTCCAGTTCGGTGTAAGCCTTCGCGATCCACAGGTTGCAGATATCTCAGGATCTAACGGCATCGAGTCGGACAACAACAACATTCCAAACTTCGCAAGCCCGCGTACGTCACCTGCGTTCAGCAACATGACGATCATCGGGCCAATGCGCGACACATCAGATTTCGCAAACATCAACCCATTGTTTCGTGTCGGAGCACACCTTCGCCGCAACACGCTTCAGAGCGTCCATAACTCTGTGATCATGGGCTGGCCAACTGGCGGCTTCCTGCTCGATGCAGCAGGCGTCCGCGCAGCAGCAGAGAATGATACGCTGCAAGTTCGTAACACGATCATCGCAGGTGTTAAGCTTCCTGCAGTTCGCACGAACGTTGCAGGGTTTGATGCTAACGCGTGGTACACACGACAAGCGTACAAGAACGGCTACACAAACTCGATCAACACACTTGGCATGATCGATCCGTTCAACCTCACCAATCCTAAGTTCGTACCGGGAAGCAACCAGTCTCCATTAGTAGGAAACGCAAGCTTCACGGCAGCTCGCTTGCAGAGCCCATTCTTTACTCAGACCAACTGCATCGGTGCGTTCGCACCTGGTCTCGATTGGACACAGGGATGGACAAACTTCGATCCGCAGAATGCTAACTATGTTGGCACGCCAACCGCTACTGTTACGAGCGTCGTGTTCGCGAACACAGCGACAGGCACGAACCGCGATTCCATCATCACGGTCATCCGTAATATTGGTGGCGCTCCGATCGTAATAAGCAACGTATCGCTGAGCGGCTCTGCTCGTTTCACGATCCAGAATGCGCAGACGACCTACAATGTGCTTCCTAATGGGTCGCTGCCGCTCACGATCCGTTTCTCGCCAACAGATACTTCGCTTCAGAGCGGCGTATTGTCATTCTCGGTTGGTGCTCAGAACTACTCGATCAACATCTCAGGCCGCGGTACACTCAACGAGCCAAAGATCACGATCGAGACTGGCAACAAGCTCGACTTCGCACTTGTCCGCGTGAATGAGTCAGTTCAGGACCGCGTGATCATCACGAATTCTGGCACTGCAGCTCTCAACCTCAGCGACTTCACTATCTCTGGTCCGGATGCAGCAGCATTCTCGATCGTGAGCGGTGGTGAGAATCTCACACTCGCTCCGAAGGCAAAGCAGATCGTATGGATCCGCTTCAGCCCATCAGAAGCTCGCGATTACAGCGCAACACTTGGCTTCACCCACAATGCTGGTGGATCGTCATCTGTGCAGTTGGTTGGTAAGGGTATCGTCGTCTATGGTCAAGACGTCTTGAAGGACTCGATCGTCGGTAATGTAACACTCACGAACGATCGCATTTGGTTGCTTCGCGGATTCGTTTACGTTGTCGATGGTGCAACGCTCAACATCGAGCCAGGTACCGTGATCTTTGGCGAGAAGTCAACAAAGGGCACACTGATCATCGAGCGTGGTGGTAAGATCAACGCGCAAGGTACGGCCGAATTGCCGATCGTCTTCACAAGCCAGATGCCTGCGGGTCAACGCGCACCTGGTGACTGGGGTGGTATCATCATCGCAGGTCGTGCCCCGATCAATCTTGTAGCTGGCGAGGCACAGGTAGAGGGCGGACCTCGTTCGAAGTACGGTGGCAACAACCCAGAGGACAATAGCGGTGTGCTCAGCTATGTTCGTATCGAGTATCCGGGTATCGCTCTCGCGCCGAATAACGAGGTCAATGGCCTGACGATGGGCGCAGTAGGTAGCCAGACGAAAATCGACCACGTACAGGTTGCCTTCTCCGGTGATGATGCATTCGAGTGGTTCGGTGGAACGGTCAACTCAACTCACCTGATCGCGAATCGTGCGGTTGATGATGATTGGGATACCGATTTCGGATTCAATGGCCGCGTTCAGTTCGCTGTAAGCCAGCGCGATCCGCAGCTTGCCGATATCTCGGGCTCGAACAGCTTTGAATCAGATAACAATAGCATTCCGAACACAGCCGATCCGCGCACTGCGCCGCAGTTCAGCAACATGACTGTTGTTGGTCCGCTCGCGGAAGCTACGACCCAGATCAACCCGCTCTATCGCAATGCTGCACACATTCGCCGCAACTCGCTGATGTCGCTTCACAATTCGGTGATCCTCGGATGGCCGGGCGGTATCTTGCTTGATCAGACTGGCGTAGCGGACGCTGCACAGTCGGGCGCTCTCAAGATCCAGAACAACATCATCGCTGGTTCGACAGTAGGTAAGGAGCTAACGACAAATGTTACGAGCTTCGACATCGCAACATGGTTCGCAACGGCAAGCTTCAATAACTCCATCGTCGCTCTCGCGAGCGGCGCAGGTGTGTCGAATGCATTCGATCTGACGAACCCGAACTTCCTTCCAACTGCGAACTCGCAGCTCCAGAGCGGTGCATCGTTCACTGGCCTCACAGGCTTTATGAATGTGAACTACCGTGGTGCTTTCGGCGGAACACGTTGGGATAGCCTCTGGGCGAACTGGAACTCGGGTGCGACGGTCTACGCTGCTCTAGCCGAGTACTCAGTTGCAGGCCAGCAGATGGAGACAGTGAACTTCAATAACGTCCAGATCAACACGACCGCAACACGTATGCTGACCGTCGCGAATGAAGGCGCTGCGCCACTCGTCGTAACGAATGCAGTGATCACTGGTTCGAACACGTTCGCGATGGCAGGGCAGAACAGCTTCGTCGTCGTGCAGCGCGGCTCACGCGAGATCGAACTGACATTTAGTCCAACCATTGAAGGATCGCAGACTGGCACACTGACGCTGACTTTCAGCGACAACACAACTAAGACGATCAATCTCGTTGGTAATGCAACGGGCTCGGTCAAGTCGATAACCATAGCACGTGGTGTGACGCTGAAGCAGAATCGTCCGAATCCGTTCGCGGATCGCACAGAGATCGCTTTCGATCTTGATGATGCTGGCTTCGTTACGCTGCAGATCGTCGATGTGACTGGTCGCATCGTTGCTGAGCTCCACTCTGGTAATCTTCCAGTCGGCCCTCATAGCTTCACGTTCAGCTCTGAGAACCTACCGCACGGAGAACTGACTCAGGGTATTTACTTCTTCAACCTGAACGTCAATGGCACAAGCCTGACGCGCTCAATGGTCGTAGCGAAGTAACAGGTGTACCTAAGTGGTATCAAGTTGTACCTAGTACAGATCAAAGCTCACAATTGAGCTTGTTCACGAATGAAGGGCGGGTGTTATTGGGACACCTGCCCTTTCATCTATATCGAGGAAGCTGCGCATGGGATAAAAGATGAACGCTAAGTTCATCTTCCCGCAATCATGACCTAATAAGCAGCTCGTAATTTTGCATTGTCAATATTGGAATTGACGACAACAACACAACGACACAACACTCTACTCTCACCACACACCTTGTTCGGCTGATGCACTTACGCCAGCCTTGCGAGGAAGTCTCTTGTTTGCTCTATGATATGAGGAAGGTCGCCAATCGGCGACCTTTTTTGTTTTGGTGGGGGAGTTATCTATTTGATAGCGTTGATCTCACTTCCTCGCGATCCAGACCTGGCTGGTCGAGTCGTCATTCAGCTCTTCGTTATCGAATCCGCCATGGACCTCGCAGGAGGTGAATCCGGCCATGCAGAGCAGCAAAGAGATCTCCGAAGGATAGCTCCAGCGGAAGTCGATCGCTGAATGCACTGTCTTGTGCCGACGAATGAACTCGCGGTGATACTTGCCAACTTGAAGGATAGGATCGTGCTCGAACCGGCGCCAGATCTCGATCACGTCGCCAGTGGCGGCATCGGTCATGGATGACTCGAACTGCCGGCTATCATCGTAGATATCGAGCGTGTGTGGATTGACCACATCGAACGCAAAGACGCCACCATCATCCAGAGATTCATACACTCCTACAAATGCGGCGATCTGTTCTTCCTGCTCCAGCAAATGCATCATGCTGTTGAACGGGCTGATCACTGCGGCGTAATCATCTTCGATCGAGTCGAAGTCGCCATGCCAGACATTCGCGGTCAGGCCACGTCTCTCCGCACGCTCGAGCAGAAGCTGCAGCATCGGCTCAGAGGGATCGAAGCCCTCTACGTCCACACCATCAGCTAGGAGCCTGAGCAGCACTCGGCCGCTGCCGCACCCGGCCTCCAGCACTTTGCCGCGCGCCTCTTCCGCAATCTTGCGGTAAAACTCGACGTCGATCGTCCTGTCGCCATCGATCTGCTCGTAGATCTCGACAAATGCGGGGTCGGAAAAAGACATAAAAAAAATCTCAGAATGATCTGTCAGGCCGGGTGCCAGATGCTCGTCCTAATTGCATATAACGCTATTATTCGTTCTCGAATCGCTTCTAAATCGCATTAGTTATTATCATGAAATCTCGTTACTTTCTCGCAATGGCACTCATATCTTCTACTTTTATCAGCACAAGCCCTGCGCGTTCGCAGGACGTTCCGGACGACAATATCCCCAATGGGAATTTCGAGATCTGGGCGAATGGACTTCCTGCTGGCTGGGGCGGACTCGTCATCCCTGGTTACGAAACCGTCTCTCAGTCCGATCAGGCGAAGATGGGCGAAAGCGCCCTCCACGGCGTCACGCTTCCTGCGATCATGGGTGAAGGGGCAATGCCTTGCATCCTGATCACGGCGAAGTCTGATCCGCAGGATCCGATGAACTTCTCGCCCGGCTTTCCATATACGCAGCGTCCTGCATCGCTCACGGGGTATGTCAAGACGAATCTCAAGCCTAACGATACCCTGATGGTCATCGCAGCATTTATGCGCGGTGAGGATAGCGTCGGCGGCGGATTGATGCTGTTCACGACGAATTCCGCAGGCTACACGAAGTTCACGATCCCGCTTCAGTACTCGAATGAGATCATGCCAGATACCGCTATCGTGGCTATCATGATGGGCAGCGAATCCGCTGCACCAGGCTCGGAGTTCTGGATCGATGCTCTCAGCTTCTCTTCTGAAGTTGCCGATGTAGAATATGCGAATCGCGCATCTTCACTCGAGGTCGTCTATGGTGGCAACCGCTACGTGCAGGCTACGTTCCACAACACCGAACCAGTACACACGAAGCTCGAAGTACTCGATGTCAATGGCCGCATCGTCGAGACGCTGCACGACGGCATCGCTGGTAGCTCGTCAGTTCGCTGGCAGACCGAGCGCGTCAACAGCGGCGTCTATCTGATGAAGCTTACCCGCCCGACCGGCGTCGTAACGAAGAAGGTATTCGTTGCACACTAAACTGATTTGCTTCCCAAAAGTGTGGTGACACACGAAGGGTCTTTTTGGACATAGAGGACCCTTGATCAAATGACGAAGGCCGCTCGGAAACGAGCGGCCTTTTTTTTATCGCTAGCAGACAAGCAAAATTGTATTAGGAAATTCCGCCGCGATTTCGTATTTTTGTAGCACTCACCTGTGAGCTCTTACCAATTTATCCATATGAAGACTCTTTACTGTCTGGCTATTCTTCTTCTCCTCGGCACAACGAATTCGAATGCGCAGATCCCGAATGCTTCATTCGAGCAATGGGATACGGACGGCAATCCGGTTGGCTGGACGACCAGTAACATCCCTGAATTCATCAGCACGGTCATGCAATCTAGCGTTAGCGTACAAGGTGCATCGTCTGCTCGTGGCGTTGTGGTGGATGGCGGGGGGCAGAACTATCCGCCGGTGCTTATCTCCACTTCACCGGATGGATACGGGTTTCCGATCAGCACTCGACCTGCTGCATTAACTGGATTCCTAGCGACCACGCTTGAACCGAATGATGGGGTGTACATGACGGTCTCGATAAACGTAGGGACGGAGCCGATCGGAGTCGGAGCTTTGATCGTAACGAATTCAAACACTTCGTTGAGCTCCTTTACGATCCCGATCCAGTACATCTCGAACGTCATGCCTGATTCAGCGATCATCGTGGTGCAGATCGCAACAAGCAGCGCTGACCTTCCCAAGGTTGGCTCGAGCTTCACGATCGATGCACTTGCCTTTGCTGATGCAGCCACAGTTGAGGAGCGCGTAACATCTTCAGAACTCCGTGTTACCAACTCGTCCGATGGATACGAGATCACCTGCGAGAATCCTACTGTCGCCAATACTAAGCTTGACGTACTTGATGTTCACGGCCGATCGGCTGGATCGCTCTATGACGGAACGACTGACAGGATCTCGGTGCGGTGGAATGGGCATAACCTGGCAAATGGGATGTACATCCTTCGATTGACCGCCAATGGTGCAGTCCAGTATCGAAAGATCGTTTTGGCCAGGTAAGGACTTCCGCCGATGAAGATTTGAGGGCCGCAATTGGGTGGCCCTTTCTTTTTGAACCATGAGAGGCCGCGAACAGCAGAGCGACACCGAACGGGAGAGGGTCAGCGAACATGACCCCCCGGCTTTGCGTTTGGCAGGCTCGTCCACGAGCCACCCATGCCGGAATCCCAGCCCATAGCGATCGATCTCTCACCGCTTACATTCGATAAGCACCAGCCGCTGAGTCCACAGGACAAGCGGAGGACAGATCTTGTCCGCATCAACGAGATATTCTACTCGATCCAGGGCGAATCATCGAAGGCGGGCGAGCGCTGCGTCTTCGTGCGCCTGACGGGCTGCGGACTCCGCTGCACCTATTGCGACACGGAGTACGCGTTCTACGAAGGCGAAGATCTCTCGATCGACGACGTGCTACGGAAGGTCCGAAGCTACAACTGCAAACTAGTCGAGCTAACCGGCGGCGAGCCGCTGGAACAAGAAGCTGTTTATACTCTTATCGATCGCATGCTCGGCGAAGGCTTTGAACTGATGATCGAGACCGGCGGGCACATGGATATCAGCCGCGTTGATACTCGGGTCAAACGCATCGTTGACTTCAAGACTCCGTATTCCGGTATGTCGAAACGCAATCGATATGAGAATGTCGAGCATCTGACGAAGCATGATGAGGTGAAGTTCGTCATTGGGAGTAGAGAGGATTTTGAGTGGGCGAGAGAGAAAGTGCGAGAGTTCGATCTTGACAAGAAAGTTGAGACTGTCTTGTTCTCACCAGTGTGGGGTCAGGTACAACCGTTGGAGTTAGCGAGTTGGATCATGGAAGAGCAACTACCTGTTCGCTTCCAATTGCAGCTTCACAAAATTTTATGGTCGCCTGAGACGAGAGCGGTGTGATCCCGAGGAGATTGCTTCGTCGGCTCCATCGCTTTGGCGATGGATACCGCCTCGCAATGACAGGTATATGTTAAGTGTTTTAGAGTAATAATATGAGCGAGAAGTTATCGTTGGAAGTTTTTCCAAATCCGTTTCCAAATAGAGAGTATACAGTTACCCACACAAATCCCGAATTTACCTCCGTTTGTCCTGTCACGGGGCTACCAGACTTCGGGACCATCGAGATCCAGTTCGTGCCGGATGAATTGTGTGTGGAGCTGAAGTCGCTCAAGTTCTATTTTCTTGGCTTTCGAAACAAGGGTATTTATTACGAGGCTGTGACGAATGAGATCATGGAAGATCTCGTACATGCCATGAAGCCGAAGTGGCTTGAGGTAACGGGTGAGTTCTCAACTCGCGGCGGCATTCACTCGACGATCATTGCATCGTACTCGCAGGACGAGGATGAACTGCCGACGAGCGACCGCGTTGAAGTGAAGATGCTCGCATAGTCCTAGCAAACACTACACGATATGCTCACACGCATCGCAAAAGATTTTCGCTGGGAGATGGCGCACCGCCTGCCATATCATGGTGGCGGCTGCAGGAATGTGCATGGTCATTCATATCGCATGTTAGTTGAGCTTGCTGGCGAGCCCGACGCAAACGGCATGGTGCTCGATTACTTCATCTTAAAGCAGATGATCGACCCGCTGGTCGAGGAGATCGATCACTCATTCTTGTGCGATCGCTCGGACACATTGATGGCCGATTTCCTCACGGAGAGCCGACTCAAAGTAGTCTTCGTCGATTTCCCAACAACAGCCGAAAATCTTGCCCAGTGGTTCTTCGAGCGCATGAGCGATCTCTTCGCGCCGATGAAAAATCTTCGCGAGCTCACCGTTCGAGTTGAAGAGACCGAGCGCACATACGCGCAGGTTTCCGGCGAGCTTCGCATCTCACTACCTGAGCAGAAGCATCGCGAACATCAGGCGCACATGCTCGAGTAAGGGCTACTGCCCGATGAGTACTCGGCTGATCCTGAGCAGGCGCACCTTGATCCAGCTGTAGATAAGTCCGATGATGAGACATGCAGCACCGATGAGCAGCGTAAGCGTGTCGATCGCGCCATAGACAAATCCGCCGAGCACACAGCCGAGAAAGAAGCAACTGATGATGACAAGTCGAAGCTTGATCGATGCCTTTAGTTTTTGTTGCTGCTCCTCTTTGCGGTAGAAGAACAACTGAGAGAACTCGATGCCCAGATCGGTGAAGAGTCCCGTTAGATGGGTAGTGCGCACGGCCGCGTTCGAGATCGAGGTGACGAGCGCATTCTGCAATCCCATCGCGAAGAGAAGGCTGCAGGCGATCCAATCTGCATTTTCCAGCCGCTTGTAATGTGTTAGCAGCGCGATCGAAACAAGAATGACGATCTCCGTAAGTACCGGAATGATGTTCGTTAATTGAATGTCCCGCCTTGCGAAGGTTTCGATGCAGAAGTTCGAGACAAACGCGCCAAAGAAGAAGGCGAGAATATAGAGCAGGTAATTCCACGCCATTGCCCAGTTGTTCCGGACGACCTCATCAGCGAAGAAAGCGAAGTGGCCGGTGACATTCGTCGTGAGCGCAGCGATCGCGAAAAAGCCAGTAACGTTAACGATCCCCGCCACAAATGAGAGGAGAGAGGCGAGTTGGATGTTATGAAGGAGCGTTCTGTTCTTTCCTCGATGTCTGAACATTCTTTTCTCGGTCGGCGAGCAATCGACTTCCAAGAACAGACTCTAGTACGCTAGTAACTCCCCATGACCTCAGTTGTTCTCCAATGACCTCAGTTGTTCTTCTTTCGGGCGGTATGGATTCAACGCTGACGCTTGCGATCGCTCGTCAAGAGAGTGACCGCGTAGCAGCGCTTCATCTAAATTATCGGCACCGCACCGAGCAGCGCGAGCTTCGAGCCTTCACCGAGGTCTGCGACCACTACGAGATTGCGGATCGGCTGGTAATCGATCTCGAATTTCTCCGTAAGATCGGTGGCTCGAGCCTGACCGATGTGTCCATTGAAGTGGGCAAGGCCGATCTCGAGAGCCACGAGATTCCGCAGACCTATGTGCCCTTTCGCAACGGCAACTTCCTCGCGATGGCGGCGAGCTGGGCTGAGGTCATCCAGGCTGAGCGCATCTATATCGGAGCGGTAGAGGAGGATTCGTCTGGTTATCCCGATTGCCGAAGGGTCTTTTTTGATGCGTTCGAGCAAACGATCGATCTGGGTACCAGACCGGAAACCCAGATCAGGATCATGACGCCACTCATCTCCATGAAGAAAAGTAGCATTGTGGCTCGGGCGATCGAGCTAAATGCGCCACTTGCTTTGACCTGGTCGTGTTACCAGTCCGAATCTGAGGCCTGCGGCGAGTGCGATTCCTGCGCGCTCCGGCTCCGCGGTTTTTCGGAGGCGGGCCACGAGGACCCGATCTCTTATAAAAAGCGACCGATCTATATCTAGAGTTTTTCTTAGTCCGACTTCTGTCACCCAATTTGTCTTTCCTCTCGAGACATAGCTGGTTCACCCTATTGCTGCTTATCATCGCGGCAACGGCGAGCTATGCGCAGGACACGACAAAGACGCTGACAGGCTCGCCATCGCAGCCACGGCAATCGCGTCCGGGATTCGATCTGCCCGACTCGCTCTATCGCATTGGTGACACGCTCGGCACGGCTGGCGGCATTGATACGATCGTGCAGTACACTGCGAAGGATTCGATCGTTTTTGATGTCAATGGTCGGCGGATGATCCTCGTCAACGATGCGACGATGAATTTTCAGGGCCGTTCGCTGAACGCTTACACGATCGTCGTCGACTTCAATAACTCGACGCTCACTGCATACAGCGATGACTATGACTCGGTGATCGAGAACTCGCTCTCGCGCAGGCGACGTATCATTCGAGACACGAACCGAGTAGCCAGCCGCGGCGCTCCCATACTGCGAGAAGGCGACACACCATACGAAGGCGAGATCATCGTCTACAATTTCAAGACGCGAAAGGGCACCGTGCAACTCGGTACGAGCACGATGGAGGGCGGATTCTATTATGGTGAGCGAATAAAGCAAGTCGATCGCAATACGCTCTTCGTGCAGAACGGCCGCTTCACGACGTGCGATGCACCCATTCCGCACTATTACTTCGAATCCCCGAAGATGAAAGTGGAGATGCGCGACAAGGTCTTTGCCGCACCCGTCTATCTCTTTATCTCCGATGTCCCGATCTTCGCCCTGCCATTCGGTCTCTTCCCGAATCACGGCGGCGGAAGACGCTCAGGGATCATTGCCCCGAATTATCAGACAGGTGGAGATCGGGGATTTGGACTTGTCAATCTCGGCTACTATCAGGTCTTCTCCGACTATTTTGATGCGGCTGTGAAAGCAAGCATCTATACAAAGGGCGGCTACGATGCTGATCTTCGTGCGTCATACATGCGTAGGTATTGGCTTTCGGGGCCAGCATCGTTTGTACTTGGATATGGATTTACACGCAAGAATGAAGACGATCCTTTCAAGAAGGTATGGAATGGAGAGTTCAGAATTCCTGATCTCATCCTCGGCTTGACAACAAGACTCAATGCAAACTTGACATTCCGAAGCAGCGGTTACAGCGAGTCAACTGCAGAGAACATCAACGATCTGTTGGATCAATCAACGACAAGCCGCGCATCGTTTTCAACAAACTGGGAAGATGCAGGCATCTCGCTCGATATCGGTTATTCGAGAAATCAAGACCTGATTCGCGATACTTACGAAGAAACGAGTCCGAGTTTTAATGTTCGCAAGTCTACCTTCTTTCCGTTCGCTCCTGGTGCAGATGCGGAAGAGGGAGCAAGCAATCCATTGCAGACGCTCGCGATCGATTATTCGATGAACGCGCAACGACAGTTGAACCGTACACGGCCAAACGATTCAACATTCGAGCGTGTCGAGCGGTATGGAGTCTTGCATAGTCCCTCTATTTCCATTTCGCCAAAGCTTGGGTATTTCGGTATTACACCCAGCATTGGCTATGGAGAGGCATGGTTCTTCCGTACCTTGAAAAGAACTGCGAGATTGGATGATACCAATGTAGTTTTTGACGACGTGATCGAGCCTGGATTTAACAGAGTCCACCGCTATGATTTTGGATTGAACGTTGAGACAAGATTGATCGGAATTGCGAATATTGGCATCCTTGGAGTTAATGCTATTCGTCACATCGTTTCTCCATCTGTCAATCTATCTTATCGTCCTGATTTCTCGGACCAGCAGATCGGCACGTTTCAGGATCCAAGGAATGGACGGATCGTGGAGTATAACATTTTCGAGAGAGATATAAACGGCACCTTTGCCTCCGGTCGAGAATCGGGCACGATCAGCTTTGGATTAAGCAATAACTTTGAAGCGAAGATCAATCGTGCGATCACTGAAGATTCTGTCACTGAAGAAAAGGTGAAGTTGCTCGATGTGGGAATCAACAGCGGATATGACGTTATTCAAAATCTGTTTTCGAACGTGAGTCTCACCGCATCTTCCGCGATTGGCTCGTTCTTGAGTATGAACGCTGACGCCTCATTCACCCTCTATCCACGCGTGCCCGTGCTGGACGCAGATTCTTCATTGAGAACATACTTCAGTCTCGGTCGTGGCCTACTGCGTCCACTTAGCGCGCGGCTCTCGCTGAGTGGCAACTTCACTTCCAAGTCCGGACCCGAT
>JBKJTP010000044.1:0-3866 GCA_046590195.1 Kapaibacterium sp. (SeqCode) | reverse complement strand
TAGCGGCGCGGTTCCCGCGCCTGGTGTTGGCGAGAAGACATGATGAGTATAGCAGAAAGTTGGTAAGCATCAGTAGCCTCACCGCTGACGGATCCTTCATCACTTCCGAAGGGGATTTCTCGACTTCGCTTCACTGCGCTAGCGCTTGTGAAGCTCCGCTCGAAATGACGGCATTAATTATCTGACTATGAAGACTCTTCTACTCTTACTAACACTTTGCGTCTCTATCACCTCCTGCGGACCCAAGATCCAATCCATCCAATCAACCAATCGCTTGCAGAATCTGCGTAGCTCCGTGATCGAGTACCGAGAAGGCACAACGCCGCTCGAGGGCTATCTCGTCTATGACGCAAGCCGCACGAACGTGACATCGCCAACCGTGATCGTGATCCACGAATGGATGGGGCTCAACGACTTCGCAAAGCGTCAGGCAGATTCGCTCGCGGCGCTTGGCTATGTTGCATTCGCTGCAGATATCTATGGCAAAGGAGTGCGCCCAACATCGCCGGACGAAGCTGGCAAACAAGCTGGCATGTATCGCAACGATCGCGCACTGTTTCGCAGACGCTTGAATGCAGCACTCGATCATGTGAACACGCTTTCGCAAGTCGATCGCAACAAGATCGCGGCGATTGGTTATTGCTTCGGCGGCACAGGCGCGCTCGAACTTGCACGCAGCGGCGCGAACATCGCGGGTGCGGTCAGCATCCATGGCGGACTTGCGACGCCAACTCCGCAAGACGCGCAGAATATCAAAGCGAAAGTACTAGTGCTGCATGGCGCTGAAGATCCATCTGTGCCGCCCGCGCAAGGGCAGGCGTTCATGGAGGAGATGAAGTCCGCTGGCGTCGATTATCAATTCCACGCATACGCCGATGCCGTGCATGCGTTCACGAATCCGATGGCTGGCAACGATAAGTCAAAAGGCAACGCATACAACCCCGTCGCCGCGAAGCGAGCGTGGGATCAGATGCTGTTGTTTTTTAATGATATTGGGGTGAGATACTGATCGTAGAGACGCGCTACAGCGCGTCTCTTGCGCGCTTGCAAACGTATGCGGACTGTGTCTCCGAGATCGGCGTCTCGGAGACGCAGTCCGCATTTACCCGAAGCTCCTAGAGACGCGCTGTAGCGCGTCTCTACGTATTATTGTCCTAATATCAATGGCATACCCTTATCGCCTGCACCAATGACGACCGTCTTCGCATTGTTGCTCTTTGCAAGTTCGAGCGTTGCCTCGATACCTTTGAGCGTAAGATAACGATCGGAGATCGTGCTGTTGATGATCGCCTGTTTTGCGCTATCACCGCGCGCTTCTATGATCTTACGCTCGGCTTCCTGTTGCTCGGCGAGCAGCTTAAAGCGCATCGCGTCGGCGTTCTGCTCGGCGGATGCCTTCGCATTAAGTGCAGCAGTGACGGGCTCCGGCAATGTCACTTTACGCAGTGGCGTCGACTCGATCACGATGCCGCGCGCTTCGACAAGCTTACTCAGCTCAGCTGCGATCTTGTTCTGCACTTCGTC
Source organism: Kapaibacterium sp. (SeqCode) (assembly GCA_046590195.1). Classification (GTDB taxonomy): domain Bacteria; phylum Bacteroidota; class Ignavibacteria; order Palsa-1295; family Palsa-1295; genus JBKJTP01. The sequence goes on along the minus strand of JBKJTP010000044.1, from coordinate 2,342 downwards.
GCGTGTGCTTGCATAAAGTGCCTTCGCTTCATAAGTAGAAGTCACACCGCGAACAACTGATCGGAATTGCGGCACAAGCAGAATGTCCCAGTACTCTTCACCAACAGTCTTGTACAGGATCGCGGCTTTGCGTGGATTAATATGCCACAGTACGGAAGTCTCGAGATCAACCGTGAGACCCTCCTTTGTTGGCACCTGCATCTCTTCTTTGATCTCAAGCGTCTGCGCGCTGATCTTTGCGACCTCTGCCCACGGTGCTACAAACGAGAGTCCGGGATCGAGCGTACCATCGCTAACCTTACCGAAGTGGCTCACAACGCCGACGTGTCCGTTCGGGACCTTCGTCAAGCAGAGCGTGAGCACGGCAAGGATACCGAGCAGGAAGGCACCGGCGCCGGCCAATTTGCTCATCGCCTCGAAATTCGGGATCGATGCATTCGGCCGCTTCGGCGCAAGATACACGATCGCACCGACGATGATCAGGATTATGGATAGAAAGAACAGGAATGTCATATGCGTAAGAGATAGTAAGTGGGATCAGGCCCACAAAGATACCTCTAAACGGGTAAGCTTCCGTAGAGACGCGCTATAGCGCGTCTCTTGCGAACCTTCAACCGTATACGAAATGTGTGTTGGAGAGACCTCTCTCCAACACGCATTTCTTCTGCTACCGAGAGATTCCAGAGACGCGCTGTAGCGCGTCTCTACGAGGGTTTACGCTAGCTTTTTCAGCTTTTCAATCAACTCCCCTGCTTCGCGCTTCGTGAACTTCGGGCCGGGTTCGGGCAGCAATGATTCGATCTTCGTCGCTGCATCGCTTGCCAGCAATTGCTTCAGCAACTTCACCTCTTCGCCTGAGAATTGCACGGAGTTCAGCCAGTAGTCGGTGAAGGCCTCGAAGCAATCGGGGAAGTACTGACTGCCGATCTCATAGATCGCGTCAGCGAACACCCGGATCTCGAACTGCGCATTCGTCGACATGCGCAATTGCAGGAATCGAAACCAGTTCAGCAAGTTACCGGTGACGATGAATGCTGAATAGTGCGAGACCGGCATGTTGAGCCGTGCAAGTTCTTTTGCAACTTGCTTCTCGCTGACGAGATCTTCGTACTCCGCTTCAAAGTCCTCCTGCTCTTGCTTCCAGGTCGCGATAAGACCGGGTCCATCCGGATGCACATCGCCAGAGCCCTGATGATTGCTCTTGGCCTGGTACGCAACGCGCTCTGGCGTCGGCAGATAATAGAGCGGATCGAGCTTCTTATATCTGCCCGATTCTTCGTTATAGCTGAACATGCGGTGTCTGAACCACTCGCGGATGACGAGGATCGGCGCGCGCACTTCGAACTTCATCACGCAGCCTTCGAACGGCGTCGTATGATGATGACGAAGCAGGAAGCGGATCAGCGTCTTCTGCTGCTCGGGCGAGCGGGCTTCGGAGCCGGTCGAGATGCGGGCGTCGCGGTCGGGCGAGTTATCATCGCCCATGATACCGACAAGGCGGACATAGCCGTGATCGAGTACTTTCTTTTCGTTCGTAAATGCAGGATTAACAGACATCGGAGGAGAGTGCGGGTTTGGTCACACAGATGCAAGCAGAGTCGCTTATCTGGGATACAAATATCGCACATTGCCGCGAGCGATAGACGGAGTGCAGGGATTTTCCCCCTGTAGCGGCGCGGTTCCCGCGCCTGGTGGAGATGTGATAAGGTTTGAAGTGAGCAGCATTTTTGAAGCAATGTCATCCTGAGCCTAGCGGAAGCGGCTTTAGCCGCGACGCGGAGTCGAGGGATGACACGTTTGGAACGGTCTGCTCTAACGCAAAATTCGTCCTGCCCCACCAGGCGCGGGAACCGCGCCGCTACACGGAAGGAGCGTTTAAAAATCGAATGGCCATCCCAAAGGGACGGCCATTGTAGAATCTTACGCAGTAGGCTCGGCAGGTTATGATGCCCTGATTGATTTTGAAGAATCTCATTTCGGCAAAAACCAAACACCTTGCGAATACCGCACCCCTCAGAGAGGACAGTGGGTTAGCCTGATGCTCGGCTCTCGAACTTTCGTTCGAAGCGGAAATGAAGACTCCATTTCCAGCCGGATCATTGCTGATCCGTAATGAGCTCTCGTAAGACTGAGCTAGATACAACAATGAGCATTCCGAAAGGTGGCTGAAAAGTCGGTCATCCGTTAAGATTATTTTGGGGGATAGCGGGTAGCGGTCAGCGGTCAGCGGATAGCGGTCAGCGTCTAGGGGTTAAGAGTCTGTGAGACCAAGTCATTTCGAGCGTAGCGAGAAATCTGTTGGGGATTCCACTCTTTTCGGGACAGACTCGCTGAACGCTAGA
>JBKJTP010000258.1:0-4144 GCA_046590195.1 Kapaibacterium sp. (SeqCode) | reverse complement strand
AAAGGACATCATCGAGCTCTTCATGGATACCGGAATGGGCGCGAACGCCTACTCGGTGATCGAGCTTAAGATGATCGAGACGATCCTAAGCGAGCGCACCGAAGAACGCCGCAAGCTCTTCGAAGAAGCGGCAGGTGTCACGAAGTACAAGGCCCGCCGCAAAGAAGCACTTCGCCGACTGGATCAAACATCGACCGATCTCGCTCGCGTTGACGACATCGTTCGGGAAGTAACGAAGAACGTAGCATCGCTCGAGCGCCAGGCCGAGAAAGCGAAGAAGCATGCAGAGCTATCAAGCGAACTCCGCACGCTTGAAGTAGATCTGCTAGAGCGCGAATACGCATCGACCTTCGAGCGCCTCGAGCCGCTTCGCTTAAAGCTGACAGAAGCTGAGACTGAGAAGACACGCATCTCTGATGAGTTGCAGAAGTTCGAAGCACTGCTCGACGTCATAGAAAGCGAGGAGACGGAGATCGAAGAGCAGTTGATCTCGAGTGAGCGCGGCGTGAGGGAAAAGTCCGACATCATCGCTCGTACACGCGAGACGATCATCGCGACAGAAGAACGCATCCGCTCGCTCACGCACCAGAAGGAGCGAGCGATCACGGAGCGCGATCGCTTAGAGCGCGAGAGAGTTGAGCAATCGGAGCGCTTGAATTCGCTTGGTCTTGCACTCGAGAAAGCAAAGGAGAATCGCGCTGCGCTCGAAGAAGAGAAGTCGCAAAAGGAGCAGATCAAGGCGCAGGCTGATGCAGTTGTGCGTTCACGCCGCTCAGAGCTACAGGAAGCTCGCGATGTCGTTTACAAATTGCTCAATCAGCGCAACCAACGTTCGAACGAGTTCGAGCGTCGTAAGGCACGCATCGAGGAGCTTGAGCGCCGACTCACGAATCTTGCTGGCGATCACGAGAAGATCAATACGCAGGAAGCAACACTTCGCTCCGATCGTGAAAGACTTGAGAGTGAGAGAATGTCTGCACATGAGAAAGTCACGCTCGTCGAGCAGAACTTGCAATCGCTCAACGAACGCAAAGAGCAGCTCAAGCAGCAACTCGATGAGTTGCAGAACCAGTCGTTCCAGATACAGAACGAGATCGGTAAGAAGCTCTCGAAGATCGAGTTCTTTACTGGACTCGTCGAGCAGGGCATTGGTGCCAGCGAAGGAACAGAGTTCTTGCTAGGGCAGGGTGGATGGTCGCAGGGCGAGGTGATCACCGTTGCCGATGCAGTGTCCACCGCACCCGAGTATCGCGCTGCATTCGAAAGCGCGCTCGGTGAAGTTGCACATTACCTGATCGTTAACAACAGCGCAGAAGCATTCCAGGCAGTTGAATTGCTTCGTCATTCGCAGAAGGGTAAGGCGACGTTCGTCTGTCTCGACCGTGTGCCGCGCGAAGGCTATCATACTCCGTCGGTGCCGAACGGTGCCATCTCTGCACTGAACGCAGCGAAGTTCGACGAGAAGTATCGCGATCTCTTCAACATGCTGCTCAGTGGCATCGCGATCGTAAAGTCTGTACATGATGCCTTCGCTGTGCTTGATTCGACTTCTGAGATCGATCGTTGCGTCACCGACGATGGCGAGGTCATCACGCGCGAAGGTGTTGTTCGCGGTGGCTCGCGCAAGAGCACCGAAGGCACGCTGATCGGCAAGCGCGAGCAGATCCATGAGATCGAGATCGACGTTCAGAACCTGAAGGCTGAACTCGAGACGCTCGAATCACGCATTCGCGACACCAATCGCGATTACGAACTCACGAACCTGAAGGACGCGAACCATCAGCTTCGCATTGCTGAAGAAGAGCGCCGCAAGATCGAGTCACGCGTCTCACAGGTCGATTACGAGTTGCGTCGCCAATCCGAGCAGCGCAATAATCTCACTAACGACGAAGGCCGTGCAACGGCAGATCTTCAGCCGCTGAAGGAATCGCTCGCGCAGATGGAATCAGAGGTCGGCGAGATCGAGCGCCAGCACACTGAGGCGCACGAGCTTGCTGCACGCACGCAGATGCTCGTAGAAGAGGCGGAGCGCATACTCGCTGAAGAAGTGCAACGTTCGACGCAAGTGCAGGTGAAGTATGCTGGCTTGTCGTCGGAAGTCAATCGCATTGAAAGCGAGCAAGGGCAGGTCAGTCGTTCGATCGACATGGCCGAGCGTTCATCCCAACAGTTGCTCACCGAGCGTGAGCGCGTGGAGAAAGAAGCTGTCGATCTCGACGCAAAGCTTCAGGATCTTCGCAGCATGTTGTCGGGCCTTGAGGAAGAATTGGCCTCGATGACATCTCGCCGCGATGAGATCTCTGAGAAGCGCAAGGAGAAACTTGCAGAAGCGCATCGCTATCGCGAGCAGCTTCGCGAAGAACGCGCATCGCATGACAAGACGATCAACGCATCGCACGAACTCGCGATGAAGATCCAGGATCTCGAATCGAAGATCCAGGCAACAGAGCAGCGCGCGAAAGAGGAATTCGAAATGGAGACGATCGAGCGCAAGACGTATCCGGAGGAAGACAACTTCGCGTTTGGCGACGCACGCGAGATGGTGCGCGAGCTGAAGCAGAAGATCAAGAATCTTGGCGGCGTCAACCTGCTGGCGTATGACGAGTTCGTTGCCGAAAGCGAGCGACTGAACTTCCTTACCACGCAGCGCAACGATCTGACGCAAGCGCAGAAGACGCTGATGGAGACGATCGAAGAGATCAATACCACAGCGACGAAGCAATTCCTCGAGACATTCGAGCTGATCCGCGGACACTTCCAGGATATCTTCCGCTCACTCTTTACTGAGGGCGACGAGTGCGATCTCAAGCTCGAAGAAGATAAGGATCCGCTCGAAGCACAGATCGAGATCATCGCAAAGCCGCGCGGCAAGCGTCCGCATTCGATCGACCTGCTCTCGGGCGGTGAGAAGACGATGACGGCCATCGCGCTGCTCTTCTCCATCTATCTCGTGAAGCCATCGCCGTTCTGTATCCTCGATGAGGTCGATGCACCGCTAGACGATGCGAACATCGATCGCTTCCTGACGATCATTCGCCGATTCGCGAAGGACACGCAGTTCATCATCGTCACGCACAACAAGCGCACGATGGCCGCTGCCGACGCACTCTATGGCGTCACGCAGGAAGAAGACGGCATCTCAAAGCTCGTCTCCGTCCGCCTCAAGCGCGAGGCGTTTACTGTTTCGCCATCCCGCTCGAATACGTCAGTCATTGCTGCTGGCCCCGTCGGCGAACCTGTTTCTGTGACTGCCGAGGGAGAGGAAGAGGAAATTGCGGCGTAATCGTTATAATGTCAATCTGATCACATGAAGGCTTCAGAGATCGCCCTACTTAATTTCCTTAAGGGCCCAAAACAATTCGTAATTCCAATTTACCAACGGAAGTACAGTTGGACTCTGAAACAGTGTGAGGTTCTGTGGCGCGACATTATAGCTGCTGCCACCTCGTCAAGTCGTGGTCATTTTGTAGGCTCAATCGTCTATGTAGAGCGCGGATTGTTTCAGGTTGCAGCGTTACCGCAACTTTTAGTTATTGATGGACAGCAACGTCTTACAACACTGACCCTTCTTTTGGCTGCTTTTTCTAAGGCGATAGAAGGTAGGGAGTTGGCAGGCGACATGACATCAAGAAAAGTTACGAACTACTTTCTTTTCAACAGCGAAGAGGTTGGAGATCTTGAGCTCAAGCTCCGTCTGACTGATTCGGATCACTCAACGTTAAAGTCGATACTGAGAGGTGTCCCCGTTAAGGGATCTGTTGCTCTAAAGATCAAGGCCAATTACGATTTTTTTGAATCCAAACTTGCCGAGTTGGATGATATCGCTTTAGTATATCAGGGGTTACTTAAGCTCATCGTCGTTGACATTTCACTCGATCGAGAGCATGATAATCCGCAACTCATCTTCGAGAGCCTCAATTCGACAGGGCTCAAACTCACGCAGGCAGACCTCATAAGAAACTTCATTCTTATGGGGCTTGACCCAAAGGATCAGGACCATCTTTACCAGAATTTCTGGACTCACATCGAATTAGTATTTGGGACTCCTGAACGAGGGCCACTCTTCGATCGCTTCATGCGGGATTACTTGACCATCAAGAATCGCCGCATACCCAACCTTGATGAGGTCTATGAGGAATTTAAG
>JBKJTP010000156.1:0-9787 GCA_046590195.1 Kapaibacterium sp. (SeqCode) | reverse complement strand
TGTGGAATTTTTGGAATGAAGCGGCGTTGAACTTCTCGTAGCTCTGCAATAGAGCAATAACGAAGTGTTTTCAGCACCAATTCTCCCGCTGCCTTTCTGTCCCTTCGATCTGTAGTCAGTTTGCCGCTAGTTCAGTCGTCCCAGTTGTGTCAGGCTTGACGAGCTGTGTTGTATTGGTTGTCGGTTGTTTCGATATCGGTTGTTGCTGAACGTCCCTGTCATTTTGCCCATGTCCTCAGTGTACCTAGGAAGTACAGTGTACCTAGGAAGTACCTGACCTTTACATGCATTGTCCCTTACCATAGTGTTCTATGGACCGTAGATCATTTCTTCGCGGGTGGGTCCGTCCACCGCAAGCATTAGCACATCCATCAAGTGGCGCAGTGCGTCCATTGGCAACAGGCCTCGAGCCCTATGTGCCGGATGCCACACAGCCCTGGGATCGTTACCGCGCAGCGCACCTACTCCGCCGCACGACCTTCATGCCACGCTGGAGCGAGATCGCGCAGATCGCCGCGCTGACGCCTTCCGAAGCCGTCGATCTTCTACTTAGTACTGCAAGCACTCCAGCGCCGCCTACGATCGTCGATAGTGAGACCGAGAGTCTCGATGGTCTCGATCAGGTTTCGCAGAACATGGTGCGCAATAGATGGACTGCCGACGCGGGCATACTCCGCAAGTGGCTGGTCGATACGATGACGGCTTCGCCGCTCTCGATCGATGAGAAGATGACCCTCTTCTGGAGTGGCCACTTCACGACAGAGTTTGTTGCCGATATGGATTATGTTGTTGCGCCACTACTCTATCGGCAGAATAAGCTTATTCGCGAGAATGGCTTAAAGAATTTGAAGGACCTCGTGCTCAACATCACGCTCGATGGCGCGATGCTGGTCTATCTCGGTGGCAACTTGAACAACGCCAGCAAGCCCAACGAGAACTACGCACGAGAGTTGCTTGAGCTCTATACCACAGGACTCGGTTGGTACACCGAAGGCGACGTGCAGAATGCTGCGCGTATTCTTACTGGCTGGCGCATCGCGCAGTACTTTGACAAGCCAAAGCCGAACGGCGCATTCACAACATACTTCATTCCGGCCGCGCATGACACGAACGGCAAGCAATTCCTTGGTGAATCTTTCCCGGCGCGTGATATCTCGACGAACACCGAATTCATCGTGCGCCGCGATGAGGTAAAGAAGCTTGTTGACACGATCTTCGAGCGCAGAACAGAAGCAGTCGCGAAGTTTATCTCGCGCAAGCTCTATCAGTTCTTCGTGTATTCGAATCCATCGCAAAGCGACGCAGCTGTCATACAGGCGATGGCCGATCTGATGATCGCATCTGACTTTGAAATGAAGCCGGTCGTTGCCGCACTGCTCAAGAGTCAGCACTTCTTCGATAATGCGAACATCGGTGCACAGATCAAGACGCCTGCGGAGCTCACGGTCGGTTTTGGACGCCAACTCACCGAGCCAGTAAAGCCCTATACGAAGATGCCCCCGCTGGAGCAAGAGCTCTTCGATCCACCGAACGTCGCTGGATGGCCGGGCTATCATGACTGGATCACGACCAGCACCTTCCCACGGCGTGCGGAGCTTGCTGAGGAAGTAATGACGCTTATGGATGACACGCTCACGCTTGCATTCATCAAGCAATTCCCGGAGTACACAAACGCTTCGAAGCTGATCGATAACGTGGCGCTTTTGCTCTTGCCGCGTAAGCTTTCGATCGCTCGCAAGGCTGCACTGATGCAGAGCTTGCTTGGCGGTGCGCCCGATTATGAGTGGCCGAACATATTGGCCTCCTCGCCCGCATCTGCAGTACGACAAATGAAGGACGTACTCGCCCGCATCACAGAACTGCCCGACTTCCAACTTAGCTAACCAGCGCAAAGGCCATGAAGCGTAGATCCTTTATTAAGTCTGCCGCTGGCGTCGCCGCCGGCATTGCTGCAGCCCCGTTCGTAATTGGCGATCAGCAGGTACGCGCGTCATCGACGCTGAAGATGCTCGCTCAGCTCAATGGGTTAGAGAGCGATAAGATCCTGATCATCGTGCAGCTCTTTGGCGGCAACGATGGACTCAACACGATGATACCGGCGCTCGATGATAACTATCATCGGATGCGTCCGGATATCGGTGTCGATCCGAAGGATTGCTTCAAGCTCGCGAACATCCACTTGCACCCATCATTGAACGCCGGCAATAAGGGCGGGCTTGCGAGGATGCTTGAAGTTGGTACGCTTGCTATCGTGCAAGGCGTGGGCTACGACAATCCAAACCTCTCGCATTTTCGCTCGACAGATATTTGGCTCTCCGGTATCAACTCTTCGGATCCCGATATTCGTCTTGATACTGGCTGGCTCGGCCGCATGCTCGAAAAGCAATATCCCGATTTCCCAGGCTCGCTGCCTGAGGATCCGCTTGCGATCCAGTTTGGCGGATTCTCACTTGCACTCATGAGCAGCAAGGGCCGCATGGGCATTGAAGTTGGTGATCCGTCAAAGCAGGAGGGTGTGCGCTCGGAGCTCGATACACTCGATGATGAGAGCATCGATACCCGCTACAAGATCGAGTACGAATTCATCTCGGATATCGCGAGCCGCTCCAACAAATACGCTGAGAATGTAAAGAACGCATACGCTGCAGGCAAGACAAAGCTCAAGGGCAGCTATGCCACGAATGGCTTTGCAAAGCAGATGGCATCTGTCGCTGCGCTGATCGCCGGTGGATTGGATACGAAGGTCTATGTTGTCTCTCTCGGTGGATTCGATACACACGTGTCGCAGCAACAACTTGACCCAAGATCAGGCTCACATCCAGCGTTGCTTGGAGTACTATCCGATGCGATCGGTCAATTCCAGTACGACATGACGCAACTTGACCAGCAGGACCGCGTTGTCGGCATGACCGTCAGCGAGTTCGGCCGCCGTCCAGAACAAAACGGCAGTCTTGGCACCGATCACGGTGCAGCAAGTGTGCAGTTCGTTTGGGGTTCGCAAGTGAATTCTGGTGTCTATGGCAATGCACCCGATCTGGTGAATCTCAATTCGAATGGCGATCTTGTTTATGACATCGATTACCGTTCGATCTACGCTGAAGTGCTGACCGACTGGTTCGGCATGACCTTGCCCGAAGCGCGTGAAGTACTGGTGAAGGATGACGTCATTCCTGTCGATGTGCTACGTGCGCAGGCATCGAGCGTAAAGAATATTCCAAGCATTGCCGGACGCGCAGTCACAAATTATCCGAACCCGTTCATCGGATCGTCAACGATCGCATTCGATCTCGCGCAGTCAGAAGAGGTGTTCATTCAAGTCTCTGATGTTGCTGGCCGCTCGACCCGAACGGTTATGAACCAGCGCTTAGCCTCCGGTGCGCAGCGCATCCCGGTCGCGGTCGATGGTACAGGTGTGTACATCTGCACGGTGCGCATTGGCTCGACGACACACACGCATATCATGCAGGCTCGCTAATGCAACGACTACAATTGCTGCTGGTTACCCTGCTGCTGCTATTGCTGCAACAGAGTAATGTGTTCGCCCAAGCCGCTTGCGACAAGAACAAAGAGTGCGTCGGCAACGCACTGACGATCGATGTGACGCGCGGAAAGCTCGCGCAGTATGTCGATGTCGATACCAGTTATCTCATTCGCAATATCCGAAATGCCATCACCTTTGAGGCATGGCTCAAGCCTGTGCAACAGGGCGGCAAGAAAGTATTTGTTGCAGGCTTGTGGGGCCCGAACCGCGATAACAACGATCAGTGGATCGTCTATTTGCAGGATAATCTGTTAAGCTTCGAACTCAGCGCAGATAACTCCTTCCAGGGCGCTAGCGATAATACGCTCGCCCGTGCAACTGTACCAGATCTCTACACACGCGGTTGGGTGCATCTTGCAGCGACATGGGACGGCGCAACAAGCTTCGCGACGATCTATCTTGATGGTGTTGAGGTCGCGCGATCGAACGGTCCATTCCCGCTCACGATCCTGAAGCAGGTCGAGAGCAAGAGCCTGCCACTTCAGATCGGCAGCACGAACGCTCTCTTTGATGACACGCTGAATTACCGTTCGTTCCGAGGTCAGATCGATGAGGTTCGTTTATGGAGCCGTGCACTGACGCAGCAAGAGGTGATCTGTCAGAAGCATCTTTCGCTTGGTGGCCGCGAGACTGGTCTTGTGCTCTACTATAGAGCTAACGAGGATGAGACCGCAACGGCGCTCTGCGACGCAACTGGCAACGACCAGTTCGGCCGTATGCGTAGCGGTGCTGTGCCTTCAGCAAGCAATAGGGTTGTGCCTGCAACCTACACGACCGACGTCCAGCAGATCACCGATGCGCTAACCTGTATCAGCACGAAGAGTTACACGATCACGATCACTGATACCTCGATCTGCGGCAGTAAAGTGAATCTGTCGTTCGCAGGAGCGGATGCCGGATTGTTCTCGGCAGCACCAGCAACGATGACGCTTGGCTCTCGTGCGCCTCAGACGTTCACGGTAACGGTCAATGCGATCCTCATCGGCAATATCACCGCGCGACTCGTCATTGCAAATGCGAATCGTTGTGGTGAGCCGGTACAGATCCCGATCAATATTACGCGCTCGACCGAGCTCAGTTATTCGATCAATCAGATCAAGTTCGATACGTTGATCGCAGGTTGCATCGAGAAGACCTACGATGAGAAGACCGTCCGGATCTGTAACACAACGGGCAAGACGATCAACATTTTCGGCACCACGCTCGATAGCAATCGCTTCACGCTGAGTCCCGCCGATGCCACAAAGCCGCTGCCACGTGCCCTGGCTCCAGGCGAGTGCTGGGATCTAGTTGTCCGATTCAACGCGCAGGATACCTCCAAGACCTGGTTCGATACCATCCGCATCAACAGCGATGAAGCTTGCGCTGGGGCAGGCATCATACCGGTTTATGGGCACACGCAGGAAGTTTTAGGGATACTCTATCCCGACGGTAAGCGAAGAATGGAGCAGATGAATTTCGAGCCGGTCTGCCCGGATCAAACAAGTAACTCGCAGATCTATCAGTATCGCAATCTGCTGAAGACGCTGAAGGACACAGTCTTCATCGACAACATCGAGTTTTCAACAGGCTTCATCGGTGCGGGAATGCGCTTTCCGCTCATCCTGATCGCGCAGCGTGCGTATCAGCCGACGTTCGTGCGTTCGCGCCCAATCGCACCAGGGCCATACACCGGCCAGATGAAGATCACTGGGCGCTACCGTGGATGTACCATCGTCAAGATCGTTGAACTCACGGGGCGCGGTATCTCGGTCGATGTTCGCTTCGATCAGAACCTTATCGGATTCGGCAATGTGACGATCGGAAAGTCATCGATCCAGACCGCATCTGTTACGAACCACGGACTCGATGAGCGGAATATGTCGGCTTATCTTAAAGTCGGCGATGTATTTTCATTCGCAGGTGCGAAGTCTTTCCGCATTGGGCCGAACGCGCAACAAACGCTGCAAGTGCAGTTTAGGCCACGCCAGGCGATCACGTATTACGACACGCTTTGCATCTTTGATGAAGATTGCTACGAGACCATCTGCATCCCGATCGAGGGTAAAGGCTATTTTGAAGCGCTGGAATTCACTCCAGAATACGTCAACATCGAGAACGTCATCGGATGCCAATGCGCGGAGCTGTCGATCAATGTAAAGAATATCTCTGGCGGACCTCGCACGATCGTAAGCGACAACCTGATCGACAATACTGGCAAGTTCACCTTGCTCGATCGCGCACCCACAGGGTCATTCAGCGATGGCGCGTCATTCACGTATCGTGTCCGATACTGCCCGGATGATATGAAGGATGATCGTGCAGATCAGGCCTTTATCGATATCACGCTCGACAACAACGAGAAGTATCAGATACTCATACGCGGTACGAGCGTCGCGCCTCGCGTTTATGTCACTCCACTCACTACATATAATGTCGTCGAGGTTGGGTGGACGAAGAGCGATAGCATACTCGTCGAGAATATCAGCCGTGTGCCGGTGAACATCAGCTCGATCACAGCACCCGCAGGATACACGATCACGAGCATCGTGCCAAATGTGCCATTTACACTGCAACCTCGCGATTCGCTTTGGGTGCATGTGCGCTTCGAGCCAAAGGCGGAGCAGAGTTACAATGGCCAACTCATCGTCACAATCGACGCACCGTGCGACATTACGAATCGTGGCGACATCACAGGCTCCGGCAAGGTGGCGAAGCTGCAAGTGCCGCTGACTTTCGTGAACTACAGCATGGTCAAACCATGCGATTGCGCAGAGCGGGAAATTCCGCTGAACAACACCAGCAATCTGCAGAACCTGACGATCGATTCGATCTGGATCGATGGAGTGAACGTCACAGCGCTTGTGCCTTCTATCTATACATGGCGATCGAAAATGACCGGCGGCACAACGCTTCCTTACACGATCCCGCCACAGGGTGCCGATACGTTGATCATTTCCTTCTGCCCGAACATCCCGGCCACACAAGCCAACCGTGTCACGAATGACACGCTGCATATTGTTGCGCGTTCACCGGGCTGGCGTGAAGAATTCAAGACCGTGCTCAGCGGACGCCGCGAGATCAACTTCATCCCCGATCGCACGCTCATCACATTCCCAGCGACGCGTGTTGATACAACGCTTGGCGCGATCACGGTGAAAGTGTATGTGCCGGATGCTTTTACGAATCCGAGCGGCGATAGCATTGTGATCACGAACGTCACGTTCGATCCCGATCAGCGCGTCTTCACTGCACGCGCAGCCACGGGACAGCCACTGCCATGGGTCGTCTATCGTCTTGACACGTTCAAGATCCTTGTCGATTTCCGTCCACGCGCACCAAGGGACTATGAAGCACGCATGCAGATCCATACGATCTTCCCGTGTGTCGGCATCGATACAACGATACTTGTGCGCGGCTCTGGCTTCGCGCCGGCATTCGGTCTGCAGATGGCATTCGATACGAATGCTGTTGGACGCGACACACTGAGACTTACGACATGTGATACGCTCGTGCTGCCGATCATGATCACCCGCGACATCCCGCAACCGGTGATCGATATGCTCTTCCGCTTGCAGTACGATTCGCTTGCCTTGCAATTGCTCGATATCATAACACCTTTCACTAGCACTGCGAGTATCGTTGATACTGGCGATGGTGCACGTGCATTGCTCAAGAACGCTCGTGACGTTGTTGCAGGCACATTCGCTTATGTCAGGTTCGTGGTGAAGGGTGGCCCGACGAGCTTCCCAATATTACTTGACGAGATCGACTTTGATTCAGATTCGCTGGTCAACTTCAAGATCGTTGCCGGAGTGGATCGCGCGTGGGTCATCATCGATGAACCGATGATCGAGATCCAGCAGCTGGCGGCATTCGATACTGTCAATGTTCGTGATTGCAAGGATGTGCAAGTGGCGGTTAGTAATCCTGGGCAGATACCGATCGTGTTCGATTCGCTAGCCAACTTGCATCCGTGGTTCGCTGTAACAGCGTCGTCGCGTCCGCTTCCAGATACATTGCAGCCAGGAGACACGATCTATGTGACGGTCACTTTCTGTCCTCGCGATGAATATGTCTTCGATACAGTGATGTTCGCCATGTCGAGCAAGCCGTGTATCATCGCTGACACCGGTCGATTGACCGCAGTCGGTTATGCACCGCCTTTCCCGATGGCACTGACCTTCGATACGATGGGAGTTGCTGTTGATTCTGTTATCGGTACGATCAACGACACGATCACGGTGCCGATCTCGGTCGATCGCGATCTGCCGCTGTCGCCGATCGATCTTCGCTTCGAGCTTGCATATAATCCACGTGCGCTGCAATATCTTGATGTCACGTCGAGCTATGGGACTGTCGATGTGCAACGAACGAATGGCACGATTACACTAACGATCGAAGATTGCGACAGCGTGAAGCTTGGTTCGGTCGCGGAGATCAGATATGTAATCGCTGCGCCTGATTCGATCACATCACCAGTGATCCTCACACCGCTTAAGCTGACAAGCGATTCGCTGATGTGGTTAAAGCCTATTGTGAGCGGCGACACGGCGACGATGAAGGTCTTGCCGTATTGCAATATCAATCGACTGAACTTCGTTGGCGGTACGAATGAACTGACGCCGCCGCGTCCGAACCCCGCATCGCAGATCGCGATCATCGAGTTCGAATTCTTCGAGGATGTTCCGGCAACGATGGATCTCTACGATCTGACAGGTGGAAGGAAGATGGAGCTTGTGCGCCGTGGCGATGTGATGCAAGGTGGCAGATACCAGATCGAGGTTGATACTCGTACGCTGCCAGCCGGCAAATACCTCTACGTCCTCAAGGCAGGAAGCTTTACAGCATCGAAACAACTAGTCATCGTCCGATAAGTGAAAAGATACTATAAGACGCTGATAGCTTCGTTGCTCACGAGTGTGCTCTCCGTCTCCGCGCATGCGCAAGATACAACGGTCACATCGGACTATGTCGAAGACAACTTCCGCATCGGTGCATTCGCAGGATATTCGCGCAACTACCACGAGACCACGTCCGACATCTTCCTGGATTGTCCCGAGTGCGGTCAGTTCAGCAGCGGACAGGGGAATGGCATCGTTGCATCTATCTTTGGCGAGCTTCCTCTCAATCGTTATGCAGATCAGTACGGCATTCCTTTAGGCGACGTTCGACTTGATGCATATCTCGGCTTAGGTCTCGCTGAGCGCGGTGGCGATTTCGGTGAAGCTGTGACGGCAGAACTACCAGTGCAGGATCCGAGCACGCTGGAATATGTGCCGCTGCGCCGTCAGCATGGCTACAATGCGAGCCTGCGCTATATGATTTATGATCTCGGCTTCCGCGTGATGCCGTACCCGGTCATCCCGGTCTACATTAATGTTGGCCTCAGCATCAGCATGCCTGTTGGCGATGCCACGCGCTACACGCAGACCGAGCGCATCCTCTCGCCGAATGGCGTGCTCTATCCAGAGTCGAATACTGTCGATCGCACGGTTGGCGCTGGCATTATCAACGATCTTAATTCACCTCTTGGACTTAAAGGTGGCATCGGTTATCCCGTGCCGCTCAGCGAAGTGCTTTCTGCTGCGCCTGAAGTGCGCTACACATTGCCGCTCGGAGATGCAGTCTCCAGCAAAAGTTGGAAGGTGTCTGCACTCGAACTTGGTATCGCATTTCGCTACCGATTGCCAGGCGACGCTCCGCCGCCGAGAGCCATTCCTCCGCCAAAGCGAGAGCCGCTTGCGATCGTAACGCCGAAGCCTGCGCCGCAGGTTGTCGTGACGCGTGCAACCTCGGAAGAAGTACACATCGTCGAGACCATCGTCACCGAGACCTTCCCAGTATTGCCGTACCTGTTCTTCGATAGCGCGAGCGCTATCATGCCCGAGCGATATGTGCAGCTGAACCCAAGTGAGCTTTCCGGATTTACGGAGAAGACACTTCCGAAGATGGATGACCGCGAAGGCCGCCGCTCGCTAGAGGCCTATTACAATGTGCTAAATATCGTTGGCAGCCGCATGCAGGCTCGTCCGCGATCGGAGCTTGTGATCAACGGCACGACAGATGGCAAGGAGCTTGAGAAAGAGGAGCAGAAGGAGCTGGCGATGCTCCGTGCTCTCGCGATCAAGGATTACTTGACGACAGTTTGGAAGATCGGCGACGCACGCATTCAGCTTCGCACGTCAAATGCGCCTTCGATCCCGTCGACCGATGCAGTGCATGAGGGACGCGAAGAGAATCGACGCGTAGAGCTATCGTCTAATG
>JBKJTP010000035.1:0-3369 GCA_046590195.1 Kapaibacterium sp. (SeqCode) | reverse complement strand
CGCTCGAAGGACTCTCGTCGCTTCGTGTGGATGGTGCGATCTGGCCTGTTAAGTTCTTTCGAACGATCGGAATCTCAAAGTATGCGATCGCCCAGATCGAGATCGGTTTTGGCTCACATAACGTGAGCTGCGATCTGCCGTTTGGTTTGTACTCGTACGGCTTCGGAGTTGGAGCTGATAACTATGACTCGTACGGCAACATCGGTGGCCAGTTCGTCGAGGCGATCCCGCTGACGCCTGACACTGTCAGACCGTCACTCGAGATCGTATCCGATGATGCATCAACCTTGCTCGCACTCATCGCACGTGATGACAGACTCTTCGATCAGGGATTGGCAAGCATCACCGTGATCGACAGCTCGAACTTTCGCTCTCCGGTCACGATCCCGAAGTTCGATCCAGGGACATCGCAATTGCCGTTGACATTCCGTATTCGTGATACATCGGAGTGCGCATTCATGAGCCTGAAGCTTGTTGACGTCGCAGGCAACGAATCGTACTGGGTCATCTGCAGAACGGGTGATGGGGGATTTTGGACCTACTCGATCGTCGAGAGCCGCGAGACGATCTGCCCAAGCTGTAAGAGCTGGACGGTGCAGTTCGTCACGACGCCATCCTATACAGTATCGAACGTAACGTTCAAGAAGCCTGACTGGCTGACAGCGGATGTTGAATACAAGGACTTTAGTACACGACTGAGTGGGGGATTTGCAGGTCTATTCGTATTCCCATTCAGTAAGGAGCTCATTCTTGCAGGTGGCGTGGGCTACTCCAATTATTCCGGTGCTGTGGTCGCTCGGAAGTCAAGCTTTGTTCGCGACTCGATCCAGTTCGGCGACTCTCTCGGCTCGCGATACAATAAGCTGATCGAGGAGTTCACGACAGATGCATCTCTGAACTACTTGAACTTGAACGCCGGAATGTATTACTACTTCATTCCGGAAAAGCTGTACACGTATTTCGGGATCGCTACCGGTTTCTTAATGAGTAGCTCGTATACAGAAGCTGTTGAGTTGCTGCATCCAGCGTCGCTGGAGTATGCGGTCGGCCGTAGCGGAGGAACACGTCGCAAAATACTTTCTCAGGGCTCGCTGCCAGAACCGACGACGTTCCAGATCGCGCTCGAGGTTTCTCCCGGTATTCAATTCAAACTTAGCGATCGGGTTTCGTTGCTGACCGGTGCGCATGTCAATATGCCTATCTTCGACGCAGTAAAAGATGTCAACTGGCATCTCATGACGTTCGGACTCCGGCTCGGTGTACAGTACAGGCATTAGCGCTGCGGCCGATCGCGACGTATATTGCACGGTGTTCGAGATCAACGCCATGAGTACCGCTCGCAATTACACCATATTCCTACTCCTTTGCGTATGCCTTGCTATGGCTGGCTGCGCAACCGTCATTGAGGGTCCGATCGATCGCGTCCAGTACGAAGGTGGGCCAGGAGCGCTCGCATTTTACGATGCAGAGGGGAAGCAGATACCTTCAGATCACGAGTTCGACGCTGGGGTAGGCCTGCATCTCAATTTCATTGAATTAGACAAAGGGAAATCCGAGCATGTCATCACCGCCCGATATGGTGACATGACGCAGCGTGATACGCTTAGACGCAAGTTCGGCTACGGCTGGTTGGTACCCAATGCACTGTTGGTCTATTCCTTCCCTGTCTTCACAGGGATCGACGTCCTCACGTCCTCGATCTACTCATTCCCGCCGCCCCGATTACGCTTGGCAAAAAGTGATAGCCCGACGTTGCCAGGAGCGTTGCCACTCACACTTGTCGATGCCGAAAAACAGCGGCGTGCGGCGCAGAGGCTCATGCTGAGTTTACATGCAGGAGTGCTATCGCCGACATCCGATAACATTGGACTGCCGCCCAGCTATGGCATCGTTGGCGGGTACCATCTCGGCCACGAGTTGTGGACGACCATCGGCTATAATTATTCTTCGCATCTGGAGCAACGTCTCGGCTATGCTCAACGCGTCTACGACGCTGAGGTACACAGTGTTGAGGCAACTATGCAGTACTCTCCGGTTAGGTTTGGGTATCTGCTGGCCGGTATTGGATTCGATCATCTTGTCTTCCAACTTGCCGCGAGGCCAGATGATGTGGACAGGCGATTTGGCCGCAATGTCATGACCGGGAGCTTCGGTGCAGGGCTTACCTTCAGATCGCTATTCGTAGAGTTTCGGCGCAACCTCGCCTTCGCACCGATCGAAACGCCGGAAGGGCCGGGGCATTATGTGCAGAGCACTCACATAAGGGCAGGGGTTGTCATCCGGTTCAATTCACGATGAGTATTACAAGCTGGCTGTTCGCGATCTTTTGTTGCATGACGATGCAGAGTTGCGCCACGATATTCTCAGGAAATCTGGACGAGACTAAGCTCATCGCGAATTCGAACCGACTGGAATTGCGAGACGCAGTCGGAGCAGCATTCAAGGTTGGACAAGTGACTGATGGTGAATGGACGCATTATTCCTTCGAACTGGATAAGCATGAGCCACATCACGATATCTTAGTACGATCAGATAGTCTTAGTTACTTTGTAAGATTCGACCGCAAGGTGAATCATTGGTGGTGGTTTACAAATTTGATCACGTACGAGTTGGGAAGTCTGATCGATTTTGGTACCGACGCGATCTATCATTTTCCTCATCACCGCATTGACGTGGGCGGCTCCAGCATTCCGCCAATCGTCAGCAAGCTTGATACGCTTGAGCAACTGGAGCATGATCTGCTGATCTCGGGATTCTTTGGATTTGTTTTCCCAGTCTATCAGGATCCTCTCACTTTCACATCGTGGGGCACATCGTTAGCCGCGCAGGTCAGAAAGCAATTTTGGATCGGCGCAGGCTATACCGGCAGTACTTATATAGAATCCATCCTTGGTCCGCAAGAGAAGATATACAGCACCTCAGGACATATAGCTGAGCTATACCTGCAATACTATCCGATCTGGGGACTCTTCGCTTCGGTTGGGTTGGGAAGAGAGTGGCTCACATTCGAACGCACGAACGGGAAGAAGGAAGATCCCTTAACCTTCTCAAACTCTCTCTACACTATTGGATTTGGCATTGGGTTGAACACACATGGCTTCCTGATCGAATGGCGTAAATACCTTGGCCTGAGCAGGATCGATACTCCACTCGAGGAGGGCCGATCGATAAAGTTGGATCAATTCAGGATCGGATTTGGGGTAGGCTTCAATTCTCCTTAAACTCTCTTTGAGGTTCGCTGCCAGTATTTCATAAAGAAGCAGCCAATTGCTTAAACACTGGAATTAAAGCCAGTTTAAGCGAGTTTACACCCGACGCTGAAAAGGGAGGCAACATACTATAGACGTTTTACTTCTTCTATAGTATGTT
>JBKJTP010000291.1:0-13360 GCA_046590195.1 Kapaibacterium sp. (SeqCode) | reverse complement strand
GGCGGCGAGCCATTCAACATTAAGGGCGAACCTACGCTGAACACGCCAGCAAACATCGAGGCTGTGCAATTCTACGTGGGTCAGTTGAAGGCCGGGGTACTCGAGTCGCAGAAGAACCTCGACGATCTCTTCAAGCGCGGCCAGCTTGGCATCTCGTACAGCGGCTCGTGGCTGCTCGCACCGCTCGCGAAGGCGCCGTTCAAGTGGCATACCGAGCCTGTGCCTGGAAACAATGGCAAGCCAGGCATCTCATTTGGCGGAGGCGAATACCTCGCGATCAACGCGAATTCAGCGATGAAAGAGGAGGCGATACGATTTGTGAAATATATTACGCGGCAGGATGTTCAGTTGCGCTTCGCGAAGGCTGTGAATATCTTCCCGGCCGACACGATGATGCAGAAGGACGAGTTCTACCGCAATCGCAGTCAGGGCTCGGTCTTTATCGATCAGCTCAGCAAAGCACGCATGACGCCGATGGTGCCAAGGTGGCTCGATGCCGAAGCGATCATCGAAGATGAAGTAAGCCAGGTGCTCTATGGCAAAGCAACCGCAGCACAGGCAATGAAGAGCGCACAGGCACGAGTAGAAGCGCTATTACGAGAACCATAAAAGATTCAGTGGGTAAAGAGAAGCAGGAAGCAGCTAGGGAATTCAAGACCGGTTACGCGGCGATCGTCGGGATACCGAACGTTGGGAAGTCGACGTTGCTGAATACGATACTCGGCACGAAGCTTTCGATCATGTCTGCAAAGCCGCAGACGACGCGCAAGCGCGTGCTCGGTATCCACTCGAGCAAATCGGAGCAGATCATCTTCCTCGATACTCCCGGCATCATGCCGCGCCCGACGACGCTCTTGCACAAAGCGATGCTCGATCAGGTAAAGCTCTCTTTCAGTGATGCCGATGTGATCCTGGTGCTCGCAGAAGCGACGCGCACACCTGAGAAGGCGCTGCCTGAGATGTGGGATCACTATGTGAAGATAGCATCCGGCAAGCCGATGGTGCTCGCGCTGAGCAAGATCGATCTGGTCAAAGACAAGGAAGCACTCTTGCCGATCCTTCAAGTCTATGGAGAGCTGGGAAATTTCAAAGACATCATCCCGATCTCTTCGACGAAGGAGCATAACATCAAGGAGTTGCTCGGTGTGTTGCATCAGTATCTTCCCGGCACGCAGGCCTTTTATGATCCCGAGCAGTTGAGCGATCAGAATCAGCGATTCTTCGTTAGCGAGTTCATTCGTGAGGCGATCTTCAAGCAGTATGGCGAGGAAGTGCCGTACGCCACCGAGGTCGAGATCCGCGAGTTCAACGAACGCGATAACGGCAAGTGGTTCATCAATGCCGACATCATCGTCGAGCGCGAATCACAAAAGCCAATTATCATTGGCAAACAGGGCGCCGCTGTAAAGATGCTCGGACAGAACGCGCGTAAGGAGATCGAGACTTTCCTCGAGCATCCCGTCTTCCTTGAATTGCACGTGAAGACGAAGAGCGATTGGCGCAACGACAAGACCGCGCTCAAGAGCTACGGCTACGACTTTTAGAATTCAACTACTCTCTCACCCTTGGCAGAATTTCTCCCATTCATCGGCACGCGATACAATCGCGAAAAGGTCACGCTCAGTGCTGTGACTGCCCCTCCTTATGACGTGATCTCGCAGCAGTATCGCGAAGATCTCTACCAGCGCGCAGATCACAACGTCATACGCCTCGAACTCAATCACGCTGAAGATCCCTATGCTTCGGCAAAGAGTCATCTCGATCGGTGGTTGAAAGAGAACATTCTTATCCGCGATGAGAAGTCGAGGTACTACGTGTACTATCAGATGTTCACCGATCCAGAGGGACGACAATATACACGTGAAGGAGTCATCGGCCGCTTGCGCGTCACGCCATACTCGGAGAAGCAAACGCTTCCGCATGAGCGCACCCTTGCTGCACCAAAGCGCGACCGCCTCGCGCTAATGGAAGCGACGAAGGCCAACCTCAGCCCGATCTTCGCATTGATCGACGATGAATCGCTCGTCTTCGATCAGACGCTCGAGATCGCAACGGTGAACGCACCGATCGCAGACATCGACGAACGTCTTGAGAACGGCGACACTGTGCGTCACATGCTATGGTCGCTGGACGACTTGATCGCTGTTGACCGCATCCAAAAGATCATGAGCAGCAAGCCTGTCGTGATCGCCGATGGGCATCACCGCTATGAGACTTCGGTCGCTTTCGCCGAACTGCATCCTGAGATCAAGGCAGCGAAATTCATGATGGTATTCGTGTCCAACCTGCGGGCCAGTGGCACTGTGATCTTGCCGACGCATCGCGTGCTGTATGGGATGCCGGACTTCAATGCCTACGCACTCTTCGCCAAACTGCGCGAGATTTATGATCTTCAGCCATACGATCGAAGAGAAGATGCGTACGAGGCGCTGATGCACGATCAAAAAGCAGTAACGATGATCGAGCTTAGCGAAGCACCACACTTCACTGTGCTCAGAAGCAAAGACGAGCGCTATGCGACGGCGCTGGAAGGATTACCGGTGATGCAATTGCAGGAGCGCATCTTGAAGCAAGGCGCAGAACTCACACAATCCGCGATCGACAATAAGACGAATCTTCTCTATCCGCATTCGCGTGCCGAGCGTGATGCGATGGTCGCTCATCGAGATGACATCAACGCGACATTCTATCTCCGTCCGGTAACACCAGCAGAGATGGCGCGCGTTGTTGAGCAAGGTGACTACATGCCGCAGAAGTCGACATACTTTTATCCTAAGCTTCTCACTGGGCTAGTGCTGCACGAGTTCGCGATCCAGGACTAGAGTCACGACACGTGACAAAAGTCACGATTCAGCATGGTGGTGTAACTCTTTCTGCTGTGCTGGGTTCTTGAATACATGAAGTTTACTCAGAGGTTCGGAATCCTGATCGCGCTCATGCTGCTCGTTGCAGCATGCGATACTGCGTACGGACCCGAATACCGTGCGGATGGCAATCCGGCCAAACTCATGGGAAAGAAGTGGCAATGGGTAGGGTACACGACGCTGAGCGGGGGATATTTCACCGATGTGCCGGCCGAGACTTACTTTACTATTAGTGGAGACACGATCGGCGGGTTTGACGGCTGCAACGCATTCTCTGGCGTTTGCACACTAGACCGCTCGCTGCTCAGAGCAGATAGCGTCGGTTCTACGCGGCGCATGTGCGGCGACCAGAAGAGCTTTATGTGCCAGCTGGAGACATCCTCGCAGTATCGCCAGCGCGATTCGCTCCTCGTCCTCGTCCCAGACGCAGGGGAAATGGTGCATCTGTTCTTCAAGATGCAATAAGCTTTTCTCGTAGCGACCGCTCAAGCCCCTCCCTGGGAGCCATACCCTAATGCCCGCGCGTTTGAAGGCCCAATATCCCGTATTGGTCCCAGATAGCCAGAATGCGCATTTCCATCATCATCCCGACCTTTAACCGAAAGCAGGTACTGCGTCCACTGCTGGACTCCTTGATCGCTGACGAGACAGTCCCGGCTCACGTTGAGACGGAGATCATCATCGCCGACGATCGCTCGACCGACGGCACGGCGGAGATGGTGCAGCGCGATTTCCCGCAGTTCAAGTATCTTCTCGGGCCGGGCAAAGGTCCGGAGCGCAACAAGCGCGAGGCGATCGAAGTATGCACCGGCGATTTCGTGGTGAATCTGGATGACGATTGCATTCCACGTCACGGGTGGCTGGCGAAAGCAGCAGAGGCGATCGAGCGAGGTGAGAAGATCATTCAGTCCAAGATCATCTTTTGGGATCTGGGGCAAAAGGAATTACAGGATGAATCGCGCGAACACTTTTTTACAGGCTACCGCTTTGACATGATGCCGGTGTTGCTGACGCAGGGTGGCTACCGCCCGCAGTATATCCACATGTGCCACGAGTTCGGCCTATTCGTCGCGAGAGAAGTATTGGCAAAAACTCCGCTGAACGATCCGAACCTGTGGTCGGATTATGGCTCGCCTTCGGTCTTCTTTCTACGAGCCTCAAAGCTTGGCTACAAGGTCTTCTTCGAACCTGGTTGCGTGATCGATCATTGGGGTGCCACGCAGGGAGGGATGAAGCAGTTGGAATCGAAGAAATTCGTCCGTGATAACGTGGATGAATACACGACCAAACTCATCCATAATTTCATTGTCCTTGGACGGATGAACCGGCTGAAGCGCTTGCCGCTCGTGCTGGTCTATTATCTTGCCGGTGGTGTCTATCTCTCTTTTAAGCAGAAGAAGAACTGCGTGAAGTATATCTGGGATGGGATCGTCAAAGGATTGTCGCGAAAGCTCGTGCCTCCGGTGCCATACCTCAACGTCAAGTAAGTTCTGGCGCCAGAAGTCAGTGCTTTGGAGAGCGATGCAACCCTTTTTTGAGACTTAGGGGCTATCCTATGTGTTCCATTCCGGGTCGCCGGACCGGGCGTTAAATGTTCCAACCGTAATCTATGTCGAATAAGAAGTCATACGGCCTGCTCGAAGGCAAGAAGGGGATCGTCTTCGGTCCTATGGACGAGACCAGCCTGGGCTGGCAGATCGCACTCGCCGCGCACCGCGAAGGCGCACAGCTTGCTATCTCCAACGTCGCCATCGCGCTCCGCATTGGCAAGCCGGCAGAACTAGCTACGCTTGTCGGAAATGCACCGCTAATCGCGTGCGACGTCTCCAATCAGAAGGACGTTATCGACTGCTTCAACGAGGTAAAGGCGAAGCTCGGCAAGATCGACTTTATCATTCATTCTGTCGGCATGTCAACGAACATCCGTAAGGGTGTCCGCTACGAGGACTCGAACTACGACTGGTTCTTGAAGACGATCGACGTCTCAGGGCTCTCGCTCCATCGCCTGATCCACGGTGCGCTCGAGACCGACGCGCTGAACGACGAGGCGAGCATCATTGCGCTGAGCTATGTGGCGGCACAGCGTTCCTTCACGACCTACTCCGACATGGCCGATGCCAAGGCTTTACTCGAGTCCGTCGCTCGCAGCTTCGGCGCACGGCTCGGCGGACGCGGCATCCGTGTGAACACTGTTTCGCAGTCACCAACGATCACTCGTGCCGGCTCGGGCATCACAGATTTTGATAAGATGTATTCGTACTCCAACGTACTCGCGCCGCTTGGCAATGCGACGGCAGAGGAGTGCGGTGATTACTGCGTGACGCTGCTTTCGGACCTCACGAAGAAAGTGACGATGCAGAATCTCTTCCACGATGGTGGATACAGCGCGATGGGTATGAAGACGGAGTTGCTGCACTTGGTCGATGCAGCATTCCAGAGCGATGAGGCCATGCGCAAGGCAGGCTTCGATGAGCAGACGATCGAGCGCGCAAAGGAATTCAATCGCTTGACTGCCAAAGAAGAAGCCGCCAAGGAAGCGGACAAAGCTGAGTCAGCATCATAACCGATCTAATCCGATCCCTCAACACTTGAAGAAACTCCTCCCGGTTTTACTTCTTCTTCTGCTCTGCACGAGCTCAGTTACCGAGCTTCGCGCACAGAGCCAATTCCCGCTCACGAGGATGTGGGTGGAGACGCTCGATGCTTCGATGCGCTCTGGCCGTCCGGCGCTGATCTTCAACATCGATCTCGTCGACACGATGAGCATCGCGTTTCGCGATAGCATCCTGCGCCGTAAGGACATCCAGCAGTATCTCTCCGACAACTTCGAGCTCGGTGTCAATGACTTTGCGACCGATCCGGAGCCCACCGTTGGTTTCGATAGCTTGCGTAATCTTGGGTTAAAGCTTAGCGGCTTTGAAGAGCGCTTCAAAGTACTAGTGCGCCCAACGGCGATCGTTATACGCCCAGGTGGCGGAGAGATCGATCGCATCGCGTTCGCTAATAACTACACGCCAGAGCAATTCCGTGCGAGACTTGAAGAGATCCGTCTTGAGCGCAATATCATTCGTGATTATATCGATGGCTTCTGGGCAGACACAACTTCAGAAGTGAACCGGCTTGACCTGATCGAGCGCTTCGAGGCCCGATCCGAGTACGATAGCGTTGTCTATCATCTCGATGTCGTTCGTCAAACAAGTGTATTACCAGAGACGCGCAGACAAGCGACGATCCGACACGCGTATCTTCGCTTTCAGGTCGAAGGCAATCTCATCCCGCTTCGCAGATTCCTGTATTCACTGAACAGAACAGGAGCAGACAGCATACTCTTCTTGGGTGGTCTGCAGGATATCCTTGCCTTCCATCAGAACAAGAAGCGAGTGGATTCGTCTGCTGCGGTCTTCGAAGAGATCTTGAAGTTCACCGGATCGCGCGATCCGGAGCTTCTCAATGATTATGCGTGGGAGCTTGCGAACTACGGACGCCGTCTCGATTACGCGCTAGAGCTTGTAAGCGAAGCACTCGACCGCCGTCCTGACGAAGAGAATTTCTACGACACACGCGCGCTGATCTATCTGCTGCAAAAGAAGTTCGAGCTTGCAGTTTCAGACGCGCAGAAGGGATACGATCTGGCTGAAATAGAAGAGAAGTCGTACTTCAAAGAACGTTTAGATTTTTATCAGAAGCGCCTCGACGAAGTCAACGCTGAGAAGGAGAAGGCCAAGGCACCTGTTAAAAAGCCCGCGCCCAAATCGGCCCCGAAAAAGAAAAAGTAACGTTTAATATTACATTCGAATAGCAATCAAGAATGAGCGAGACACTGACCGCACCCTCCATAGCCGATATCATCGCAGAACTCAAGCCGCAAAAAGCTAACCCGCAGAAGGGGAAGCTCTTCATCAATGGCGAGTTCGTCGATTCGCTTTCTGGCAAGACCTTCGAGACGCGCAACCCAGCAACCGGTGAAGTGATCGCTGAGATCGCCGAAGCGCAGAAAGAAGATGTCGATCTCGCAGTCAAGGCCGCGCGTGCTGCATTTGATGATGGCAGTCCATGGCGTAAGTTGTCACCAAAGGACCGTTCGCGTGTGCTCTACAAACTCGCTGAGCTCATTCGCGCGAATGGCGAAGAGCTCGCTGAACTCGAGACGCTCGACACTGGCAAGCCGATCTCCGAATCATCTCGCTTTGATATTCCGCTCTCAGCCGAGTGCTTCGAATACTACGCGGGCTGGCCGACGAAGATCACTGGCGACGTGATCATCCCAAGCACCGGTGGGGAGGCACTCGTCTACACGCTCCGCGAGCCGATCGGCGTGTGCGGACAGATCATCCCGTGGAATTTCCCACTACAGATGCTTGCATGGAAGGTTGCGCCAGCACTCGCTGCGGGAAACACAGTAGTTGTTAAGCCAGCAGAGCAGACACCGCTAACTGCGCTTCGTTTTGCAGAGCTCACACTCGAAGCTGGTATCCCAGCAGGTGTCATCAACATCGTCACAGGCATGGGACCTGTTGCTGGTGCTGCACTTGTCGAGCATCCGGATGTCGATAAGATCGCGTTCACAGGTTCAGTTGAAGTGGGCAAAGAGATCCAGCGTCTCGCATCGAAGACGCTCAAGCGCGTATCACTCGAACTTGGCGGCAAGTCGCCAAGCTTGATCTTCGCTGATTCCGATATCGATACTGCAGCGAAATATGCACTCGGTGGCATTTTCTTCAATCAGGGCGAGATGTGTACAGCTTGTTCACGTATCTTTGTTGAGGCTTCGGCTTATGACGAGTTCATCTCGGTCGTGAATTCACGTGCAGCGAAGATGGTCGCTGGTGACCCAATGAACCCGAAGACACGCCTTGGTGCGCTGATCTCGCAGCAGCATTTGGATCGAGTGCTGGGCTACGTCGACATCGCGCGCAACGAAGGCGCACGCGTAACAGTGGGCGGTGAGCGCATCGGCACACGCGGCTACTTTATGAAGCCGACGGTGCTCGAAGGCGTCACGAACAACATGCGCGTTGCGCAAGAAGAGATCTTTGGACCGGTCGCTTCGATCATTCGATTCGAGAACGCAGAAGAGGCGATCCGCGAAGCGAACAACAGCCAGTTCGGCCTTGCTGCATCCATCTGGACGAAGGACATCAAGAAGGCGCACAATCTTGCTCGCCGCGTAAAGGCCGGCACCGTTTGGATCAACACGATCTCGACGACCGACAACGCCGTGCCGTTCGGCGGCTTCAAGCTCTCCGGCCACGGTCGCGAGCTTGGGAAAGCTGCGATCGATCTTTATACCGAGAGCAAGTCGGTGTGGGTTGATCTGAATTGACAAAGCACGTAGGGCCACATCGCAATGTGGCCGCGGATGCGGTTAAAAAATTGCAATCTAACTGAATGTCGAGCGTGGACGAAATCCGATTCACGCTCGACATTCGTTTATACAACTTCATGCAGCCCGCATCGCGGCCACATTGCGATGTGGCCCTACGGCTGGAGGCTCCAGTTCTTCCGTAACTTTGCATCATGTCCACTCAACGCGATAAGAAACGACGCCAGACACTCAAGGCCCTGCTTGCAGGCGCTGTGGCGTTTGCGTTGTATCCGTTCACGAATATTGCGGGCAGTTATCTCGGATACTCAAAGCGAAAGAGCGGGGGAAAGGCACAACTGAAGCTGGATGAGCTCAACACACCGACGCGCTCGAAGCATATCGAGATCGCTGAAGAGCCAGTGATCGTTGTGCATTCAGCCGACGACAGAGTCCGCGCATTCACTGCAAGCTGCACGCACCTCGGTTGCATCGTGAGCTACCGTCCGGAAGAGCCTGGATTCTATTGCAAGTGTCACAAAGGCAAGTTCGATGGCAATGGCGTGAATGTGCCGGGCTCGAAGCCGAAGTCGCCGTTGACAGAATTGCCGGTGCTCGTCGAAGGTGAATTGATCACGATCACTCTGAAGCCACAAGCATGACGCTATACGAGAAGGTCGTGCTCGATCTCAAGGCTCGCACAATGCCGCGCGGCAAGCTCACTTGGCTGTATTACTTCGGAGGCTTTGTGCTCTTCTTGCTGATGGTGCAAGTTGCGACGGGCGTGCTGCTGATGATGTATTATATCCCGACGCCGGAATCAGCGAACGCAAGTGTGAGACTGATCATCGAACACGTGCCCTACGGACGCGAGATACGATCCATGCACATCTGGTCATCGCACGGCCTGATCCTCTTCGGCATCCTGCATCTCGTCGGACTCTTCATCATGCGCTCGTACACAAAGCCGCGTGCTGTGATGTGGACGACCTGGGTTGCGCTGCTCATACTTTTGCTTGGAGCAGGATTCACTGGCTATCTCTTGCCGTGGGATCAGGTCTCATACTCTGCATCGAAGATCGGGACAGACATCGCTGAATACTTCCCGTTAGTAGGCGATTGGATCGCTGGGCTCATGCGTGGCGGCGAGCACGTCTCCCAGAGCACACTCTCGCGCTTCTTCGCATTGCATGTCGCGCTCTTGCCGCTGCTCATCGTGATGCTTGCGATGTCGCACACGTCGCTTGCATTGATGTTCGGCAGGCCCGCAACACCTGGGGCCTACGAAGAGCCGCTGTGGCCGAGCCACATGCTGAAAGAGATCTCGATCTGGATCGGGATGCTGATGGTGCTCATGCTGCTCTCGTGGTTCGCACCGTTTGGAGTGGGCGAGGGCTACGATCTGACGGCGCCATCGGATCCGCCGACGGGCGTGCATCCTGAGTGGTACTTCCTGTCGCTCTTCCAATTGCTGAGCTTCGTGCCGGAATGGCTCTCGTTGTTCCTCACGATCGCAGTGATCGCCTTTCTTTTTGCTATCCCGAGGCTCGATCCGTATGATACTGTGCCGCGCAAGCGCTGGATCACACTTCTTGCAGCAATAATTCTGGCGCTTTATGTCGGATTGACCATTGTGGCATATTTTTCGATGGATAGTAGCGAAGAGAAAAGCTCGAGCATTCCCGTCAATGGGAAGTCGAGATATCATCACTACTATACTCAAGACTATGCGCATCAAGATCTACGCATTCTTTAATCTCATTCTTCTCATCCTCGCTGGCGCTTCAAACGTATTCGCTCAGGAGACGGGCACAGGCGGCTCATCATCAACGGGTGGCAGCGGCAGCGTATCGACGTCTACAGAATCAGCTAGCAAGACCTCGACAAGCAGCTCGGAAGTTGTCACAGGCATGGACACGAACACGATGCTTCTCATCGGTCTCGCAGCTCTTGCAGTGATCATCCTGCTCGTTGCGCTCTCGCGCCGCAACAAGACAGAGGTCACCAAGACCGTCATCAACGATCGCCGCTAAGTGTTCGACCAACTCTAAGCGTTCGACCAACTCTAAGCGTTCGACCAAAGTGTAAAAAGAGGCCAGTCATCACGACTGGCCTCTTTGCGTTTCATAACTTTCCAGAAACCTGTCATTGCGAGGAGGCATTCATCGCCAAAAGCGATGAAGCCGACGAAGCAATCTGCCGGGGTATTCCGTGCTCTTCCCGAGGGACGGCACGCTAGAAAGCCAGCGCTAAGCTACTTCTGATTCCTCACACTCAGCACCGTCACAACGAACGACCCGAGTATCAGCAGCATATTGATCCCCACCATTCGCGTGTACGACTTATGCAAGCTATCGAACTCCTGACGCGCAACAACATACTCAGTCGTGTCACGCGGATTATCGAAGTCTTTGATCTGCGCGCGCAGCTCGGTCATGCGATTCGTCATGCTGACAGAGTAATACCAGAGGACGCCAGCCATCACAGCTAGCATCACCATCTCGATGATGCGCTGACGGCGCGGGCCGCCAGACCAATCCATCACAAGCATCCCGATCGTGCAAGCTATCGCGATCGCCAGACAGACCCACTCGATCGCGTTCATCCTCGACAGGATGATCTGGTTCACGTTGCCCGCCATCGTCCGCGACGGCAGATTCTGAAACAGCGGCGCAGCCACCGCCACAGCCAACATGATCAACGCACCCAGCCACACCCCCAACGCAAGCGATTTCAGGACAGAGAATATCATGGGCGGGTGAACACGGGTAGGGGAGAAAGGGGTCGCCTACATCACTCGATGATCAGTTTGGATCGGTAAGTAGTCTTGCCATTGATTACATTCATCGTGTACACGCCAGGCGCTATACCGTGCAATGAGAGCGTAAGGACATGAGTGCTTGCTGTGTGAGTACCCAGATCAATTGAACGCCCAACTACATCAACCAGGGTGATGGCTACGCTCCCACTGATAGCTTCATCGAGCCTCAGCGTCACGTTGCTCTTTGCTGGATTAGGAAAGACTGTGACCTCATCAACGAACTCGACCTTGGGACGCACGTTACTCGTGCCCAATACACTGACAGCAGATCGAAAGAGACCATAGGAATCAGTCCCGTATAGGAAGCCGAGCGAATCCATGTGGAATTGACCAAACTGGCGCTGTGGGAATTCTGTGAGCGCGCTCCACGTGTCACCATGATCGAGTGAGCGATACAGACGGCCTGCTGCGCTGAGAACTATCATTACGTTGTTAGGCCCCACTAGTAGATGTTTCATCTCGTTGCCAAAGAACTCTGTGTGAGATGGCGTGACCTTGGTCCACGTCGCACCTTTGTCGATGGAGCGATAGAGATCATTATATGAATTCCCTTCGTCATTGACCGTAATCCCGTAGATGTAGCCGCGTTTGTTTATGAGCAGCCTGCGGGTGAGGGCAGGCATATCAACGGGAAGCGCCGTCCAGTCAGCACCACCATTTGTTGAACGTAAAATAGAATCCTGCCTGGTTGCACCACTCTCGATCAGCGCTGAGAAGAGCTCTGGATATGTCGACAATGTCGGCATCAATACGTACTTGCCGAACGCACCATTAAGCATTGGCGACCACTCGCTACTGCTCGTGGTGTAATTGAAGATCGTCCCGTTGTTTAGCCAGAATGTGCCATCTGTTGACGCGTCAATATCGCCGTGAGGGAAGGGGATATCCTCCCAGTTGGCGGTTTGTCTCCATGTGCGACCAGTGTCATCCGATTGCATGATCCGATTCCATATTGCCCTTGAAACGACTATGGAGCCATTGGCAGACACGGCGACACTACTATTAAACTCATCATAGGCCTCGTCATGCAATTTCCCCGGTTGAGTGATCCATTCTAGGTACGGTGGGTCGGAGATCATGAGAGTCGAACCAAACGAATAGATGCGGCCGTCAGGACGAATGTTCATCTTGCCTGTCCCATAGGAATTAGGAGCGATCGTGTGATTGGTCGTAAACGCTACTGAATCTGCAATATAGACAGCAGGTAATTTATGACCGAGCACTCGCTTTGACACTACCTGCTTCGGAATATAAACTGTTTGCCCATCCAGCTGCCACGTACTCTCTAAGGGAGATAGACCATAAACACGTTTGCCAGTGGTGATCCAGACAGAACGATCGAAACCTGTCAATTCAATAATGTTGCTGTCCTCTGAATAGACACCGGATTGAGTAGCCCTTCCCCAATTCTCTCCAAAATCCGAAGAATAGAAAAGTCCCTTGTCGGTATGTATCATTGAGCCGCTCGCATCGGGGAGATGGAATGCATGAGATTTTATAGTGATGTCATCGGGTAAGTCAGCCTTGCCGTCATTCCAAGAATTGCCGCCATCAGTAGAGCGGTACATCTTTCCTTCGCTGCTGATAGCAACGACGGCATTCGCATAGTTTGAAAACTTCGTAATGCTTACCCCCTTAGTAATGCCATCTACGATCTGCCATGTAATCAGATCGGTAGAACGAGCTATACCTGACGGTGTGGCTGCTAGCAGGTAACGATCCGGCGTAGAGCTCTTCAGAGCGAGCAACTCATTGATCGATGAGATAGGTAAATCTGTTGTGAGTTTTATGAAAGTCTGCGCATCGTTCATCGAGGTGAACAATCCCTTTTCGGTTGAGACTACCAATGCGGTGTCACCTTGTGGCGTCCGGAAGTCCAGTATCGAAGTGATCCGGGCTGACTCGCCGATATCAAATCTCATTGCCGCAGAATAGGAGTAATTGCGCGTCGCCCAGAGCTTCCCAGTCTCTGTGCCGACCATGATGACCGAATCGAGGTCCCAAGTATGGAGGCCCGCGGCAGTAACACGCTCGCCGACAGAGAGCGAGCCGTTGAGGGGTTTCCACATATTGTCCTGCGCGGTGGAGGCTGAGGGAGCGAGGAACAGCAGAGCCAGTAGAAGTGGGATCGGTGAGTGTCGAGGCATAGGACGATTGTTTTGCAGAAAAACCCGAAGACGACCGCAAAGTTACCACACGAGGAACGGGCGCATCTGATATGCCGATAATTGTGGATAATTATATGCTGAAAAGTATTGACTTTAACCTGAGAATTTCGTATATTTGCATGTAAAACTTCATGCTTCGCTCTCGCGGCTCAAAATCGGGAAAGTGTGTGTGAATTGAGAAGTCTGCTGTGATGGATGGGAAGCG
>JBKJTP010000261.1:0-8724 GCA_046590195.1 Kapaibacterium sp. (SeqCode) | reverse complement strand
GTGCGGGCGCAAGATGCAAGAAGCCATCGAGCAATAGCTGCACGCCGAAGTTTGTGATCGCCGAACCGTAATAGACTGGTGTGAGCTCGCCTTTTGTTACCAACTCCTGATCGAACGGAGAGCCTGCCATATCGAGCATCTCGATCTCTTCGAGCACTTGCTTATGCGAGCGCTCCGACATCATGCTGGCAATGCGCGGATCATCGAGTCCTGTCATCGAGACAGGCGCCATGTATTGTCCGCCGATGGTACGCTCGAAGAGATGAACTTCTTTCTTCAAGCGGTCATACACTCCCTTGAAATCCTGTCCGGCACCGAGCGGCCACACCATCGGAAAGGCTTGAATTTTAAGCACGCTCTCCAATTCGTCAAGCAGTTCAAGCGGCTCTTTCGTTGGACGGTCAAGCTTGTTGATGAACGTGATAATGGGGATATGACGCAAGCGACAGACATCGAAGAGCTTCCTGGTCTGCGCCTCGATACCTTTCGCGGCATCGATCACCATCACCACTGCATCGACTGCCGTGAGCACGCGGTAGGTATCCTCGGAGAAATCTTCGTGGCCTGGGGTGTCGAGCAGATTGATCTCGAAACCCTCGTATTCGAACTGCAGCACCGTGGACGAGATGGAGATACCGCGCTTGCGCTCGATCTCCATCCAGTCGGATGTGGAAGAGCGCTGGTTCTTGCGGGCCGTGACGGATCCGGCAAGCTGCACCGCGCCGCCATACAGCAGGAGCTTTTCGGTCAGCGTGGTCTTACCGGCATCGGGATGGGAAATAATAGCGAATGTCCGCCTGCGCGCGATCTCGTCGAGTCTGTTCATAGGCGCGAATTAACGGGCTAGGGAGGCGGTCAGTTCGCCGGCCCAACCAAATAAACCAGGCCTGCATCTTGTCGGCTAAATGAGGTGTGGTGGAAGGCTTTAGCCTTCTACAAAACTATCGGGGGATTGTAGAAGGCTAAAGCCTTCCACCACACTTCATTTAGATTGAGAGAGCGGTGTTTATTCTACGAAGTGTAGCTTTTCGTTCACCCAGGTATAGGGGTGTTCTCTCCAATGTTTCACGAGTTTGGCTTTTACCGGATTCTGTACGATGTAGTTGAATGTCACCTGGTGCTCATTCCATCGAAGCACTCTATCGTAGCTCTCGCTTTGCCAAAATCGATTGCCAGTTAGCCCTAGCGCTTTATTGCACTCGCGCGACGTACTGCCTTTGACAAGCCTCATCATCTCACTTAGATCTTGCTCCGGCTTCAGGGCCATCAGCAGATGAACATGATTTGACATGATCGTGAACGCGTGCATCGTCAGCACTTCTTCGCTCAGCCACATGAGTTTACGAAGTATGATCTCAGCGCATTGAGGGTCTTTCAGATGATGGGGACCCTCCAATGCAGTGTCTAAGAGTTTATCGTAATCCGCAAACTTCATTTTTTTCGCTTTGACCATAGCGAGCTCACGGTCATAAGCGCCGTAGAGTCCGAATGTGACAAAGTAAGGCGCATCGTTTGGCTTGAAGTGTGGCAGATTGCCGGAGGAGAATCCGTCTGCTGTGTAGACAGGGTTAGACATTGCTTAGCCGAAATTCTTCAAGATAAATGAGGTGCGGTGGAAGGCTTTAGCCTTCTACAAATATAAACATTCGGCAGTCATGAAGTTAGGAGTTGTTGCAAACATAGGGGCGTTCCGAGCCGGGTGGGGGATGTAGAAGGCTAAAGCCTTCCACCACACTTCATTTAGATCGTAAGCTTCTGCTCAGGAACGAGAGATAATAGGGTCGTGTCCCTTGTATTCAATAGTTGTCTTGTGTACTCACTCTCGCCAGCCCATGGACCGTAGAGCATTTATCCTTCCTGCGATGCCGCAGCCTGCAGAAAGCAGCCAGCGCGGTAACTATAAGAATTTCGATCCTGCACAAAGCGCTAAAAGTGCACGTGCGAAGATCACTTCGACACTCGCGCCGTGGTCGCCGAATGCGAACGAGCCGTGGAACGTCAACCGCGTCAACCATCTCTATCGCCGCGCCGGATTCGGTGCTACTCCAGCAGAGGTAACGAGTGCGCTCGGTGCATCGCATTCGAGTGTGGTCGATGCATTACTCGCGGATGTGAACCTGTCAGCTGCCAAGCTCCCAGCAAAGCCCAGGTACCACGAGGACTGGCTGACGGTCAAGCCATTGCTTAGCGGGACTCAATCGGATTTCAACGCCCAGGCTCTGCGCTATTACTACGCGCACCAGGCGATCCGCCGTCAATGGGCTGAGGCGATGTTCGAGCCAAGCACGATGCTTCGCGAGAAGATGGTGCTCTTCTGGATGAACCACTTCGTTATTGAGTCGACGAAAGTATATTACCCGCAGACGACCTATCGCTACATGGAGATGCTTCGCAAAAATGCGTGGGGCAACTTTAAGCAGATGGTCAAGGACGTGACGATCCAGCCAGCGATGCTGATCTATCTCGATGGTTATGTAAGCTACCGCGGACGCCCGAACGAGAACTACGCACGGGAGTTGCTCGAGCTCTTCACGACCGGTGTTCACGATAAGAACGGCAATCCGAATTACACTGAGACAGACGTGAAGGAGATCGCTCGCTCGCTCACTGGCTATACGCTTGATGTGACAGGCGAAGGTGAGAACGTCATGGGCGCGGTCTATAATGTCGTCGCCCACGATGCAAGCTTTAAGCAGCCATTCGGTGCACCGAAAAAGAATTATGGTTTGGCATCAAGCGGTGCTGCCGTTGTCGATGTTATCGATCTGATCTTTGAACATCGCGCAGAGCAGATCGCGTGGTACATGGCGACAAAGCTGTACTCCAACTTCATCTATCATTCTCCGTCAACGCCAGCCGAACTCACTGTCGTGCAGGAGATCGCCGATCTGTTGCGCAGCAGTAATTGGGAGATGAAGCCTGTCCTCAAGGCGATCCTTACGAGCGCGCACTTCTACGATGCTGCGAATATTGGCGCAGGCATCAAGAGCCCGATCGAGTACATCGTCGGTGCGTTGCGTGCATTTGGATTGAACGATGTCAATGACCTGCAAGCAGGTACGATCACTGTTTATGCTGCTGCGCTCGAGCAGACGCTGCTCGATCCGCCAAACGTGAAAGGATGGCTCGGTGGGCGGACATGGGCAAGCACAACGACGTTGCCACTTCGCAATACGTATTATGCAACGCAATTGCTGGTGCTTAAGCAACTTGCTCCATCAGGCGGGACAGGCTATGATGGCGAACTGAATCAGGCGATCCCCTTCGATGATGCCGCATTGCTCGCATGGGCTAAAGGCTTCTCGAAGTTCAATAAGACGTTTGACGAATTCTTCACTGAGCTAGCGTCCTTCATCTCACCGACCATGCCGTCGGAGAAAGTGAAGACAACACTCATTCTGCCGAAGCTGCCACCGAATTACTACGAGTGGCCGTCGCTTCCTGAGACCGATCGCATCGCGCCATTGCGCACGATGATTCGCGAGCTGATGCTCCTTGCCGAATTCCAACTGAATTAAGCCGCACCATTACGATGAAAAGAAGAGACTTTATCAAGCAGAGCGCGGCATCAGTTGCAGCAGCAGGCGTTATTCCACTCGCGATCGGCGGGATGCCCGGACGTGCTTTTGCACGCGACCCTTTTTACGACTCGATCATCAACGCAGCAAGCGACAGTGATCGTATCATGGTCCTGATCAATCTTGAAGGCGGTAATGACGGACTCAATACCGTCATCCCATTCGAAGATCCGATCTATACGACGAAGCGCCCCAGCACCGGATTCCTCTCTGCCGGAGAGCAAGCGATCCTCCGCAATGAGTTCAAGCTGCGCGATGGCGTTGCGCTGAATTCGGTAATGGATCTCCGCGCCTCTGCAGGACAAAAGCAGATGATGAAGCTGTGGAAAGATGGCAAGCTTGCTATCGTCAACAACGTTGGCTACGCTGATCCGAATCGCTCGCACTTTCGCTCGACTGATATTTGGAACACTGCAAGCGATAGCAATACGATCCTGACGACAGGATGGATCGGCCGCTACCTGCAGACGCAATATCCGCAGTATCCGCTTGATGTCAAGCCAGGTGACGATCCTATTGCGATCCAGATCGGAGCAGCGCTCAATCCAGTGTTTCAATCGGGCCGAGGCGGCATGGGCCTCGCAGTGCTCGATCCAAGCAAGTATAATGCTGCAAGTGCATACGAAGATGATGCGCCGCCAGATACCGCAGCAGGCGCAGAGTTAAGCTATGTGCGTTCGGTGCTGTTGCAATCGGATCTTTATGGCGATCGCTTCAAATCGCTTTCGGCCACCAACAAGGTGCCGTACCCACTTGGCAATCGTTTGGCCGATCAGCTAAAGCGCGTTGCGTGGTGCATCAATGCTGGCTTCAAGACGCGTGTCTACTTCGTAACGTTGAATGGCTTCGATACGCACGTACAGCAGAATTCGAAAGATGCATCGGCCGGACATGGTATGCTGCTCAGCTTGTTATCAAGCGCGATCGCTGCATTCCAATCCGACATTGAAGCGATGGGCCATGCAGAGCGAGTGATCGGAATGACGTACTCGGAGTTCGGTCGCCGTGTCGAAGATAACGATTCGAATGGTACCGACCATGGTACATGCGCGCCGCAATTCCTCTTCGGTAATCAGATCAATGGTGAGCTCTATGGCGATATGCCGAGCCTCCGTGAATCGGATCTCGATGAGTATCTCGATCTAAAGTGGAAGGTGGATTTCCGCCAGCTGTACTCGAATATCCTTGGCGATTGGTTTGGCGTCAGCGAACCGATGCGCAAGGCGATTCTGGATCAAAAGAGCTTTGAGTTCAACGTACCGGTCAACGGTACGTCGACTATCCAGTCGCTGATCAAGACGCCGGCTCAGGCATCCGTGCTGGTCGAGCGTCAGATCGCCGAGCTTACCGCAAACTATCCAAACCCGTTCATCGACCACACCCGCATTACTTTCGCGCTCAGCGAGGCGGCGATGGTGTCGCTCGATGTGTACGATGCAAGGGGTGCTAAAGTCAGGACGCTGGTCAACGGAAAGCTGGGTCGCGGACCACATGAAGCATCATTCGATGCTATGGGCCTGGCCTCAGGTACCTATTATTGCCGCCTGGAGACAGATGGGAAGGTGCAGACGCGAGCTATCGTCTTAGCAAAGTAGTTTTAGGCGGAGGGCTAGTTTTCTTAAAGGCCCATGGTACGCTATTGAAGAGATATAGATTGCTGTCCATATTTATGGATAGTCAATGAACATCTCTGGAATGGCTTGCCGTAAGGAATATATTGAGGAGAGGGGTGACCGCGAGAGCAGAATTTATGCGGGCGGGCAAAAATCTTCGTATATTCGTGCGAATAATCTTCGGCAGTCTACCCTTGGCGCATTATTGAGCGGCTTGGGAGATCACCGAAGGAGCTTCAAAACGTCCGCTACTCGCAAGAGTGCAGCCGTTGGTTCGAATGATTTTTTGTGGATGAAGGCTAGCTCGCCTGTTGCCACATTTGCTAGTACTTGCCCCGGGCCTCTCGATAGAGAGAGACTCGTTATCAAACAATCTAATACCCTGTACCGGATGACGCAAATAATCCAGCGTCTCGGATCGGTGGCTATGCTCGTGATGATCGGTTTCGGTCTTCTCGTAGCAACACCCACGGATACTGAGGCAAAGAAGCGCTCCGCAGGCTCAGCGAAGAAACTTTCGCATAACGGCTCTACGACATCCAAGAAGGGTGCCAAGAACCGCTCTGCCAAAGCTTCCAAAGCTAAGTTTGCACGAGTAGAGCGTGTAAAGAGCGATAAGCTCGCACTCGCAGAGAAGATCAAGCAGCTTTCGACTTCGCAGCTCGTCAGTGATGATGTAGCGCCAACTTTTGACATCGAGGCCGAGCTTGCTTTGGCAGCGAAGGAAGAAGCAGAAGAAGATGACGTCGAAGTCTCGATCGAACAATTCTTCAAAGCTCGCCCAGGTGCGATCGGTGCTGAGATGGATCCTGAAATGCTTCGCGCACGTCAGGTCGACTTCACGCTCTATGACGAGGCTGATCCGGCCACCGCAGCCAAGCGCTCGGACGTCATGCAGAACATCATTGACTGGATGGGAACACGCTACGTATTCGGTGGCGTCGGTCGTGCCGGTATCGATTGTTCGGCATTCACACGTGAGGTCTACGCAAAGTCTTTCGGCGTTGAGCTCCCACGCACTGCGAACCTGCAGTCGCGCCTCGGCGAGACGATCCGCCGCCAGGATCTCCAATTCGGCGATCTCGTATTCTTCAAGACCGCACGCTATGCACCAGTCACCCACGTAGGTATCTACATTGGTGAAGGTCTGTTCTCGCATGCAGCGTCGTCGAAGGGTGTCTCTCTCGGATCTCTCGACAGCAAGTATTGGAGCAAGCGCTACCTCAGCGGCAAGCGCCTGTTCACAAATAGCGCAATGGCATCGACTGCTACCAAGACTGGCAATTTCGCCACGAAGGTCAAGTCGATCGAGCCATCGGAATTGCCACATTGATGTGGCTTTGAGTTGCCTTACTAAGTCTCGCTCTCACACGCTGGCTTAGTCGGGTAGGTTCTCGTCCAACTGTTCTTTAGTTAAACCTCGGCCGTGGGTGCGGCCGAGGTTTTTTTATTGTATCATTTCCGTGCCGCGAACGAGGGCGGGCATATAGGTCCTACAAGACCTATAAGTCCTATAGGATCTATGTGGGCAATTCTGCAACTTCTTACAGCCCGCTAGTTTTTTAGCACCCGCATTATGTCCAACTCTCGCCCAACCACATCCAAGGCACCTGCCGGAGACGCAAAGCCAAAAACGCGAAAGTCCATCGCGGAGAATAAGCGCGCCCGGCACGAGTACATGATCACGCAGGATCTCGAGTGTGGCATCATGCTGACCGGCACCGAGGTGAAGTCGTTGCGGGAGAATAAGGTGCAGCTCTCCGATGGGTTCGCTCGCATCGACAAGGGCGAACTCTGGCTCGAGAACGTGCACATCGGTCACTATAAGCAGGGCAATATCTTCAACCATGAAGAGAAGCGTACGCGCAAGTTGCTGGTGCATTCGAAGGAGCTTGCGAAGTTGCAGGACAAGTTGAAGGATCAGGGTGTGACGCTCGTCCCGCTCGCGATCTATTTCTTCGGTAATAAGATCAAGGTGCAGATCGGCGTGGCAAAGGGCAAGAAGATCCACGACAAGCGTGATTCAATTAAGGAGCGCGACGTCAAGCGCGATATGATGCGAGGCGAATGAGATCGTTACTAATCATACTGTCATTATTCATGGCATCTGGCGCACTTGCGCAAGAGGGTGATCGCACAGGCTTTACGTTCGGCGCACAATCCGGCTTCGAGTATATTCATTACGTCGAGAGCTACACCGACGCTGTAAAACGAGAGCCATACACATACGAAGGCAGTTCGTCAGCGATCGTTGGGACGTTCTCCATCGAATACGATCTTTCGATCAAGTTCAAAGCACCCTTCTTCGCGGCGGTCAGCGTTGGTATTCCGCTCGTCAATTTTGCTGGTGACGATCGCTTGAGTGTCCAGCGGTCGGGTTTTACCTTTCTGACTCAGACCAACAAGGTTGAGCACGAATACCGCATGGTACGCGCGTTCTTCGGGTACAAAGCGAAGCCTGTCTTCTCACCGTTCATCCTCTTCGAGCGAGCGCTCTTCCAGAGCACGCGCTGGGACAGACTTTCAGGCACCGACGAAGGTGTTCTCGTCAAGCAAAGCGACTCCAACACTACATGGCATGAACGCGTATGGTCATCCCATTTTGGCGCTGGCTTTCAAGGCGGTATACCGCTTAATGCTGCTGGCGACTTCTCGGTAAAGTATCGTTTGGCTGCACTGTTTCCGTTGTCATCATTCGTGACCAATGATCACCCCGAAGTCTATTCGCAAGGTCAAAAGCTTGGGCAGGATGCGTCGGGCTTTACCGCGCTTGCGCGAGTAGCATTGCAGTACGATTGGCACTCACGCTCGAGTGTGCAATTCGGCGTGAACATCTACACCCGCAACTGGGGCGGCGATGGCGAAGCAACATCTAATGCCATCTGGCCATCAAATGTTATGGAGGCCATTCCTGTTCTGCTCGGTGTTACCTGGGCCATCTAAGATCTTACTCAATGCCTGCTGAGATAAAACGCACATTCGCACCGGTCAACGAACAGATGGACGCCTTCCGACGCGGCGCTCAGGATCTTATCGACGAAAAAGAGTTAGCGAAGAAGCTCGAACGCGCTGCGTCCACCGGCAAGCCACTCGTCGTGAA
The DNA here is from genome assembly GCA_046590195.1 of Kapaibacterium sp. (SeqCode). GTDB lineage: Bacteria > Bacteroidota > Ignavibacteria > Palsa-1295 > Palsa-1295 > JBKJTP01. The sequence goes on along the minus strand of JBKJTP010000261.1, from coordinate 433 downwards.
GTTCGGTGCCGATCCATCGAGCCGCGATCTACATATCGGCCATGGCGTGCCGCTTCGGAAGCTGCGTGTATTCCAGGACTTCGGCCATGACGTGGTGCTGATCATTGGCGATTTCACCGCGATGATCGGCGATCCATCGGGCCGCTCGAAGACGCGTCCGATGCTGACGAAAGAAGAGACGCAGCAGAACGCAGAGACGTACGTTGAGCAGGTCGGCAAGATCCTCGACAAGGAGAAGCTCATCATCAAGCCGAATTCGGATTGGCTCGACAAGATGTCGTTCGCTGATGTGATCAAGCTTGCGGGCTCCTACACTGTCAGCCAGATGCTCGAGCGCGAGGACTTCCACAAGCGCTTCAATGAAGAGCAGCCGATCTCGCTGCATGAGTTCTTATATCCGCTCGCGCAAGGGATGGATTCTGTCGCGATCAAG
>JBKJTP010000140.1:0-11977 GCA_046590195.1 Kapaibacterium sp. (SeqCode) | reverse complement strand
CATCCCGATCTATCATACGAAGGAGAATAAGATCGGCGATGTTGGCCTATTGCTCGGGTGCATCGGTGATGTCTTCACCGCACGCATCAATGATGCGACGATCCGCGTACTGAACCGACTTGGTTATGATGTGCATGCATTTCCAGAGATCGTCTGCTGCGGCGCGCTGGGCATTCATGCGGGCTTTCGGGAGCGCTCGCTGGAACTCGCTACACATCTGATGCGAACGGTGGAGAATAGCTCGATCGATTTCTACATCTCGAACATCGCTGGCTGCGGCGCGATGCTGAAGGACTACTCGCATCTCTTCGAAGGCAGTGATAACGAGTCACTTGCCAAGAGCTTCCGGACTAAAACATTCGACATTAGCGAGTTCTTATTCGAGAAGCACATCGAGGATCTTCGTAGGTTTAAGCTGAACGTAGCCGGAAAGATCGGTTACCACGCAGCCTGTCACCTCTATCATGCGCAAAAGGTGACCGATCAGCCACTTGAGCTTCTTCGAGCGATCACGAACACAGATGTTGTATCTTTGCCTGACAATGAGATCTGCTGTGGTAGCGCGGGTTCTTACAACATCGAGCATCCAATAGAGAGCGATCAATTACTGGATCGCAAAATGAGGATACTCGACGATGCCAAACCCGATATCGTTGTGACGGGAAATGCCGGTTGTTTGATGCAGTTGCAGAAAGGTGTTCGCGAAACAAAGCGAAGTACTCGCGTGATGCATATCATTGAATTGATCGATGCAGGCAATTCCGTCAGTTAGAGACTGATAGTGCACCTTCCACTAATCCTATGAGCGAGCAAACGACACTCACCGTCGGGATCCCAAAAGAAATACTGAATGAGGAGTGCCGCGTGGCGGCAACTCCTGAGACTATCAAGCGACTCCAAAAGCTTGGATTTACTGTGGTCATCGAAACCGGTGCGGGTGAACGTGCCGGTTTTTTTGATACTGCGTATGAAGCTGCCGGCGCCCGTGTGCTGCCGAACGCCGCCGCCGTATGGGTCGAGTCTAAGATCATTCTTAAGGTTCGCGCACCGGAGCCAACGGAGCTAGAGCATCTTCGGCCGGGTCAGATCTTCATCAGTTTCATTCGCCCCGCGCAGAACCCTGAGTTATTGCAAGCGGTAGCGAAAAAAGGCGCCACTGCACTTGCGATCGATGCAGTCCCTCGCATTAGTCGCGCGCAGAAGATGGATGCGCTCTCCTCGATGGCGAGCACGGCCGGTTACCGCGCAGTCATCGAAGCAGCCTACAATTTCCCTCGATTTTTTACAGGCCAGATCACTGCAGCTGGAAGAGTCCCGCCTGCAAAGATCCTTGTCATTGGTGCTGGCGTCGCAGGATTGGCCGCACTTGGGGCTGGCCGCGCGCTCGGGGCGATAGTTCGCGCATTCGATACGCGACCGGTCGTTAAAGAGCAGGTCCAATCAATGGGCGCGGAATTCCTGACGATCGAGATCGAAGAGAGCGGCGAGGGAGAAGGCGGGTACGCGAAGGAAGTATCGAAGGCTTTTATCGAAGCGGAGATGGCGCTCTTTGCCGAGCAAGCAAAAGATGTCGATATCATCGTCACAACAGCGCTGATACCGGGCAAGCCTGCTCCGAAGCTCATCACAGCGGCAATGGTCCGCAGCATGAAGCCAGGCTCGGTGATCGTCGATCTCGCGAGCGAGATGGGCGGCAACTGTGAGCTTACCGTTCCGGGCGAGAAGATCATTGCCGATGGCGTGACGATCATCGGCTACACTGATCTGCCGAGCCGCATGGCTCCGCAAGCGAGTCAGCTTTACGGGTCAAACCTCGTGCATCTGCTCGATGATATGGGCGGCGCAGAGAAGTTTAGGGTCAATTATGATGACGAAGTCGTGCGTGGTTCGCTCGTCGTGCACGACGGCGAGATCACCTGGCCACCACCAAAGGTCTCGGCTCCGTCGCCATCAGCAGTTGCTAAAACAACGGCCGCAAAGAAGATCGAGATCATTGAAGCGAAGAAGGTCAGAAGTAAGGGAAGAGCCACGGCCTATGCGATCGCGGGAGTTGGCCTTTTAATACTCGTCGCACGCTTTGCGCCACAAAGTTTTCTTTCGCATCTGACGGTCTTTGTTCTTGCGATCTTTGTCGGCTGGCAGGTCATTTGGAATGTTACTCCGGCGCTGCATACTCCGCTCATGTCGGTGACGAATGCGATCTCGGGTATCATCATCCTTGGCGGGATGCTGCAACTGGGAATCGGCGACAATACAGCGATGACGATATTGAGTACGATCGCCGTACTGCTTGCAACGGTCAATATCGCTGGTGGCTTCCTCGTCACGCAGCGCATGCTCAAGATGTTCAGAAAGTAATTGGAAGCGAATATGAGTACCAGTTTTGCAGCGGTTTGTTATATCGCTTCTATTGCGCTGTTCATCCTGAGTCTTAGCGGACTCTCGAAGCACGAAACAGCCCGTCGAGGAAATCTCCTTGGCATTATCGGCATGCTTCTCGCCGTCATTGCGACGACGATGCTCGTGCCGAACGAAGGCTTTCCGTGGCTTATCGGCGCGGTGCTTCCCGCAGTGCTGATCGGCGCCACGCTCGCTTCGCGAGTAGCGATGACCTCTATGCCCGAGCTCATTGCGATGCTACATAGCTTTGTCGGTGCGGCCGCGGTGCTTGTAAGTATTAGCAGCTTTCTCGGACCCGAGCACACCGGTACGAACGCAGAGGTGAAGATACACTTGCTTGAGATCTATCTGGGCGCATTCATTGGTGCAATAACTTTCTCAGGTTCGATCGTTGCGTTCGGTAAGTTGAATGGCAAGCTCTCGGGTAAGCCGCTGATGCTGCCAGGTCGGCACATCCTGAACATCGTATTGATGCTGATCGTAGCGTACTTCGGCTACGCATTTCTAGCGGATCCTTCAAGTGGTCTCACTCCGCTCATGATCAATATCGTGATCGCGTGCATCATCGGTGTGCATCTGGTAATGGCGATCGGTGGTGCAGATATGCCAGTTGTTGTATCGATGCTCAATAGCTACTCTGGTTGGGCCGCAGCAGCAGCAGGTTTCATGCTATCGAATGATCTTCTCATCGTGACGGGCGCTCTCGTCGGCAGTTCTGGTGCGATCCTGAGCTACATCATGTGCCAGGCGATGAACCGATCGATCGTCTCGGTCATCCTTGGTGGATTCGGTTCTGCTGAAGGCTCAAGTCCTGGCACAGCCACCGAGATCGAAGGCGAGGTCACACCGACACAGGTCGATGATGTCATCGACATGCTCAAGGAAGCAACGAGTGTTATCATCGTACCTGGGTATGGCGTAGCAGTAGCGCAAGCGCAGCACTCGCTATCCGAAATGGTGAAGCTGCTTCGCGCAAGCAATGTGAATGTGCGTTTCGCCATTCATCCCGTCGCCGGTCGTTTGCCTGGCCACATGAACGTACTGCTTGCCGAGTCGAACGTACCCTATGATATCGTCCTCGAGATGGACGAGATCAACGAGGACTTTCCAGATACCGATGTAGTGCTCGTCATTGGTGCGAACGACATCGTCAATCCATCGGCGGAAGAAGATCCGACGAGCCCGATCGCAGGTATGCCGGTACTACAAACATGGAAGGCAAGGATCTGTGTCGTGATGAAGCGCTCGATGGCGTCGGGTTATGCAGGCGTCGAGAATCCGCTCTTCTACAAAGAGAACACACGGATGCTCTTTGGTGATGCGAAGAAGAACATCGATGCGCTGGTAGCGAAGCTGAGAGATTAGCAATGGATAAATGGGCAGAGTGGCTTCTCAAAAAGCGCTTCGGCGGCAATGAGGAGATCTACAAGAAGACGATGGAGTTCATGGCGGGCATACGCGATCGAGTGCTCGATGCTGCAAAAATAGAGACGGGTAACACGGTGCTCGATGTTGGCTGCGGCGACGGCTTGCTTGCAATGGGCGCGCTCGAGCGTGTTGGCCCCGAAGGCAAAGTCATCTTCTCTGATATTTCTGAAAGCTGCATCGAGCATTGCAAGCAATTCGCACCGAGCAACTGCGACTTTGTGGTTGCCGGCGCTGAAGACCTGTCCTCGATACCAGATGCATCTGTCGATGCTGTGGTCATTCGCTCGGTCTTGATCTACATTCAAGATAAAGACAAGGCGCTTGCCGAGATCTTTCGAGTGCTGAAGCCAGGTGGTCGCTTCTCGTTCTTCGAGCCGATCAATATCTTTTCGCATCAAGGAGAGCAAGGTGATAAGCTGATGATGCTCGGCGTAGATGTTTCTTCGATTCCTGACATCTACGAAAAAATCAAAGCGCATAAGGACACTGAGAAAGCGATCAATGGTCCGATGCTCGATTTCGACGAGCGCGACTTGCTTGCCAAAGTAAAGCGCGCAGGGTTCTCGAAGGTGAAGATGGTGTACGAAGCGGAGATCGATTCGACGTATCATCAGCCCCCGTATGACTCGATCCTTCATTCAGCGCCGAATCCCAATGTCAAGACGACGCACGAAATGCTTGACAAAGTATTGACGCAGGAAGAGCGTAAGACCTTTGAAGACCTTGTTCGGCCACGCATGCATATGGCGCAAGTTACCGTGCGTCAGGCTTGTGCGTATGTTAGCGCGGTGAAGTAGAGAAGAAGCAAAAAGGCCTCGCTATTGCGGGGCCTTTCTCATTTAGACTTTCTAGGCTTGATGGCTGCGGATTCGATTGGCATTGCAGCTTGATAAGATCGTGCCTGACTTGCAGAGAACCAACTCCCAACCGGCGCAGAAGCTCGCTTCAATTCCGGAGATCGCCTAGCTTCGATCAATCCCTGGACCTCCAGATCCTCATCGATGTCGGGCCAATGAATACCAATACCTTTGCCGATCCACTCGAAATGCTTCCGCTGCTTTGGTGTGGCCGCTGCAAGTCTCGGATACCAAGCGAGAGGCACCGCTAATTCACGCCCATCATCCAGACGAACGATCAAGTACTCACCTTTGAAAGAAAGGTCAGTCGCGCGCGCCCTGTTGTCGTTGGAAGTAGGCATTGTACGAGTTGATGAAAAGACTCTTATTGTCTTGGATGATCTCTTTGATGAACCGCAGTTGAGGCTTTGTGAATCCTTCGGAGTAAGCCACGATAACAGGCATCAGCCAAAACTTTGCTTCGGCGTTGTCTTTTGCGACATGCACATGCGGCGGCTCACTATTCTCGTTTGAATAGAAAAAGAATCGAAATCCCCTGTCGCGCAAGATTGTCGGCATGACCCAAAATTACAAAGCCTCCTAGTAGGAGGCTTTGAATTCAGAATGAAAATGTAGGGGTTACTTCACGCCCATCAGCTCCACATCAAACACGAGTGTAGCATTCGGTGGGATGACTCCCCCGGCGCCGCGTGCACCGTAACCGAGTGATGGCGGGATGATCAGCTTGCGCTTGCCGCCAACCTTCATCGAGAGCAGGCCCTCGTCCCAGCCTTGGATGACCTGGCCCTTACCAACAGGGAATTCGAGCGGCTCAACGTGACCGAACTTTGGGTCGACGCTGGAATCGAAGGTGGTCGAATCGGTCAGCTTGCCTGTGTAGTTTACGCTGACGGTCTGGCCAGCGGTCGGCTGTGCGCCGGTACCGACGACGTAATCAACATACTGCAAGCCCGAAGGGGTAGTAACAACTGTTTCTTCCATTTTTGAGGGTGTGTTAGTGCTTGAGGAGTTCTTCTCGGTCGAACTGCAGCCAACCGCACCGAGGCCAAGTGATGCGGCCAAACCGCCTAAAACGAGTGATTTTGCGAGGTTCATGATTGATCTTCTAGTGATGATCGGCGTGGGCCGGGTTGCTTCCCGGCAATTTTACCCCCTTTTTACGTTAGACAGGGAGAAATGGCTCCCCTGACTGTAACCTATTCCCGACTCGTCGGTCTTATGGAAGACTGGGTTTCGGCCCGTCATGGTCTGAGGCTGGGTCATCCCGACACGTGATCCATCCGCGGACCAACAATTTTTGTATTTCCTGACGGGCTGGTAGCCCCAAAGGAGTCAATTCCGGGATGTAAGGAAGCATGCCTGACGAGAATAAAGAGTATTTGGCGAAGGGTCCACAGGATGGATCAGAACAGAACCCTGACGCTGGCAGCGATGCCTCTGGCATTGAGGATCTGGCCAATGCGCTTTTTCCGCAGGTCGAGCCACCTTCGGCTGTTGCTTCGGATGATGCAGACGAAGAACTGAAGATCGATGACGAGTCTGCGCCTGCTGAGCATAAGGGCTCCGCGACATGGATCGACCCTGAGGATATTCAGCTCGTCAGCCAATTCCTTTCCGGAAACGACAAGGCTTTTTTGAAGCTGTACTCGAAATACGAAGCGCCTCTTCTCGTTTATTGCCGCCGCATGATCCCGAATCGTGTGGCGGAGGATGCTTTCCAGGAGATCTGGATGAAGATCTTCGAGCTTCGTAAGCGCGATGTGCAGATCGGTAACTTCCGTGCATTGCTCTTTCGTAGCGCGCGGAACCTGTGCTTGAATCTTCTGCGACTCGAAGAGACCCGCGCGGGCTCTGGCGATGTGCTGAGCAAGATGATGGCAAAGGACGAAACAAGTTTTGATAGTGAACAGAAGGAGATCCAAACGCTCCTTCGACGTGCGTTAGCAAAGCTCCCGTTCGAACAGCGCGAAGCGTTCGTTTTGCATGAATATTCTGGTTACTCGTATCAGGAGATCGCCACGATGATGGCAACCTCCGAAAGCAATATCAAGGTCCGCGCATATCGCGCACGCATTAGGCTTCGCAAATTGATTGCGAGCTGGCTGCGTCTCGGTGAAGAAGACGATCCCTCTCATTCGATCTGATCACCAGGTTAATCCAATACTCTCGTATAGACAACGTTTACGTTAGGCCATGACACTGAAGAATGAAGAATTGCTCTCGAGATACTTCGAGAGAAAAATGACGAGCGGTGAGGAGCAGAACTTCCTCATCTCTGTCGCCGCGAATGACGAACTGCGATTGGCTTTCCGCTCGCAGCTCGAGCTCATGCGTGCGGTTAGCAACGACAAAGATGGAATTCGCTCAGCGGCACAGGTACGTATGCGTACGCTCGCAGCGCTCGGACTCTCGACACTCGCTGCAGATGAATTCATCGAGCACGAACTCCTGAGCCGTCCAGCAACTCAAGTTACCACTCAGCTGGCCTCACAAGAAGTCAAGCGTGAAGTCATTGTTCAGGCAGCATCAGCTCCAACAGGATTTATGGGCTTCCTCAAGTCGCCGATCGCAACGATCGTCGGTGGCCTGGCTGTCGGCTTTATGGCAGCCGTGGCGATCTTCTCTAGCCCAGAGCCCGAGTTATCCGCCCCTGGCGTGACGCCTTCGCAACAGCAGATCTCAGCGCCTCGAACCGAGGCTCCTGCAACCCAGGATCTTCGCCTCGAGCAGACTCCTCAGAACAAGGCAAATTCGCCTGTTTTGACCGAAAAGCCAGCCGTAGCTGCAAATCAGAATGTTAGTGCTTCCAGAAAGCCTGCGGGCGAAACAATTGCCCCTCATTCAGACTTGAATTCTAAGGCAAATGGCAATCTGGATCAGGTGGAGATCGAGAAGAGGGGTTCGGCTCCTGTGACGATCAATACCAAGATCAACAAGCCAAAGGATAGCACTTCAAAGTAAGCGCTCGTCCGAGGCACAATTTGGTTAACGAAGAAGGAGCATTGGCGAAGAGCCTCTGCTCCTTCTTCGACAAAAAGAGGCGACAGTCCTCTAATGCTTTTACCGATCCTTCCTCCATTTGTCACTGACCGCGATGCTGCGGTCACGTCGACGTCCTAGTTGTTTGTTGTTCTCTGAGGTTATTGCGGCCCCTTTACCGCTTGCCATCAGATCTATCGATCATCCTGCCCCAAGCACGGTGCTTCCTTTGTGTAGTGCGCAACAAGCGAGTATTGCTCTATGGACTTTGCGAAGTCTGATACTCTCGCTCGTGCTGTTTTGCGCCAGCTCACGTGCTCACTCTCAGTCAGAGATAAGACCGATCGTCGGCGTTCGGCTCAACCTGAATCAAAGCTCAACCGGCGAGCGGGGGATGCAGACGTTTGGACAGGGCACACAGGTCTGCGGCATCTACACATCGGGTGAGGCCATGAAGCCATCGTTCTTCGCTGCTGTACGTCTGCCGAAATGGCTAGGCATGACGTTCAGTCCGTTCGTCGAATACCGCGATCTCTCCTCAACGTTCGTTATCACACCTGACAGAGACGTCCATGTCGCAAATGTCTCGCTTGCGCGTGAGCTCGTAACGTTCGAGCGTAAGTTCGAAGGAAATGTCAAAGCGATTTACATTGGCAGCGAGATCGAACTTTTGAATCTCTTCGGCTTTGGTATTGGCATCGCGCCTTCGTTCGGCATTCCGTTTACGAGCAGCTACTCAGAGACCGAAAGCATCACCTCAGGCAATGCATATTATCTGCCTTCGCTTACCAGCACGATCGATACGCGTCCTTCAGGCACATTCGCAGCCTCGACACTTCTCGCTGATCTCGGCATCACTTTATCAACGCAGTTCAGACTGAAGAATGGCGTGACGATCGGCCCGTCATTGCGTACAACTTTACCACTCGTTGGCGTCGGCAAGAGCGATCAGCCGCATTCGTGGAAAGTAACCACGATGTCTGCAGGGATCGCATTGGGTTACGACCCAGATCCACAGCCTCTACCCGAGCCACTGCCGCAAGATCCTCCTGTGCTCGTTGAGAAGATGTCTCGTGTTGAGCCGAAGCGCTCGATCCTTACTGCAACCATATCTGCAGTTGGACTCAACATGGACGGTTCAGAGGTTGCCGAGCCAACCCTGACCGTTGAGAGACTGCAAGTGACTGAAGCGATACCGACCTTGAACTATGTGTTCTTCAAAGCAGGTCAGACGGAGATCGATGGTCGTTATGAGAAGTACCGATCGACGGACGCCATTAAGGTTTTTGATGAGCGTGCACTCTTCGCATTGAACGCAGAAGATGTTCACTATCAAATACTGAATATCATCGGCGCACGTCTGCGAGCTGATAAACAAGCGAAGATCACACTCGTTGGTACGCGAAGCCTGAACGGTGAGACGCAAGCAGATCTTGGTAGCGCCCGCGCAAAATCGATTGCCAACTACCTTCGTGATATCTGGGGCATCGAGGCAAGCCGCATCAAACTGCAGCCACGCCAACTACCAGAGAATGCGTCCGATGACAAGACAGCGCACGGACAAGCCGAAAATCAACGCGTAGAGATCATTCCGAGCAAGCCATCGATAGTGGCGCCATTATGGGCGAACCGCATCGAGCGCGTTGCAACGCCACCACGTATCCAATTCGAACCAGAGATCACCGCAGATGCGGATATCGTATCGGCAACGATCAACGTGCGGCAGGGCGATCAGATCCTCCAGACATTCGATGCACTTAACGGCGGCTCCGTCGGCGAACATCTGTGGCGCTTGAGTGAAAGCTCAATGCCAAATGGCGACGATTCGCTTGTCTATGATCTGCTGGTGAAAGATGCTGAAGGTAACGAAGCAAGGGCATCTGGCAGCATCAAGTTGCGTCATGTCCGGCGTGATGTAAGTGCTTATCGCAAAGATAGTGTTGCTGCGGACCGCAAAGTTGAGAAGTACAGCCTGATCCTGTTCGACTACAGCTCGTCTGAACTTGCAAGGAATCAAGCCGACACGATCATCAATTACGTCGCGAAGAGCGTTCGCCCGGATTCGCGCCTGGTTATCACCGGTCACACCGATAAGACGGGAAACGATGATTTTAACGAGCAACTTGCTGGACAGCGCGCAGCACGCGCCGCAGAATTGCTCGATAAGAAATTGCGAGCACTAAAAAAAGCAAGGCCAGATATGTCGGTCGAGTCCCATGGCTCGCGCGACATCTTGTTCGACAACTCAAAACCTGAAGGCCGTTTCCTTTCGCGTACAGTTCGAGTGACGGTCGAGGAGGCGCAGAAGCCTTGATAGCGCGGCGCTACATATCGCGTGTATGGCTTTTGCTGCTGATGCTTGTCGCATCAGAGGAAGCTCGCGCGCAGATGTGTCCGAAGCAAATGCTAAACATCCCTGAAGACGGCGGTTACGTTGCGTTGAAGGGGGATTCGCTAAAGCTCGATAAGGCGATGACGGTCGAGGCCTGGGTCCGTCTGAATTCTTCTGCCGATCGTTCAACGATCCTGGAGAAGGGAAACAACGGCAGCTTCATCAACTACTCGCTCGCGCTTGGCCCATCGAACACTGTTGTTGCTCGCGTTCTCACGCCTACTGGCGTTGTCACGCTCAGCTCCGAGTTCATTCCAAATATCTCCGACTGGCACCACTACGCTGTCGTGTTCAAGCCTGGCGATTCGCTCTACATCTATGTGGATGGCGAGCGATCCTCAGCAATGAAGGTGACTGCAATCTCGCTCAGCACAGGCAACGATTCACTTCGCATCGGTAAGAGCGTTGTCAGTGGTGGTAAGAATCTGTTCGGCTCGATCGACGAAGTGCGCATCTGGAAGATCGCACGCACGCAAATCGAGATCAATGCGAACAAGGGCCAGGTGATCTCGAAGTCAACACCATGGCTTTCTGCCTATCTTACGTTCGATGACGATGCAACACGTGGCATCTTCTTCGAGAACAAGGGTCTCGTTGCGAAGCTCCATCGTCCGGCACAGCTTGTTCCTTCAACATCACCTGTAAGCGGTGCGCCACCAGCGTATAAGCTTCAGACGAAGGAATCGATCATTCGTTTCCCGACTGCGAGTTGCATTGCACAGTTCGATACAGTCGTGCATGTTCGCAACCTCGGACTTGACAGCGTCCACGTAAGCGAGATGGGGCTTGTGCACGGCAAGGCTTTCAGCATCGCCGGTCCTGAGCGTCTCGATCTCCCTGCGGATAGTGGGTTCTTCGGCGAGATCCGGATCCAGTTCAACCCAACGGTCAGCGGTATCTACATCGATACACTTATCATCGGAAGTAACGCAGCGTGTGGCGGGCAGATACGCATCCCGCTGATCGACACGTTCATCTCCTCGAACTTCGAGATCGTGCAGAAGCAACTGACGATCCCGAGTATTCTGAATTGCGAGCTCCCTACACAACGCACTATAACGGTTCGCAATACAGGAAGCACTGAAGTTGTGATCAACCGGGTCTACTTCAGTAACGATATTGGTATGTCGGCAACGCCGACGCAACTCACGCTCCCTGCAGGTGCCTCGAGTGAGATTCAGATCAGAGTCGACAAGGGTCCGGAAGGATTCTCGAATGCGTCGCTTGTTGTAGAAAGCGAGATCTGCAAACGTGCTGAATCGATCGAAGTCACGATCTCGCGCGAGATGATCCATTATAGCGTGCCGGTGGAGGTAGAATTTGGCGAGCGGATGATCATGTCTGACGAGCTTGTGATTGATACAGTCATCAGCTTCACAAATTCGTCCACACGCGAGATCGTTATCACGAGTGCAAGCGTCGCCGGAGTATCCGCATTTAGTGTAACCCCGCAAGTCCTTCGTGTTGCTGTCAGTCCCGGCGAAAGTATCGATATACCTGTACGCTTCAGAGCTACAACGTGCGGCATATTTACAGGCAGCCTTCGTGTCTTCGGCACACCGTGTACGATCGCTGCGAGTATTCCTCTGAAGATATCGGTCACCGGACCTAAGCCCGTTATCGCATCAGTGATCGACATGGGGTTCAACTGTGCAGCAAAGGATACGACGCTGTACCTTATCAATCCCTATGATTCAACGATCACACTGACAGGTCATAGCTTTAGTGTGGCTGGTGTGTTTCAGATGGTTGCAACGCAATTCCCGATCAGGATCGCGCCGAACTCCGCTGACTCCATAAAGCTGCGATTCAACCCAGCGATCGACAAGGAGTACGAGGTCAACCTCATAATGACCAACGCCAAGTGCGGGTCGATGGTGATCAAACTTACAGGCGCACGTGGTACGAAGTCGCTTGCCGT
>JBKJTP010000216.1:0-3932 GCA_046590195.1 Kapaibacterium sp. (SeqCode) | reverse complement strand
CGACAAATGAAAATCTTACAGTTATATCAATCGTCGCTGACGCGACGAAACATCTATTTTGTGCAACTAAGAGGCCGTCTAAAAACGAATTTCTGGGCGGCCATTTTGTTTAGAAGTGGTATTTTTAAGATCGATAATTATTCTTTAGATCTAAGGATTGGTTCCAAGAAAAAGAAAAAGGGGTTCTGGGCGCAATTCAGTTACCTTTGATGGCGCTGAACCTTTGGAGGTTATGTGCAATGGCGATAAGGCCGGTTTCGATGGTTACTTTTTCGAGACCTCTGAGCATGAATCGTCTGAACCCCTTGTTCTGTTTGATGTTGCCGAATACCGCTTCTACTTCATATCTCTGTCTTCGTTTTTCTATTCCCTCCTCGCTGGTCAGCAGCTCTTTTATTTTCTTTCGGTGGCGGATCAGGTTAGGGTTTCGTTGGATGGTACGATTGCCCTCGGCCTGGTGGCAAGGACCTCGCATCGGGCAGCCCCGACAGTTTACAGCCTGATACATTCGCGGCTGTTTTTGATGGCCGCCGACGCTCGTTCGCTCCGCAAAGCCGATATATCTCATTGGCTGGCCGATCGGGCAGGTGTAAGTGTCGGTTTGTTCGTTGTAATAGAGATTGTCCGGGTGAAAAGGATTTGTCTGATGTTTCTTGTCGCCGATCTCTTTATTGAATAAGGCGTATTTAACGTATGCCGTTATGTTCTGATCTTCCAGATAGTCATAGTTGGCTTCACTTCCATAACCCGCATCGGCCGTCACGCTGTCCGGTTTTTTGCCGTATCCTTTTTCAAACTCATCGATATGATCCGGCAGTGCGAGCGTGTCTCCGGCACTCTGTGTCAGCGTGTAGCCGAGAATGTAATGATCGTTTGTCGAAGCTTGAAGGTTATATGCCGGTTTCAATTGCCCATTTTGCAGATGATCATCCTTCATTCGCATAAAGGTCGCGTCTTTATCGGTCTTCGAGCAACTGTTGCGACCCGCAAGCATCTTCTCCTGGGCCTCGTATTTTGCCATACGCTGCGGGTAGTTCTTCTTTGCGTTTGCCAGCTTTTGTTTGATCTTCGGCGGAACCTCTTTGCCTTCGAGTGCCGCGTTGATCTCCTCTACAGTTCGACTCACCGCTTTTGCATCGATTGCCTTGAAGTCAGGCGTGTTCGGCTGCTGCTCTTCGTCCCGGTACACCTGCTCGACATACGCCCACAACTCTTTTAGCTGGACTGCGATCTGTTCGCGTCGCCGCTTTACCGCCTTTCCCCATACAAACGTGTATCGGTTCGCGTTCGCCTCGATCTTCGTCCCGTCCAGCTTCACTTCCCGCAATGACACCGCTCCGCTCTCCTGCAGCAGCATCACCACCTCGTTAAAGATACTCTTCAAATGGTCTTTCAGCCTTTTTGACCGAAAGCTGCTGATGGTGTTGTGATCAGGCTTCGCTCCACCCGAAAGCCACATAAAATGTACGTTTTCATGCAGTGCTTCTTCGATCTTTCGTGATGAATATATGTTGCGCAAATATGCGTACACCATCACCTTTAACAACATCCGCGGACTGTAGCTTGATGTCCCGCCTCCCTTGTAGCCCTGCTCCAATCGACTCACGTCGATCCGATCGATCACTTCATTCACCACCCGCACCGGATGATTCTCAGCGATCATTTCCTCGTAACTCGGCGGCAACAACATCCCCTGCCGCTGCTCATATACCTTAAATACCGGAGCCCTCATACATATATTTTAAACCTTATGCCAAAATACAAAAAACGCTGAGCTTTTGAGACAGCCTCACAAAGGCGGAGCGGTTCTTGTCCCTGTAGGGGACGGATGCTGAACGTCGAGCAATCTGTCCCCTACAGGGACTCGTGTCATTGCTGCGACGTGATCGTCGGGTTGCACCCGACGCTATTGGATGCGTCCCCTTCAGCCCCTCACGCGGGCGGCCCGCGTTGTTGAATCTAAGGAACATGGCTATCGGTAGTTAAAAAGGTGTAAAAGAGAGGTTGGACGCGCTTGTGCGGCAAGTTAAGACCGACCGTCCATTGGTGCTAGATGCCCGTCTTTCAGCCTGGTTCCGGAGTCCGGCGATTGTCACATTGGTGAAGACTCTGCATCAATCAGAGTCTATCCCGTTTAGGAGAATTTCCAACGATCGTCTCCGGGCCGCTTCGAAGCGCGTCCAATTTCAAACACGGGAGAATGGTATGACAAAGCTCTATAAGAAGCAATCTAAAGATGGCAAACAGAAAAAGGTGAGTAAAGTGCTCCCGCTCGTCAATCCTAACGCGGCAGGGATCGATGTCGGGGCGAGCGAGCATTACGTTGCGGTGCCGACTGATCGAGACGAGCAAGCGGTGAGACGGTTTGGTGCCTTCACAGAAGATCTGCATGTGCTGGCCAAGTGGCTTCTGAAATGTGGCGTAAACACGGTGGCAATAGAGTCTACCGGAGTTTACTGGATACCGCTGTACCAGATATTGGAAAGTTACGATTTGAAAGTGAAGTTGGTTAACGCCCGTCATGTGAAACACGTGCCCGGGCGAAAAAGCGATGTTCAGGACTGTCAGTGGCTGCAGCAGCTTGAAAGCTTTGGTCTCTTAAGCGGTTCTTTCCGCCCCGAGGCGAAGATCTGTGTCCTGCGCAGTTACATGCGTCAGCGTGAAACGCTCGTCCGCGACGCCAGCCGACATGTGCAGCATATGCAAAAGGCTCTGACCGAGATGAACATCAAGCTGCATCAGGTGATCAGTGATATCACCGGGGTGACCGGGTTAACCATTATCCGAGCTATTCTCTCTGGCGAGCGGGATCGTTCAAAACTGGCAGCCATGAAGGATCGCCGGATCAAGAGCGATGAAGCGAAGATCGCCAAATCTCTCGAAGGAGACTACCGAAGTGAACATTTATTTGCCCTTCGCCAAGCACTTGATCTCTACGACTATCATCAGCAAAAGATAGCAGAATGCGACACGGAGATATTCGAGCAAATGCAGAAGCTGACAACCCGAGCCACCGAGCCGAGACCTCGGGCACAACGGGGCCGACGCAAACCCGGTGCCAGACATAATCCGTTCTCGTTTGACAGTGGGCTTGAACTTTATCGCATCTTTGGTGTCGATCTAACGCGTATTGACGGCATAAACGAAAGCACCGTACAGCTGATCCTATCGGAGTTGGGTCTCGATCTTTGTCAGAAATGGCCCACCGAAGCACAGTTCACGTCATGGTTAGGCCTCTGTCCCAATAATGAAATTACCGGTGGCAAAGTCATACGCCGAGGCACCCGCAAAGTTGTAAACCGTGTCGCCAACGCTCTGCGGATGTGTGCCCAGAGTCTGCTTAACAGCAAAAGCGCTCTTGGTGCCTACGCCCGCAGGATGCGCTCCAAACGGGACTCTCGGATCGCCATCACCGCCACCGCCCACAAACTGGCTCGCCTTATCTATCGCATGCTCAAATATGGCCACGAATATCTAGATGTCGGACAAGAACAATATGAAGCAAAATACAGAGAAGCAATCCTCAAATCCCTTGAGCGCAAGGCAAATCAACTGGGTTACCAACTGGTCACTAACCAAACCAGTTTCTAATCTAGTTCCTTAGGAGGGACAAAAGCGGAACATCCGGGATTTGCGACATTGGAGCAGTTGGTAGTCATGAGCAAATATGGACCCTCTGTTCATTCGACAACTGATCAATGAAGGTTGCTGATCCAAAATCATACCATTACTTTTCGACGATCTCGTTGATCTCTTTTCTTAGGGTTTCGCGTTGGACGAGAAGGCGGAAGAATAACGCACTCTGTCGAAACAGGAGCCATTCGGATCTGAGGCAGACGCTCATTTTGATCAATGTTTCGGACGAACGCAGGGCGATGTAGTAGGGTATCTCGTCTTGCTTGTACATCCTGTATATCCTGTCCATCCTGTTT
>JBKJTP010000042.1:0-14871 GCA_046590195.1 Kapaibacterium sp. (SeqCode) | reverse complement strand
CATGGCCGCAATACAGCGGTGAACGTGATCTACTCAGGCACCGTGAGCGCTGCCACCGAAGCTACCGTTCTCGGCGTGCCATCGATCGCTGTCTCACTTACGAGGTATGGCGGCGATCCAGATTTTTCAGGCGCCGCAGAGTTCATGCGGCAGTTCGTGCCAGTCGTGCACAAGCAGGGCTTACCAGAAGGCACGCTGCTCAATGTCAATGTACCGGCTGTTCCGCTGGCAGAGATAGAGGGATTCACCTTTACACGTCAGGGCAGATCGTACTGGCAGGACACGTTCGAGAAGCGCATGGATCCGCAGCAACGGCCTTACTACTGGCTGAAAGGGGAGTACGTACTGGTCGATCACGAGAGCGACATCGATGACGTGGCGATCCGCGAGAACAAGATCTCGATCACACCGCTGCACTACGATCTTACGGACTACGACTTCCTAGATGAGATGTCAGAGATTTGGCCTAACTCGCTCTAAGATCATTGTATGTTCATCTTAAGAGAATGTCTCCGATCCATACGGCGATCACCGATCAGCATGGTTCTGATCGCGTTGACAATAGGTGTTGGTGTAGGACTAACGGCCGTATTTGCGTACGTCGCGTACTCTGCACACCGAAGCCTCGAAGAAGTCGAGCGCTCGATCTCGATCGATGTCTACTTCGATCAAACACTATCGAACGAGCAGGCGCAACTCGTGTATGATGAACAGATCGCGAACGGGGGAGACATCGCTGCATCACGCTTTATCACTAAAGAAGAAGCGCTGAAAGAGTACGAATCAGGGACAGGTCAGGATGTTCGATCGGTCTTAGGCGATAATCCGCTTCCCGCTGGTGCTAGCCTCAAGATCGAGCAACCAACTATCGCAAATCTTGCGAAGAAAGTAACTGCCCTCAAAGCCATAGAGGGAGTTACGGAAGTTCTCGCAGATCAAGAACTCGGGAAGAGCCTCTCCGAGAAATCGGCGCTGCTCAATAAGCTCACGACCTGGCTCGGCGCATTGATGGTGCTTGTCATTCTGGTTGTGGTCGCGGTAGCCACCCGCCTTACTGTCGAGATCCGCAACCAGGCGCTCAACGTCATGCGATTGCTCGGCGCATCACGATGGAAGGTCAGTGGACCATTCATCCTAGAAGGATTGCTTGCCGGGCTGATCGGTGGCATGATCGCTTCGATCGTGCTGCTTGCATTAGATGAGTTGGCGTTGCGCACGCTGTTGCCTTCGGGCATCAGTGATCTACCTCGAGATGCCGATCTGCTGGCCACACTCGCACTCCTTGTTATCAGCGCAGTGTTGGGTGCACTTGGCAGTGGATTATCGATCGTATTCGGCCATAAGCGCATCTAATGTTTTTCGGTACAGGAATATTATTCCCCTTGCGGAATCTAATATTTACCTTTCCACTTAATTAACACTGCTGAAGCCGAGCCCTTTATCTTCCTACAGGAGAGAAGTTGAGTTACGACTTGCATGCGAACCCTCTGTTGTTTCCACAATACGAGGGTTTTTTGTTGAGCAAATTCCAGAATCGAAAAAAGCAGAGACCGCATCGCGGGCTCTGCTTTCTTTCCACGAAATACGTCAACTTACGGCGCGGGAGTCTCCTCCGGCTTATCAGTTTTCATGTCCTGGACCTCCTTGCGGATCTCCTGGGCAAGACGCTTTAGATCGTTCATTGCTTTGCGGACGCGCGTGCCCGCAGACTTATTGCCCTTGTCATAGAACTTTTCAAAGTCCTTGTCAAAGCTTGCGAGAAGGTCCTGCAATTCTGTGTAACGGCTCATTCTATACCTCCTAAAGTAAACGTTGGGTTGGAAAGAAAAACCAGGCTTGAGCTGGCCAGATATGCTCCAAAACTCAAGCGGGAAAACAGACTAATTTTGGCTAAAATACGCTAATTTTTGGCGCCTCGCTAAAAAAGCGGGGTGGGGGGTCCTTCTGACCTATGCCTCGCAAACAAAAATGGCCGGGAGTGAGCCCGGCCATTTCTTAGGAAGAAGCTCTGTGAGAAGCTTAGAATACGCGGCAGATCCAGCTACCAGGAGGATAGATCTCGTCGCCGTCGACAAGGATTGTGATGACGTGGTCACCAGTAGTATTTGGGTATGTCACACCGTTTACCTCATACCGGCCTGGTACGAGCAAACTCTCGCTAGCATTGTGAACAGAAGCGCCATTGACTTGCACCGTAACGGTGTGACCCGATGCCAAGAAATTGCCGCAGACCACCTCGAGGTTAAAGTGGAAATTGAACTTGCGTGAGTTCGCATTGCTGTTCGTTTTCTGCCGAATGATCGTCGAATTTGCTACATAGCCCGTCTGATGCGTGGCGTTCCAATTGGGTTGTTCTGCGGTCGTAACTGCGTACGGATGTTCGCACGTCGAAACCTCAACCTCGATCACATTCGAAGGCTGGCTGTGGAAAGTCTCAGTACCCTGACCCGTGGCGTTTTCCTTTGATTTCTCCTTGACGTAGAAGGAGTAGGTGTCATCAGCAAGACCTGTGATCGTCAGATCCTGACCAACATGCTCGCCATACAGTACCCACTCACCATCGACCAACCAATAGATCTCAGTATGCTCTGAACCGGGCTTGACGCCATTCGCGACATTTGCGCCAGTCCAGTCAATAGGATAGTACTGCCCTCCTGGAAGAATTGAGCCCTCGGTGCGCCCGTTTGGCCAGCTCAGAGAGATCTCGCCGGCGCCAGTCTGAGAACCGCTCAAAACCGGTGTCGCAAGATTGAAGTTTGAGGATGAACTTGGCGGCGGCGTAGAACGGAAGCCATTGTGACCGGATGCTGCTGGTCCAGTCGGCTGTGCACATGAAGAGATAAAGAACGCGAGAAGCGCGAGAGCGAGGAATGCGGAGACTGTCCGCATACGTGGGATCATCATAGTTTTTCTTAGGAAGTAAGTAACCGAAAATAATAGTACACGCTTGAACAGGTCCGCGTCAGCGCCTTGGAAGACGTCCCTTCAACAAAGGGAGAGAATCAGACTAGACAACGAACAAACAGGGTGTTACCGCAAGCAGTCGAGTTGCTAGCTAACATCTATGCCATGCGCAAAATCAATATACTGACACTATATATTATATAGCATATAGCGCGAACTAACGTTCAGCAAGTATTATGTGGCCGATAATCGGACAGTGCCGTATGCAAACGTACCAATTTGCACTAAGCGATATGTACGCACTGGTTAATCCGTTGCTTGAAGGCAGTGCAAGACCAGCAGTGCGCTCATCCTTCAACACTTGGCTCTAAGACTCAGCACTTAGAACTACCTACGTAGTGTTAGCATCGCTTCAATCTCTCACACCTGATTTGAATCTACGCACGGTCTCCGCTACGCGCTACGTCACACCACTCCGCGAGGGTGGTTCATTGCCGGCCATTATAGAGGGTGATGAACTGGGTACTTATGTCCTGAAATTTCGTGGCGCAGGTCAAGGCCCGAAGGCACTCATCGCTGAGATCATCGGTGGCGAGATCGCACGCGCAGTCGGACTACGGATGCCTGAGCTTGTCTTTGTCGAACTCGATCAGAAGATCGGGCGCAACGAGCCTGACTCTGAAATACGCGAGTTGATCAACTCTAGCGAAGGCTTGAATCTCGGGATGGATTATCTGCCTGGCTCGATCACATTCGATCCTGTTGCCGATACGCGTGCGAAGACGAGTGTGCTCACTACAGAGATCACAGCGTTGATCGTGTGGCTCGATATGTATCTCACGAACGTCGATCGTACACCACGCAACACGAACATGCTGGTGTGGCACAAGCAGTTATGGTTGATCGATCATGGCGCTGCACTCTACTTTCATCACAACTGGGGCGATCACAAAGCACAGGCTGTAAAGCCATTCCCGATGATCAAGGATCATGTCTTGCTGCCTCAGCTAGAGGCAGCCGCATTTCGTGTTGCCAATGCAAGAGGGAAGGACGTGCTGACAGATCAGTTTGTGCAAGACTTGTTGGAAGTGGTACCGGATGACTGGCTCGTTTACAAAAGTCCATTTACTGATGCGAGCGCAGTTCGAGCAGCATATACCGAATTCCTTATGACTCGTCTGGCTAACAGCGCACAGTTTATCGAGGAGGTGCTCAATGCAAACTGATCCTACGATGAACGAGTCATTCGACTACGCGATCATCCGCGTTGTTCCGCGCGTCGAGCGCGAGGAGTTTATCAACGTTGGCGCCGTGGTCTTCTGTCGTACGAAGAAATTTCTTGCAGCTCGAGTGGATCTCGATGAGGCGAGATTACTTGCACTGTATCCTGGCATCGACACTGAGATGATCCGCGAGCACCTCGACATGATCCCAAAGATCTGCGTAGGCGGCGAAGCTGCCGGACCGATCGGCAAGCTTTCTCAATCCGAGCGCTTCAACTGGATCGTCGCACCCAAAAGCACAATGGTGCAATGCTCGCCAGTCCATTCCGGGGTCTGCACCGATGCCGAAGGGCAGCTGGCGCGATTGGTGGAGAAGATGGTGAGGGTATGAAAACAACCGCCTATTTCCGAGTCAGATCGCAATACCCTGACCGAATTTGGATAAGGGAGGAGTGGATCGAAATGACTTTAACGCAGCCGATGTGGTCGGAAGTCCAATCAGATGGACGGATTCGGCGATGGCGAATGATCCCGGAAGCAAACAATCGCGTGCTGCGCGTGGTTGTACTTGAAGATGGCGAGACGGTGCACAACGCGTTCTTCGATCGCAGCTTTACATTACCAAACGCATGAAGGTAACTTATTTCCAGGATACAGACACGCTATTCGTCGAGTTTTCTGAAGGGAATGCTGAAACGCAGCAAGATCTCGATCAGAACACACTCGCGGAGTATGACGACGCTGGCAATCTTGTGGCGATCACGATGGAGCATGCTTCAAGCAGGGCGGATGTAAGTTCGTTCAGTTACACGACCGCCCCACCTGCCAGCCACTTTACTTCTGCACCTTCTTCACCTTCCCGATAGCGCGAGGTGTCTTCTTCGGCTTTGGCGATGGTGAATGGATGGACGCATACTCTGACGTAATCCCCTCCATCAGCTTCGGCATGTGATCCCAGAGGCGCTTCGGCTCACGCTTGGCGTGCTTCGAGAGTGCATACTGCGTGATGATCGGCAGCGCGATCGTTGAATCGACATACGCGACAACCGTATCTGGCAACATATCCGGATCGACCTTTCCCCAGCTTACAGCCTCAGCAGGCGTTGCACCTGAGAGGCCGCCTGTATCCGGACGCGCATCAGTGATCTGCAAGAAGTAATCGTGGCCCTTCTCGTCGATGCCCATGACTTCCTGGATCTGCGGCTCGGTCTGCAGCATGAAGTTCTTCGGCGATCCGCCACCCAGGATCCAGACTGCCGACTTACCGCGCTTCTTCGACACGGTGCCGCGCTTCGCACCCAGCACGATAGCCGCGGTCTCATTCACATCCTGATTCGGATCGAGCAATAGCTTGTTGCCGCGCAGTGCCATCGCCGCGATGTTCATACCGATAGAGCTATCGCCCGGTGAGCTGGTGTAGATCGGTACTGCTTGCTCGTATGCTGCGGAGAGCACCGACTTATTCTTGATCCCAAGCTGCTTCTCGCGCTTCCGAATATACTTACCGCACAAGTTGTGGAATGAGGCACTCGACATTGAGTGCTGGAATTCCTCGCCTTGAATAAGCTCACGGAAAAAGCTATCGGTATCGAGCAGCACATCGTACTGGAATACGATGTCATAGATGCGAATGACCTCTTCCTTTCGGAGTTGCACATCATCGAAGTTGATCTTGCCGCGGTGCAAGGTTTTCCCTATCGAGAAGTGGGTGTCGTGATAAAGATTCGCGCCGGTGGAGATGATCCAGTCGACAAAGCCAGCTTCGATCAGCGGCACGATGCATGAGCCACCCAGTCCGGCAGGGGTGAGGGCACCAGTGATCGAGAGGCCGATCGTGACATCCGGCTCGAGCATCTTCTCGTTCAGAAGATTACATGCCTCGTTGATGCGTCCAGCATTATAGGCCTGAAAATAGTTGTCCACGAGGTCGGTGACCTTCATTCCCTTGGACATCGGAGCGGGATTGATCTCTTTTCCCTTAAGATATTTGCTGCGTGAGCGCATGTATTATGGCGTAAAATCGGAGTGAATATTCTCTTGCAAAAATACGAGTCAAGGGAGGCGCCCGAGAGATTTGTATTTTTGCCTACTGGAGATTTGTATTTGGCGGCAATACTCAACGCAATGGAAGCCCTTTCACGTCCCGATTTTTACACAATTGAAGAGCTGGCCGCATTACCCGCGATCGGCCTGAGCACCCCTGAGACCACCTCCGAGCGCCGCGCGGTGCTTGGCGCGATGATCCTGGCCTCCCTGATCGAGGTCACCATGACTGACGGTGCAACAACGACCGGGGAGTTCGAGGTCGTCGAGGAGCTGATCGACCAGCTGGAGCAGAACCTTGAGCTCACGTCACGGGAGAATCTGGAGGAGATCGGTACCGAGATGGGCATGGTGCCTTTTATTTCAGGCGTCTGGTCCCGAGAGCAATTCCGTCAGTCCCGCGAGATCCTTGCGGCGTCGCTCGATCGGCTGGATGAAGTATCCTCGCATAAGATACGGTCGCTCATCGCGAAGTATTGCTACGAAGCCGCGAAGGCCTCAGGCGGATTGCTCAAGATCAACAACATCACCGATGAGGAAGAACACATCCTCGTCGAGATCGCCAAGACGCTAAAGCTCGGTAGCACTGCTGAAGGCATTCACCTTATCAGCCGCACCAAGGACTAAGCCGGTTTCGCTTTCACCTGCTTGATCATCTCAAGTAGCTTTGGTAATTCTACTCCTGCCGCACCTCGCAGCGATAGATCTGCAAAGCGCGTGAACTCGGTCTCTTCGGGATTGATCTCGATGACATACGCACCGGCCGATGCAGAAGTATAGGGGAGATATGCAGCGGGCACGACGAGCGCACTCGTTCCGACCGTCATAAAGATCTCGCATTGCTTCGCTGCGGATTCGCTGTTGTCCCACGGCTTTTCTTGCAGCATCTCGCCAAACCAGACGACACCCGGCCTAATGATGCCGCCGCAATGCGGACACTTCGGCACGCCAGCCTCATCATCTTTGAGATCATAGGGCTTGCCGCAATCAAGACAGCGATGATCTCGAAGCGAACCATGCAGTTCGTGTACACGCGTCGAGCCTGCACGAGTATGTAGTCCATCGACGTTCTGTGTGATGATGTCGACTCGCTCGAAATACTTCTCCATCTCGACCAGCGCGAGATGCCCAGCATTGGGCTTTGCTGCTTCGACCACCTTGCGTCTATGTTCATACCACTCCCACACAAGCTCAGTATTGCGCATGAACGCATCCATGTTAGCAAGCTCTTCTGGTTTGAACTTTGACCATAAGCCGTCCGGAGAGCGGAAGGTAGCTACACCGGACTCCGCGGAGATACCCGCGCCGGTGAGCACGGCGATGCGGGTGGCGTTCTTTAGTCTCTCTCGAAGATCCATAATGTAGAGACGCGCTACAGCGCGTCTCATGAATATTTCGGAATACTGAGATGTCGGTGGTTGCCTGAGAACTCGCAGGAGACGCGCTGTAGCGCGTCTCTACGATTCTTTTGCCAGCTCCGAATAAAACAACGCACCCGACTTGATACCTCGATGATAATTATTCAGGTTCATCTTTTCATTCGGGGAATGCGCATCCTGATCCGGCAAACCAAATCCCATTAGCACCGACTTCGCGTTCAGGATCTCACCGAATGCAACAACGATCGGGATCGAACCGCCTTCGCGCGTCAAGAATGGCTCCTTGCCGAACACCTGCGCAAGCGCACGCCGTGCAGCTCGCATCCCTTGCGAATCGATCGGCGTAACAGCCGGCATGCCACCATGCAGATCAGTCACTTTGACAATAACGCCAGGCGGCGTGATCTTCTCGATGTATGCTGTAAAAAGCTTGGCTGTGTCTTCAGGAGTTTGCCCAGGCACCAGGCGCATCGAGATCTTCGCGTGAGCCTTTGATGGCAGTACTGTCTTCGCGCCTTCGCCAGTGAAGCCTCCCCAGATCCCGTTGACATCAAGCGTTGGCCGCGCCCAAAGTCTTTCAAGATTCGAGTATCCAGGTTCACCGACAAGCGCTTTCACGTCAAGCTCCTTCAACTGATCGTTCTCCTCATACGGAAGCTTCGCGAGTTCTGCACGCTCTGCATCGGGCACAACTTCGATGTTATCATAAAAGCCATCGATCAGGATGCGACCATTCTCGTCCTTCAATTTCGCGATCATATGTGCAAGCGCGTTGATCGGATTAACGACAACGCCGCCGAACATGCCTGAATGCAAGTCACGATTCGGACCCGTCACTTCAACTTCCATATAGCACAAGCCGCGCAAACCGTAGCAAAGTGACGGCATCTCGTAGCCATACATCGGCGTATCAGAGATGAGCACTGTGTCGCACTTTAGCAGGTCTTTATACTTCTTAAGCGTCGGACCGAGATTCGGCGAGCCGATCTCTTCTTCGCCTTCGATGATCACTTTCACATTCACCGGCATAGCGCCGGTTGTGCGAAGATGCGCCTCTATCGCCTTGAGTTGCAGATGTACCTGCCCCTTATCATCGACCGAGCCGCGAGCATAAATGTTATCGCCCTTGATCGTCGGCTCGAACGGCGGATTCGTCCAAAGCTCCAGAGGATCGACCGGCTGCACATCGTAGTGGCCGTAGAAGAGCACGGTATGTGCCCCTTCCCCAGCGTCGAGCCGCTCGCCATAGACTGCTGGGTGCCCGCCTGTCTCAAGGATCTGCACGTTGTTCATCCCGATACGCTCGAGCTCCGTCCTGACGTACTCGGCGCAGCGCCTGACCTCAGGCTCCAGGCTCGGATCGGTCGAGATCGACGGGATGCAGAGGAATTCCTTCAGTTCTTCTTCAAAGCGCGCTTTGTTCGAATCAATAAAATCGAGGAGAGATGTCATGGATCTGGTGTTGTTCTAATCTGTGCAAAATTACGGCAGTAATGTCTCCACTCCGTGCGTCAAGGATTGTCATCCCGAGCGAAGTGCGAAACGAAGTGAGCACGGAGTCGAGGGACCTCCCGGCAGAGAAATTGGTCGCGATAGAGTGGACGCTATCAGTCTACTCGTTGGAGAGCTTCTCTCAGCCGGGAGGTCCCTCGACTCCGCGTCGTCGCTAAAGCGACTTCCGCTACGCTCGGGATGACATGTTTATAGCTCTTTGCTCACCCATTTAATGCAGATCGATAAACTCATCACCGCACTCGAAAAAGCAAAGCGTCTGGCCGACGTGAAGAAAGCGGAGCGTGCGCTGATGCATGCCCTAGGGCACATGACCACGCCGGTCATTCGTGGGGCGGAGGCATACTTCATCGTCGAGAGTCTGGCGAGCCACGTGAGTGTCGTCGGCGATTGGAACGGCTGGGACCCGAGCATCGACAAAATGAAGCGGCTCAATCTGCATGCCCACGTCTGGCTGCTCAAGCGGACGTTTGCCTTCGAGTCGCGATTTGCATATCGCTTTGTGATGGATGGGAAAGAGTCACACAACGATCCGCTCAACCCAGCCGTCGAGCGCGAGGTCTTCGGAGCGAACACAACGCTCAGAATGCCGGGCTACCACGATGACCCTTACATCAAGCTTCACGAGTTCGAGATCCCGCAGGGGAGAATGCGCGAGTTCATCGTGCCGAATGGCTATCGTAATCAGGAGTTCTCGCGACCCGTACGCATCTATACACCAAACACGCTCAAGCGATATGCAGGTGCGCACATCCTCTATGTGCATGATGGCGCAGAGGTGATCACGGTTGGCCGTGTGCCAACGATCCTTGACAATCTCTATCACTTCGAGCCACACACGCCGCATTGTGTCGTCGTGATGGTGCCACCCATGGAGCGCAACAAAGAGTATATGCTTAATGCGCAATACTCAAATTGGATCGCTCAAACGCTGGTGCCGTTCGTTGAGAAGAAGCTAGGAGTAAAAGCGACGCCACAGAAGCGCGGGACTCTCGGCGCGTCACTAGGCGGATTGCTCTCAGCGCAGCTCGGCCTCATCCATCCTCGCATCTTCGGTAACATCGCTGTGCAATCGCCTTCGTTCTGGTATCAGAAAGAGGAGATGATCAGGCACTACGAGAAGATGCGCAAGCTTCCGCTGCGCTGGTACATGCACACTGGTACGGTCAACGATGCAGAAGTAGAGTCACGCAAAATGCTCGCAGTGCTTCAAGACAAAGGCTACGACGTCACCTACCGCGAGACGATCGAATCCCACAACTGGGGCAACTGGCGGAATAAATATAGCGATATCGTGCGGTGGTTGGTGAGTAAAGATTAACCTTGTCCAATGATTCTATAGCTTGGCCATGACTCAAGAGTGTCTTCGACACGAAGATTAAATTCTCTCCAAGCTAAAACCTCAATTGTTGACCATAGGTCGAAGCTATCATAAGCAGCGACCTGTTTCACATTGTTACTGGGTGGCTGGTGCGTGAGCAATAGATATCCCACCTCACCACGTGCAGTGTACGTACGGTCTAAATCTGCGATAAAGAACTCGCGCATGAACTCGCCCTTCTCCCATGCTGCATCGACTCTAGCATTGATCCTATTATCGGCATCATACGCTAACAGCAGATACACATCTGCATCGGGCTCATCAGTCGCGATGCGCACAAAATCAGCCAATTTGTCAAAATAACCCATTCATCAAAGCTAGTTAGGTGCTGGACCCGATAGATATCGACCGAGATCGATCCGCAGCTTAATCGAAACCCAGCCTGTAGACTCAACGTTTTCGTGCCCGACTAATATCGCCTCCTTCTGGCCTCAAATCAAAATTCTACTCCCAATGCGCCAACCTGTTATTCTCAAGGGTGCCCGTACGCCGATCGGTACCTTTATGGGCTCTCTCGCCGATGTGTCTGCTACAAAGCTCGGATCGACCGCGATAGCGGCCGCACTCCAAAAATCGGGGGTCAAGCCAGAGGACGTAAGCGAGGTCTTTATGGGTTGCGTATTGCCAGCAGGCGTCGGACAGGCGCCTGCACGTCAGGCGGCGCTCGGGGCGGGTATCCCGAACTCGGTCCCTTGCACGACGGTCAATAAGGTTTGCGGATCCGGTATGAAGGCAGTAATGTCGGCAGCGCAGGCGATCATGCTTGGCGATGCGGATATCGTTGTCGCGGGCGGAATGGAGTCGATGTCGAACTCGCCGTACCTTCTCGAGAAGGCTCGATCGGGTTACAAGATGGGTAATGGTCAACTCGTGGATTCGATGATCAAGGATGGTCTCTGGGATCCGTACAGCGATTTCCACATGGGCAATGCAGCAGAGATCTGCGTCGATGAGTGTGCGGTGCCGCGCGAGTCGCAGGACGAATTCGCGATCCGAAGCTTCAAGCTTGCGAACGAGTCGATGGATAACGGCACGTTCAGGAGCGAGATCGCTCCGGTGACAGTGCAGAAGGGCAAGGAAACAGTTGAAGTATCGGAAGACGAGAACCCGCGCAAGGTAAAATACGACAAGATCCCGACGCTCAAGCCTGTATTCAAGAAGGACGGCACGATCACAGCAGCGAATGCCAGCTCGATCAATGATGGCGCAGCAGCGCTCATCCTGACAAGCGAAGAGACCGCGAAGGAGAAGGGCTATACGATCGGTGCACGGATCGTTGCCTACTGGTCGCATGCACAAGATCCGAAGTATTTCACGACTGCTCCGATCAAATCTATCGAAGGTGTGCTGAAGCGCGCGAACATGACGATCGATCAGATCGACCTGTTCGAGATCAACGAAGCTTTTGCTGTTGTGTCACTCGTTGCGAAGGATAAGCTAAACATCCCGCTTGAGAAACTGAACGTGCTTGGCGGTGCTATCGCGCTTGGTCATCCGATCGGTGCAAGCGGTGCGCGCATCGTGCTCACGCTGATGACAGCGCTCGAAAAGAACAACAAGCGCTTCGGTCTTGCATCGATCTGCATCGGTGGCGGCGAGGCGACATCGATCATCATTGAGAGAGTATAGTTTTTAGTGCTGAGATGAAAGTGCTGAGTGCTGAGTAATTCAGCACTCAGCCTCATCCGCACCTTCCTCACTCAGTACTTTCAACTCAGCACTCAGCACTTAACAATGCGGTCGCTCGATAAGCACAACGTCAGTTTATCCACGCGTACCGTCTTTCTGCTGACGCTCATTGGCGCCGCGATACTGCTTGCGCCGACGCTCACCTGGGACTTCGCATACGATCAGGGCACCTTCGCCTACGGTGGCTCAGCGCTGCTGAAGGGCCTCGTGCCGTACATCGACTTCTGGGATATCAAGCCACCGAACATCTTCTACGCTTACAGCGCGGCGTTCGGCTTCTTTGGCGAATCGATCTTCGCGATAAGGCTGCTCGATTACATCGTTGCCTTGATCACAATCGCGCTACTCTTCGAGCTATCGATCCGCCTCTGGACCGGCACGCCATGGGGCAGGCTCGCAGCTGTGATGACGAGTCTGCTGACCGTGATCCAGTATTACATCATGGGCCCATGGAACACAGCGCAGCCTGAGACCTACACGATGCCGTGGATCCTGCTCGCCGTGCTCTTGCTGCTGCCTGAGCGAGATGTCGATCGTAAAGAGAAGTTGGTCAAGGCCGGTCTCGCGGGTTTTGCCATCGGTATCACTATCTTCTTCAAGTACACCAACGGTATCTTCCTGGTGCTGGCGCTCGCGATGCTATGGATCAGCACGGCGAAGCAGAAGACAAATCGCCATCGATTGGTCTTCGCAGTGCTTGGAGGCTTTGCGATCGCGCTCGGATTGCAAATGCTGTATCTTCAAGGGCAGGGGACGCTTGATGATCTCATCAACATTGGCTCCACTGCTACGCTCAATTATCGCGATTCGAATTATAGTGGCGACTTCAGTCTTCAAGAAAATCTGAAGACACTCGCTCAAAATCTCGATCTCCTGTGGATCGTGATCGCAGTGATCGGCTGGGGCTTGTGGTCGCTCGATCATGCCGCAAGGATCAAGTACGAGGCTACTCTCTACCAGTCATTGCTAACACTCGGTATTGCAGCGGCACTCTCGCTATTCGTTGTGCAATTGCAGAACAAGGGATACGCGTATCATTATTGGATCGCATTGCCTTGGCTCAGTATCCTGATCGGCGCTGGCGTGGCACATTTCGCTACTGCGCTTCATAAGGTCGATGCTTTGCCCAGAGGCAGCAATGCCTGGATCGTGGGGATAGTGATGGTGACCTTGAGTTATGTCTGGAGCTCACCCGTGCCGCTTCAGGCGCGGATCGCTGACCTGATCGATGTCTCGTCCGAAAAGCGCCCAGCCAACGGCTACATCGAAGGGGATAGCGTCTCGAATTTTGTGTTATCGAATACTTCTGCGGCGGATTCTATCTTCATCTTCGGTTTTCACCCGTATATTTACTGGCGAACAGGACGCGCTCCTGCGAACAGGTATCTGAACACGATCCATTTCAAGCCGAGTTATGTCGATGACGCTACTCGTCTGGAGTTGGTCGCGTCGCTGGTCCAGCGCCCGCCGAAGTTGATTCTGGTGGAGCTCGACGATCAGTACACCTCGCAGGGCGATTCATTCGATGACAGCCGATCGATGTTGCGCAACCGGTATCAGGAGATCGAAGCATTGCTTCTGACCTACTACGATGCGGTCGACACGTTGCAAGGCACGATCGCGTACGTTCGACGCTAACTAATGATTATTCTCTCTTGACCCGCCCAAGTCTTTCGATCGTTATTCCGTGCTACAATGAACAAGATCGTTTGCCACGAACCTTGCGTGCAACGATCGAGTTTTTCGCACGCGAAAACACAGGAAGAGAAGTCGAGATCATCGTTGTCAACGATGGCAGCAAGGATCAAACGGTCAATGCTTCAAAGGCAGTGCTGCACGATCTGCCGAAGGGTCTTACATTCGAGATCATCGACTACTCTCCGAATCAGGGTAAGGGTCAAGCGGTAAAGAAGGGGATGACTGCAGCCAAAGGCGATCGCATACTCTTTATGGACGCTGATTACTCGGTGCCGATGGAGGATCTTCAGCTCGCTGAGGATCTGCTGGATCGGGGCATTGACATCGCGATCGGCTCACGAGCACTTGATGACACGATCCTACTGGAGCGCCAGTCGTTCCTTCGAGAGAAGATGGCAAAGGTGTTTGGATTGGTGCAGCGTACCTGGCTTGGGTTAAAGCTCATGGATACGCAATGCGGCTTCAAGCTCTTCACAAAGAAGGCGGCGCATGAGATCTTCCCACGAGTCAAGCTTCGCTCCGTGATCTTTGATGGGGAAGTGTTGTGGCTAGCACGCAAGATGAAGTACTCTGTGCAGGAATTCCCGGTTCACTGGAAGCACGATCCCGATAGCCGCATCACGTACACGCCAAAGCAGGCGCTGAAAGTATTTTTTGAGATGCTGCGAATCCCATCGATGCATCTTGGTGTTCGCAGGGCGTCAGATAAGAAGTAATTTTTTTTAGCAGATCTCTCATGAGCATTTCGAACGTCACCGTGATCGGTGCAGGTACCATGGGCAACGGCATTGCCCATATTTTCGCGCAGTCGGGTTATAGCGTTACACTTGTCGATGTTTCGGCACCGGCGCTTGATAAAGCGATCACTACGATCACGAACAATCTCGGCCGACAGGTCAAGAAAGGCACGCTCACGCAGGAAGATGCTGACGCAACAGTCGGCCGCATTCAGAAGCAGACAGATCTGGCTACTGCTGCAAAGTCTTCCGACTTTATCATCGAGGCTGCGACAGAGAATTATGAGCTGAAGAAGAAGATATTC
>JBKJTP010000314.1:0-6052 GCA_046590195.1 Kapaibacterium sp. (SeqCode) | reverse complement strand
GAGATTGCCGCGTCGGTTTCATCGCTAAAGCGATGAACACCTCCTCGCAATGACAGGTATAAACCGGAAGTCATGGGGTCACAGGCTGGAAGCCTGTGCCACGGGTGTAGTAGCTTTCATCTCCTAAAGATAGCTGTTAAACTTTGGCGGTGCGATGTGTCTCTGTAATAGTAGGTCCCCAATCCTATCGGAGAAGCTGCCCGTATCCTTCTTACGCGGCGAGCGAACGATCATTCACTACTCATGCAGTGGAGGTTTGCGATGCATGCACCGCAGGTTTTTGTCGTGCGCACAAGCGGAGAGCAATTCGTTGTGCATCCTCTGGATTCAGAGTTGATACAGTATTTTATTACTGAGCAAGACGCGATCAAGTACGCTGTCTTTATGCTGCGATGGCTCGGACATCTAGGCGATGCGATCTTCACACGCACGAATGATGGCGCGCTGCATGTGACGTGTTCGCGTGTGCGCGAAGTGCGGTGGGATCTGGTGTAGAGACATGCTTTAGCATGTCTCCTCGTAGCCGAAGGCGGAGAGCCCCCAGGTAGGGATCGGTGTTTACAGAGCTCTCGGAATACCGAGGGAGATTGCCGCGTCGGTTTCATCGCTGAAGCGATGAACACCTCCTCGCAATGACAGGTATAAACTGGAAGTCATGGGGTCACAGGCTGGAAGCCTGTGCCACGATACAAAAAAGCCCCGAGCAATGCTCGAGGCTTTCTTAATTCTATACGCTAGACGCTGAACGCTAGACGCTAGACGCTATACGCTTACCTACGTGCTCGGCGGTAGCCGGTTGCGTCGCGGTCCTCTGGTGTTACTTCGGTCTTAACGATCGCGAGTTGCATACCAGGATGGATCACATCAGGATTTTTGATCTGGTCCATGTTTGCGCGCCAGATCTTTGGCCATGCGAATGCATCGCTGTAGATCTCTGGCTTCTTTGCGATGTTCCATAAGCAGTCGCGATTCTCGCGCCATGTGCCAACGGTGTACATCGCGTTCTGTGGTACCAAGCCACGCTTCATCTGGATGAAGCCGTTCGATGCCGACTGTACGCGGTTCTTGTGATCGCGAATAAGTACGATCTTCTCGCCACGGAGGTAGCGGATCTCTGACTCAAGTGCATTGACGCGCGCCATGTCGGCGTTTGCGCCCATGCTTCGGAGGCCGCCGAGCTCTTGCTCCGCGCGCTGCAAGCGTTCGCGGTATGCGTTGTAGCCGTTGCGGTCGGTGCCGAGCATTGAGTAGAGTGCGTCGCGGCACGAGCCCACTTCGGACATGCGAGTATTGATGTCGGTGTTCGTGCGAGTCACGTCAGCCTTCGCCTGATTGACCTGTCCCTGTAGGGTGCTGATCTCCGAACGGCGGAAGCTGATGGTCGAATCTGCCTGATCCTTTGTGAAGTCGGCAGGATACTGTGCAAATGCAGTCGAAGCGGTAAGTCCAACTCCGAGCGCGATCGAAAGAATAGTTATGTTCTTCATGGTCGTTACTTGGTTTGTTGGTTATTTCTTGTTCGACGATGACGTGCTGTTGCGAGGTGCACCGCCAGTGCTCTTCGCAGGAGCTGGACGCTCAGCGATCTTCCAGTCGAGGCTATCAGCCCAGACGTTCGGCCAGTTAACGAGCTCAGCGCGCGCGAACTGTGTGTCGTCGTTGCAATCCTTGAGATCGCGGTCCTGTGTGGTGAGCTTTCCTTTTGCATCTCGGAGAGCTGACTGACTGCGCTCGAGCTCGGCACGGAGTCCGTCGCGTTCGCTATCAAGTGCACGTAGGGTCTTCATTTGTTCTTCGGTCGCTTTGTTCGAGCAGCTAGCGAGCGTCAAGGTGAACGCTGCGAGCATCGCGACGGAAAGAACGGTCTTCTTTCTTAGCATGGTGGTATGATTTGGTCTGATCAAAACAATCAGGGTTGAGATCGGTTGTATCGATTCGGTTTTCAGACGCCTGCCGCAAACTGCTGGTTTAATCGGCAGTGATGAATTCTACTCACGGATCAGCGGGCTACGTGGCTTCGGTCCAGGGCAAACTCAGACCGGTGACATGTAGGGGACAGGTTAAATGTGTCGGTGAGCACTTCCCCGCTTCCTCATGAGCTATACGAAAATAGGCAATTTTTTGGCGCCTCCCAAGAAATTGATGAGTTGGGTGCCCTCCTCCAGTCCAGCTTGGTCAGCTTTTTGATGGGATACCATTCTAATTCACCCACAATCTGCAAATTCGGCAATACCATTCGAAGTAGATGTTCGACGCCAAAGAGTACGTAAGCGACATCGAAGAATGCATTGCTGCAACCGGCAAACCCCGCGCATTCGACGACCTGCATCAACCGGCCTTCTACTACGCCTTGCTGAAGGCAAGCATCCTGAAGCTACCTCCAGATTGGGATTCCGAGGCGCAATGCCTCATCCTCGAACAGCGCAATCCTTCTATCGAAGATATAATGAAGTCGCTGACGAACGACCTCAAGCGCACCAGCACCGACCTACCTAAGCTTCTCTGCTTTGAGACCCTGCTCCGATTTGCCGTGTTGCTCTCAAGCAACGAGAACTCAATGCGTTCAGCTGGCCCAGCGTGATCGACCCTCCCTATAAGGCATGCCCTAAAGTTTTCTGTAAATCGAACGGACAAATGAATTTCTCTAGGTCGACGCTCCTCTGCGTCATTGTCCTCGTGCTTTCGCTGCAAAGCTGTAAACCAAAATTCGATACACTCGAAGCGCGATCGAACACTGTCTTCTTCCTTCGCGATTCGACAGAGTTGCACGGTGAGTTGCTTGCGCTTTTCGATGATTCACTTGCAGTGCTGCGCAGCGATCTTGCGCAAGTTGCTCCTGCACGAACCATCACATCATTACACTACCGGCAACTTGATGCGGTCATTTTTCGTAACGACGCACCGGCGCTGCTCAATGGTGTTGGTGGGCTACTTGGCGGCGTGATCATCGGTGGTGTTGCTGGCTATCTTTTAGGCTATCTCTCAGACGGCAGCTCTGGACACGGCGGTGGATGGGGACCGGTCATCGGGATCGTACTTGGTGTGCCGGTTGGAGGCGTTACTGGTCTCGTGCTGGGGGTTGTATCCGGTCTTAATGAAACTGTCGTTATTGAGGATCGCGAGGACTATCTGGAGATGAGCCGCTTCGCACGCTTCAAGGACGCGATCGAGCTGAGAACATTTCGAGGTTATTGACCGAGCATCTGCGATCAGACTTATTACTTCAGGAATCTCATCGCATTTGTGCGCTTCGGAGTATAAAGAAAATACACTCCGGCTGGAAGACGCGATACGTCGATACTTCGCTCGGTCACGCCTTCGAGCACACGTTGTCCTAGTGCGTTCGTAATCGCGTAGTCTCGCAGAAGTCCAGTAACGAGGGGATTATTCGTTTCAACTTACTCCCACTCGATCGTGGCAGGTGGCTTCGAGCTAATATCATAGACCACGCGGCTGAGGCCTTTGACCTCATTCGAGATGCGCGAGGATACGTGCGCGAGGAATTCGTGCGGAAGACGCGACCAGTCCGCGGTCATGCCATCGACTGAAGAGACTGCGCGTAATGCAACGACGTTGTCATATGTGCGCTCGTCACCCATCACGCCGACCGTCTGTACTGGCAAGAGCACAACGAACGCCTGCCATGTTGAGTGATAGAGCTTTGATGTTCGAAGTTCTTCGATGAAGATCGCGTCGGCCTGACGCAATAGATCGAGCTTGTGCTTCGTGATGTCGCCGATGACACGCACAGCGAGCCCTGGACCTGGGAAAGGATGCCGGTCGATGAAGTGCTCGGGGATGCCTAGCGCGCGGCAAACATTGCGAACTTCGTCCTTGAAGAGCTCTCGCAGTGGCTCGATCAACTTCAGGTTCATCTTCTCCGGCAAGCCGCCAACATTGTGATGCGACTTGATCGTCTGCGATGGCCCCTTGAAGGACACCGACTCAATGACGTCAGGATAGATCGTACCCTGCACGAGGAAAGTGGCGCCTTCAAACTTCACAGCCTCTTCAGCCAGCACATCGATGAATGCTTTGCCGATGATCTTGCGCTTCTGTTCTGGATCGGTAACGCCTGCGAGACGTTCGAGGAACATCTCACTCGCATCGTTGAAGTCGATCTGCATCCCGAAGTGATCGCGGTATGTATGCAGCACTTCGGCACTCTCGTTCTTGCGCATCAGGCCGTTGTCGACGTGAATGCACTTGAGCTGGTCGCCGATCGCTTTGTGTACGAGCACTGCAGCGACAGATGAATCGACACCACCAGAGAGTGCGCAGATAACGGTCTTATCCCCTACTCGCTCGCGGATCTCTCTGATCGTGGCTTCGATGAAATCTGCTGGCGACCAGTTGGCCTTCGCATGTGCGATCTCGAAGATGAAATTCGAGAGGATCTGCTTGCCGTTCTCGGTGTGAACTACTTCCGGGTGGAATTGCACTGCATACCAGTTGCGCTCTTCATTGGCGAGTGCGCAGATCGGCGCGTTGTTCGTGTGCGCGATGACTTTGAAGCCTTCAGGAATCTGCTTCAGTGAATCGCCATGCGACATCCAGACATTCGAGCGTGCCGGAATATCCTGCAAAAGCTTGCTGCCTGGATCATCGAAGACGATCTCGGCGCGGCCATACTCGCGCTTCGCACTCTTATCGACTACGCCACCCATCATGTGTGCGAAAACCTGCAACCCGTAGCAGATGCCAAGGATCGGCTTTTGCATATCGAATACGCGCTTATCGGGAAGCGGTGCGCCTTCGGCATAGACAGACATCGGTCCGCCGGAGAAGATGATTGCGGTCGGGTTGTGCTTCTCGATCTCTTCGAACGGTGCGTTACCGGGGAGGAGCTCTGCATAGACGCCAAGCTCACGAACACGGCGAGCGATAAGCTGCGTGTACTGCGAGCCGAAATCGAGAATGAGGATGGTATCGCCTGAATGCGCCATAGTGCAAAAAAAAAATAACGAAGGCTCGGCGAGCGAGTCTTCGGTATTCAATTGCAGAACTTTCGAAAAGGACGGGAGCTATCCTTTACTGCCCGATCAACGACTTGTAATCGCCAACCTCAAGCAACTCGCTGCCTTCACCACTGATCTCAAACTTCACCAACCAACCGTCACCGTAAGGATCGGTGTTGACGAGCGCTGGATTGTCGTTGAGTGCTGGATTGACTTCGGTGATCGTGCCGGAGACAGGTGCGTAGAGATCGCTGACGGTCTTTACCGCTTCGATCGAACCGAAGGTATCGCCTGCGCTGACGCTCTGACCTGGCTTGATATCGATGAAGATCACGTCGCCGAGTTCACCTTGCGCATAGTCAGTAACGCCAACGGTGCCAACATTGCCTTCAACGCGAAGCCACTCGTGCTCCTTGGTGTACTTGAGTTCGGATGGGAAATTCATGTCTCGTTAATATGAGAAAATCGTTGAGCGCTCAAAGTGAAGCGCAGTAAACACCTGTCACTAAGCAATTAGTGCTTAGAGGTCGCAGATTAGTGTTTAGAGGTCGCAGATTAGTGCTTAGCCATTGCAGATTTCCAGTCGAAGGTATCGAGGAAATGCGTATCGAAGTCGCCAGCGATGAACTGCTCGTTGCGCATGAGCATCTTGTGGAATGGGATCGTCGTCTTGATGCCCTCGATCGTGATCTCATCCAGCGCGCCGCGCATACGCTCGATCGCTTCGTTGCGGTCTGCACCTGTGACGATCAGCTTGCCGACCATTGAGTCGTAATACGGTGGGATCGAATAGCCATCATAGACATGGCTGTCCATACGGACGCCATATCCGCCCGGTGCGTGGTAGCTCGTGATCTTGCCCGGCGAAGGACGGAAATCGCGCTCTGGATCCTCGGCATTGATGCGAACTTCGATCGCGTGGCCTTGCGGCTTCGGGGCCTTCTTCGAGATCTTTCCACCCGCTGCAACATGGATCTGCTGCTTGATCAGGTCCATACCGATGACTTGCTCTGTCACGCAGTGCTCCACCTGGATACGCGTGTTCATCTCCATGAAGTAGAACGAACCGTCCTGGTCGTACAGGAACTCCATGG
>JBKJTP010000209.1:0-8868 GCA_046590195.1 Kapaibacterium sp. (SeqCode) | reverse complement strand
CAGGAGATCATCTTCTCTGGACCAGTCGACGAATACTTCGACTACATTTATGGGAAGCTTCCTTACCGCTCGCTAGAATTCAAACACGAGACACACAATACAGAAGTCTTCCAGAAGGCGCCGGTTGTCAATTATCCGAACGAGCATCTTTATACTCGTATCACGGAGTTCAAGTACCTGACAGGCCAGGAGCACAAGAAGACCTCGGTCGTGTACGAATTCCCGCGTGCAGAGGGCGATCCATACTATCCGATCCCGAAGCCGGAGAACGCAGCGCTGTACAAGAAGTACAAGGCGCTTGCTGATTCAACGCCTGGAGTTCACTTCGTCGGCCGTCTCGCAACCTACAAGTACTACAACATGGATCAGGTCGTGGCGCAGGCTCTGACCGTCTTCAACAAGATCAACGGCACGAAGGAAGATTCGCGCACGATCCGCAAGGCATTGCAAGAGAAGGAGATCGTGAGCTCGAGCGCCACGCTAACGCTGGCACACAAATCCAACGGACATTCGAACGGCAACGGACACTCAAAGAATTAACCGTAGAGCCATCCGGCAGGGTGACCGAAATGCGGGCTGTGTCCCCTCTGGATACTGACGTAAATGGTCGTGGCACAAAAGCCGCGGCCATTTTGCGTTCTGGCTGAACTGTAACTCGATGACGCGGCCAGTGTTCTATCTCTGTTGTTGTGTCCCACCAGAGATAGACCTATGAAGCACTTAGTCGCCACATTTGCCTTTGCCCTCCTCTTTATCACGAGTGGACTCCATGCTACACAGCTGCCAGAACTCCCTCGAACGTACATTGATACGCGCTTTCAGTTGCCATCAGGAGAGCGCCACATAGCAAACACCACCGCTGAATTTCAGGCAGCACTGAATGCAGCGAAACTCGGTGATGTCATTGAGCTGAAGGCTGGCGCTACTTATGTTGGTCCGTTCACTCTGCCGAAGAAGACGGCAGGTAGTGGCTGGATCTATATTGTCACTTCTAGCTATGATAGACTTCCTGCTCCGAATACTCGGGTGAGTAAGGACGATGCTGTCAATATGCCCAAGATCGTCGTCAAGGCGAATAGCGGTGGAGCTGTGAACGCAACGAATGGGGCACATCACTATCGCTTCGTTGGTATCGAGTTCTGCCCGGTCAAGGATAACTTCGTTTACAACGTTGTCGTGATCGGTGGCGGAGAGAAGACTGAAGCAACGCAGCCGCACAATATCACGCTCGATCGCTGCTACATCCATGGGGATCCTCTGGCTGGAAGCAGGCGCGGGGTACTACTGAATGGTGCTGCACTTTCTGTGATCGATTGCCACGTATCCGATTGTAAGGAGGATGGTGCCGATAGTCAGGCGCTGGCAGGATATAGCGGCACAGGACCTATCAAGATCGTGAACAACTTCCTCGAAGGCGCTGGTGAGAATGTGATCTTTGGCGGTGCTGATCCAGCCATACCGAATGCGGTACCGTCTGATATCGAGATGCGCTGCAATCACTTCTTCAAGCCGCTCTCCTGGATGCAAGAGGAATGGGATATCAAGAATCTGTTGGAGTTCAAGAATGCGCAAAGGGTATTGGTCGAAGGTAACCGTTTCGAGAACAACTGGCCGAATGCTCAAAGCGGCTTCTCATTGTTGTTGACACCTCGCAATCAGAATGGGACGGCACCCTGGTCGGTGGTGCAGGATATTACGATCAGGCATAACACCTTTGTCAACATTGCGCAGGGCATCAACATGTCTGGCTTCGATGCGCCGAACGTCAGCCAACGCACATCACGCATTCTCATTCAGAATAACGTGCTGACCCTTGCAAGGATCGGTCAAGGCAGCGATGGCCGCCTATTCCAGGTTCTGAACGGACCAACCGATGTCACATTTGATCACAATACCGGTATGACGATCGTCGCGTTCGTGGTCTCGGATGGATCGCCTCGCACAGATCATTTCTCCTTTAAGAATAATCTTGTCTCCAAAGGAGTCTACGGGTTTATTGGAAGTGGCACGGGGACTGCGCTCACAACCCTTGCAACGTACTTCACTGAGAACTGGGAGATAACGCACAACGCGATCATTCGCGCAAACGCTACTGGATATCCGAGTGGTAATTTTTTCCCTTCAAATCCTACTGCCGCTGGGATCACAGATTCGGCCGCCGCAAATTATCGCTTGCTCCCAGGAAGCCCTTACAAAAATGCCGGTACAGATGGCAAGGATATCGGTGCCGATCTCGATACGATCTTGAAGTATAGCACCTATCTTGGTGATGGAGAGGAGACGCAATCCGTTGCCTCACGTGAGATAATATCTGACATTCAGTTGTATCCGCTGCCAGCAGATAAAATCTTATACGTCAAGATCGACGCATCCAGTATAAAGCTTAGCGTGCTGGATCTGTTGGGGAGGGAAGTGATGTCAGCGGGAGGGGAGGCTGATGCGCTCGGTGTATCGACGCTGGCTAACGGCGTTTACATCCTTAGGATCAGTGGAAGCGGAGAAGAGAAGAGCGTACGGTTTGTCGTCCAGCATTGAAAGATCGGGCCACACTGATGCGCGACCCGAACATCAATACATGCTTAATACTTCGGCGTGAAGTTCATGTTGTGGAACATGAACGAGTACGTGTCCGAGATCTCGTCGATGATCTTCGACATTGGCTTGCCAGCGCCGTGGCCTGCCTTTACATCAACGCGGATCAACACCGGATTGCCGTTCTTTACCTGGCTCTGTGCTTCTTGCAGCGCTGCTGCGTACTTGAAGCTATGCGCCGGAACAACGCGGTCATCGTGATCGGCAGTTGTGATAAGCGTCGCAGGATAATTTACACCCTGCGTGATCGTGTGCAGCGGTGAATACTTGATCAGGTTGTGGAAGCTCGTCGAGTCATCACTCGTGCCGTATTCTTTCGACCACGACCAGCCGATCGTGAACTTGTGATAGCGAAGCATATCCATTACACCAACCGCTGGCATTGCAACCTTTGCGAGATCCGGACGCTGATTCGCAACTGCGCCAACGAGCAGACCGCCATTCGATCCGCCTGAAAGTGCAAGACGATTCGAGTTTGTGTACTTCTCCTTGATCAGATACTCAGCGCAAGCGATGAAATCGTTGAAGACGTTCTGCTTCTTGAGTCCCATGCCCGCTTCATGCCAGTCCTCGCCATACTCACCGCCGCCGCGGAGATTCGTCAACACATACACGCCGCCCTGTTCGAGCAAGATCATGCGCGATGTCGAGAATGATGGAGTAAGGCTCGCATTGAATCCGCCGTAGCCATAGAGCAACGTCGGCGCAGTGCCATCCATCTTGAGGCCCTTCTTATGTACGACGAACATCGGTACCTTTGCGCCATCCTTCGATGTCACAAAGATCTGCTTCGTCACATAATTATCCATTGCAACGTCGATCTCCGACTTGCGAAAGAGCGTTGATTTCTTCGTTGCAATGTCGTAATGATAGATCGTTGTTGGATAGGTGAATGATGTAAATGTGAAGAATGTCGAGTTGTCTCTGATGTTGCCATCGAAGCCATTGACGGAGCCGAGCGCCGGCAATGGGACCTCGTCATATAACGATCCATCGAGATTGTACACATACGACTTGTGGTTCGCGTCCTTCATGTACGTCAGGAAGAGCTTGCCGCCAACGAGTGTAGTGTTCTCTAAGACTTCACTCTTCTGAGGAATGACGTCTTTCCACGGTGCATCGAGATTGTTCGTATTCAGTTCGACGATGCGGCCGCGAGGCGCATCGACGTTCGTGAATGCATAGAGCTTTTCGCCAATCACTTCAATAGCGTAGAACTGATTGCCGAACTTGGCCTGCACGATCTTGAAGTCTTCGCCTGGCTTTGTGAGATCCTTGATCAGCATCAGGTTGCCCTTCTCAGAGCCCTGCGAGATATAGAGTGTAAGGAAGCGATCGTCTTGCGTGGTGCCGACGTAATGCAAGCGCGTTTTGTTTGCAGTATCCTGATAGATCAGGATGTCTTCTGCTTGCGATGTGCCCAAGCGATGATAGAATACTTTGTGATTCTCGTTCTTCGCAGTGAACTCCGCTTCGGTCGGCGCATCATAGCCGCTATAGAAGAAGCCTTCCTTCCACCACGCGATGCTTGTGAACTTCGCCCACTTGACCTGATCCTTCAGCTGATTGCCTTCGACATCCATCACGTAGATCTCTTTCCAGTCTGAGCCGGAGCGCGAGATATCGTACGCGATGTACTTATCGTCATGCGAAGGTACGATGCTGCCGAGCGCTACGGTGCCATCGGCTGAAAGCTTGTTCGGATCGAGATAGACCTTAGGCGTGCCGTTAAGTCCGGTCTGCACATACATGACGCTCTGATTCTGTAGCCCGTCATTTTTATGGAAGAAGTACTTCTCACCGACCTTGAAAGGCTGCGTGTACTTTGGGTAATTCCAGATCTTCTCCAAGCGCTCGCGGATCTGATTTCGGAACGGGATCTTCGCGAGATAATCGAAGGTCACTTTGTTCTGTGCTGCAACCCACTCCTCCGTGTTTGCCGAGTCATCGTTCTCGAGCCAGCGGTAGGGGTCGGAGACCCGGGTACCGAAATAGGTATCGACCTGGTCGACCTTTTGGGTTTTTGGGTAGTTGATCGTCTGGGCGTGTGCGCCAGGGGCAGTAACGTTGATCACAATGGCGGATGCAAGCAATAGGAAAATTGATCTCATAACGGAGCGTATAGCGTGTAGCGTATAGCGTTTAACAATCGGATAGACTCTGACCTCTAGCCTCTAGCCTCTAGCCTCTAGCCTCTATCCGTAGCTCAGCAACGAACCGCTTATGGGCCGGAATCTCTCCCCAATTTACACACGCCCATTTGCGCGCCGAAAACATTGGGACAAAGCGTCGTAAATTTGAGGTGAGGCACTGCTTTTCCAAACGTGTCATCCCGAGCGACGCGGAAGTGGCTTTAGCCACGACGCGGAGTCGAGGGACCTCTCGGCCGAGCAAATCTTTTTCGAAGCCAGCGTGATTCTTGTCTCGAAATCTCTAGGCTGAAAGCGCTTATGCACATGGCAGCATTCTCTCCGCCGAGAGGCCCCTCGACTCCGGGCTCGCTTCGCTTCGCCCTCCGCTCGGGGTGACATGTTTGGTAGAGCGGTTGCTGACGACGATACTCTATTTACTAATATTCCCGGTTGTGAAAAAACTCCTCCTTCTCGGCTCTGGTGAACTTGGCAAAGAACTCACGATCTCGCTTAAGCGGCTCGGGCATTACGTCATTGCATGCGATAGCTACGATGATGCACCCGCGATGCAAGTGGCGGATGCGCGCGAGGTGATCGATATGCTCAATGGCGATGAGCTCGATCGCGTCGTCGCGAAGCACAAGCCCGACATCATCATCCCGGAGATCGAGGCGATCAAGACCGAGCGCTTCTATGATTACGAGAAGCAGGGGATACAGGTGATCCCTTCTGCACGTGCTGCAAACTTCACTATGAATCGCAAGGCGATCCGCGATCTTGCCGCGAAAGAGCTTGGACTCCGCACTGCTGATTTCGAATACGCAACAACGCTTACCGAATTTACACACGCCGTTGCGAAGATCGGGATACCATGCGTAGTGAAGCCACTGATGTCGTCTTCAGGCAAGGGGCAATCGGTCATCAAGACCGAGGCCGATGTGGTGAAGGCGTGGGAAACGGCAGTGACGAAAGGGCGCGCACACATCGCGGAGGTGATCGTCGAAGAATTCATCTCTTTCCATTCCGAGATCACGCTGCTCACCGTCACGCAACAGAGCGGCGAGACGCTCTTTGCGCCGCCCATCGGACACCGTCAGGAGCGCGGCGACTACATGGAAAGCTGGCAACCGGCGTTGATCGCAAAAACACACCTTATCGAAGCGCAACAAATGGCTAAGGCTGTGACAGAAGCGCTCACCGGCTACGGCATCTGGGGCGTGGAGTTCTTTCTCGCCGATGACGGAGTCTATTTCTCGGAGCTCTCGCCGCGTCCGCATGACACAGGCATGGTCACGCTCGCAGGCTCGCAAACATTCTCTGAGTTCGAGTTACACGCACGTGCGATCCTTGGCCTGCCGATTCCGAATTTGCAATTAGAGCGCGTTGCTGCATCCGCCGTCATTCTTGCTGAAGCAGATAACATCAAGCCTCATTACACAGGCGTTGAATCCGCAATATCA
This sequence comes from Kapaibacterium sp. (SeqCode), assembly GCA_046590195.1. Taxonomy (GTDB): domain Bacteria; phylum Bacteroidota; class Ignavibacteria; order Palsa-1295; family Palsa-1295; genus JBKJTP01. The sequence continues at coordinate 2,684 of JBKJTP010000209.1, read as the reverse complement.
GAAGCCGACACCGACATTCGCATCTTCGGCAAGCCCATCACTCGCCAATACCGCCGCATGGGCGTTGCACTTGCGTGGACGAGGCTCGACTCAGATGAAGTGATCGAGGATGAGATCGATGAGGTCAGGGCGAGAGCGATGAGAGCAGCGGGGAAGGTGAAGGTGGTTTGAATTTACACACACCTACTTCGTCACTGTAGCCGACCCCACATTATAGATCATCTCAAACCGCTCTTTCGTTAGCGTCCCATCCTGGCGAACATGCTCGCGCGGCATCATTGATTCAGGCGCGTCGTGCAACATCACGACGACTTCGTCAGGTGCGCGGTAGGTGTTCACTTTGCCTTCATAGCCGATGTAGGTTTCGTCCGGCTCTGATTCACACACACCTGGGACGAGGAGCTCAGGTGCCATTTCTTCGATCGTGCTGACCCAACCGGCGAGGATCGATAGCGCGCCCATCGGTCCGCGGCGCGATCCGGATCTAAAGCGCTTCTCGGATTCGTGCGTGTAGATAATGATGCCAGTACAATATTCATCGCGGAAGAACTTGAGCAGATCGACCATGTCGTCCTTCTCGCGTTGCGTGCGGCATGCGAACTCGAACGAGTTGACGATGATGACGTCGATCTTGTTCTGCCGGACATAATCCTTCAGCTCTGTGCTCGCTTCTTTCTTCATGATGCTGCCGCTGCGAATGCTGAGGATATGTATTCCGAGATCGCGATAAGGGAATTCGCCGCCTTTGTCGCGGTCCACCCAGATCCATTTGTCCATACCCGGCATCGTTTGTACAAGCGCCTCTTCAACCTGGTCCTCACTCGTCAGCGAGTTGATGTAGAGCACGTTCATGTTCTTCGAGTTCTCAAACCAGAACCTGTCGTATTCCTCGCTTTCGTTGATGCCGGTGAACGGGTTGATGCCGCGCACTGGCGACATCGCTTTCTTGCGAAGTGCGAGCTCGCCAGCAAGCATTACCGAGTGCCTGAGGCTGTGCTTCGAGTCGGTCGAGCAGATAAGATGGATCGCACTGGCTCTGATCTTCAGATCGAGTTTCGGATGCTGCCACAACAGAGATGGCGGATTCGGTGGGAAGGCGTCTGCGAGGAGATGTGAGGCACGAGTGAATTTGAGCTCCATAGGGGTATATGAGGTGTAGGGTCATGGCGTTGCCATGACCGGGGGTGGGTTACAGTTGAGGCTGATCGGAGAAAATTGCCGTTTGATTGGCAGCTCGCAGGACGCGAGGGAAGGGGGATTATCGCTTAAATGTCAAGTGCACGGATAATTCTGTGCAAATATACGAAAATAAAAGTCGAAAGTCAATACTTTTCAACTTTCAGCTTTTCACAAGTTATCCACAGGCGTTCACGTTGCGCTGGCAGAATGTAGCGCTGGCTTCAGCCGGCAACCCATGACTATACGCGTAGGCCAGCCTTTTGACAAGCGCGCGAAAGATTGAAGGAGATTGCTTCGTCGGCTTCATCGCTCTGGCGATGAATGCCTCCTCGCAATGACAGGCGTTTATGATGATCCATGGCCTGCCGGCTGAAGCCAGCGCTACACAGCCAGCGCCACGTTTTATGCGTCCTCAACGATCGCGGCGCCTTTATCCTGCTCTTCAGGCGGCACATCGGCGGTGGAGCTTTCGGTTGCGCCTTCGGCCATGCCGGGCTGGTGCCAGCCGACGTACTTCTTGTCGCCCGACTCCGCGTGCACATAGTGCTCTTCCATGATCGAGACGTAGGTATTCTGATCCGGATCCCAGCCGAAGCGCTGTACGATAGCGCTGGCTTTGCGCGTCGTTGTCGATGGCTCAACCTCGATGACGTTAAAGCTATTGGTCTCGCCGCGTAAGCGCGATGATGTTGCCGTGCCGGCCGAGACGATCAGCGCAGCGTATTCCTTTTCGCTCTCTTTAAGCTGGTACCGGTTGATCGTGTTGCCGATGTGCCCGAGATGGAGATGTCCGGCAAGAAAAAGATCGGCACCGCATTTCGAGAGCTCTTCGATCGCGGCAGTTGCATGACGGAGCAATTGCTTCTCATCGAAGCCTGCTGGCGCATCGAGCGGATGATGCGTGACGACCACCTTTACTGCATCCTTGTGTGCTTTCGAGAATCGATCGGTGATCATCTTGATCTGACGTCCGTTGATGCGGCCGTTCTTGAATGTCAGCGATCGCGCAGTATTCACGCCTTGAACAACGATCTCGTTATCCTGATAGAACGGTTCGAGATCCTGCGAGATAAACTTCTTATAGTTGGTGAGCGGGAAGAGCGCACGCGCGAAGAGATTATACAGCGGCACATCATGATTGCCGGGTATGACGATCTGCGGCTTGGGCAATCCATCGAGAAACTTGCGCGCAGCCGCGTATTCCCATGAGCGAGCACGCTGCGTAAGATCTCCGGAGACGACGGTGACCGAAGGCGCGAGTTCATGGATCAACTTCGTCAGCGGCTGAAGCTGCTCATGGTTGATCTTGCCAAAGTGTACGTCGGAGATGTGGACTATTCTTCTCAATCTTACACGTAAATGTAAAGTGTAGCACATGCTTTAGCTTGTGCAGCGGAGTTAGTAAGAGGCACTCGCTACGTAAGCTATCTATCAGGTCGTAGCGCGCCACCGAAAGCCATGTGAGCCCCTCTGCGTATCTGGCTTCCGCTGGCGATCTACATCAG
>JBKJTP010000214.1:0-3018 GCA_046590195.1 Kapaibacterium sp. (SeqCode) | reverse complement strand
CTGCGCCGCTGCTCGGGGCAATTCAGGGGCTCTACGACGTGGTGATGAAGATCATCGACTTTGCGATGAAGCTCGCGCCGTATGGCGTGGCAGCGCTAATGTTCTCAGCTACCTCACAGCTCGGCTTCACGATACTCGGGACGCTCGCGCAATACGTGCTTGTCGACATCGCAGCGCTCGCGATCCATCAGTTCGTGTCGTATGGCATCTTGGTCTATTACGCGGCGAAGCGCAACCCGATCGAATTCTTCCGCTCGATTCGTGAGGTGATGCTGACGGCATTCTCGACATCGTCATCGAACGTCACGCTGCCAACAGCGTTGCGCGTGACGAAGGAGAAGCTTGGCGTCGATCCTGAGATCTCGAACTTCGTCTTAACGGTTGGCTCGACTGCAAATCAGAACGGCACTGCGCTCTACGAAGGCGTTACCGTCCTCTTCCTCGCGCAGTTCTACGGCATCGATCTCGGCATGGGCGAGCAGATCATTGTAGTGCTCCTCTCGCTCATCGCGGGTATTGGTACTGCAGGTGTTCCCGGCGGATCATTGCCGCTCGTCGTGATGGTCCTTCAAACCATCGGCGTCCCCGCCGAAGGCATCGGCATCATCTTGGGCGTCGATCGCCTGCTCGATATGTCACGCACTGTCGTGAATGTCACGGGCGATATTACGCTTGCGACGTGGGTAGATGCGAGCGAGAAGAAGCGGGAGCTGAGGCCAGCGCTTCGAGTTTAACAATCCGCAGCCCGCAGGGCGACAGATGTTTAGTGAAGGGCGTCAGCCCTGGATAATCACTCGGCAGCGTGTAACAATCGATGCTGACCTCAGTTATTCAAGCTGTTGTCTTATACCGATCTTTATGCGCAAACTGTTATTCCTTCTTGCCTTTCTGCTCCCATCGGTTTCTTCGTCTCAAAACTGGCAATCGCTCGATGGGCCTTATGGGCAGATTGTTACGGGGATCGCCATCTCCGAAAACAATACGATACACACTTCCAGCTTTCTCGAAGGATTATTTGCTCGCAAGGCCGGGGGTTCGTGGAGTAGCGAGTATTCTGACGGAACCTCTGCATGGACTTTTGTCAAGGCCATCGGGACAAATACGATAATTGCAGGTCGGCCTTCAGTAGTCGTCAGATCCGCTGATGACGGGAAGACCTGGAATGTGGTGCTCGCGGGTGAGAAGTCGGGCGGAGGTATGTATCCAGCACTTACTCAGCTACGCGACACACTCTACTTATTATTGACCGACGATAGCCCTTCCAACTATAACGGATTGTTCATTTCTGATAATGGCGGAGAAACTTGGCTCAGAAGGATGCGGGAGATCGGCTATGCATCAAGCGGGCTGGCGAGCGATTCTACAGGCAGGATGGCTGCCGCTTCGTATTCGGATGTTTATTGGAGTGACGATCATTTTTCTACTCAAGAACGAGCCTTTCCAAGAAAGAGCATTCGCTTCACGGTTATTGAATCTGATAGCGTAGGTGAGGTCTGGCTTGCCGCTACGTTCGACGAAGGATTGTTCTATTCAAGAGATAGGAAAATGTGGAGCGCTCCGAAAGGCGCGGTGCTACCCGATACCGTTTGGACTGTAGCAATAACTCCACGTGGGATCGCATTCGCCGGTTCGAATGAGGGTGCGTATACTTCGACTGACGGTGGATCGACCTGGAGTACATTTAACGAAGGATTGCCACCGGGCTTTGCTGCTACTTTTCTCTACGTCGCGCCCGATGGTCATCTCTACGTCGGCACGAATGGAGCAGGCATCTTCAGGACAGAAAAGCCGGTTACCGCTGCCTACGCTGTGCTTCCACCACAGGCAAGCGTCCAGCGCGAGCACAAGGCTGAAGGAATGATCATAGACGGCGAACGGATCGTGATCCCGGCCGAGGTGGGTGCGGAGCTATCCTTTAGGGATTTGCTGGGCAGAGCGATCTCGATACCGTTTGTGCGGGTAGATCAAGGCTTCGCGATCGAAAGAGCGGCTCTCGGAGGGCAAATGATCTTCGGCCTCCTCAAGATGGGCGGGCAGACACGCACAATAAAGCTAATTGCCGAATAGAGCTTGAGGACAAATTGTGGATAATTATGCTGTGAAAAGTATTGACTTTCGCCTTAAAATTTCGTATATTTGCACAAACCCGTAGGGCCACTCGGCAGAGTGGCCGAAAAGCGGGACGAGACCTTCCGGTTTTTGAGGAGACTGGTGCGTGAGACGAATGTCTCAATGGCGTTTCCCGCATTGTATCCCCGGTATTCCCGACCTTCGCAGGCCGCATTTGGCCACTCTGCCGAGTGGCCCTACGATGGGGAGCGGTGTGTGTGTGTGAATTGGAGCTTGTGAAGTGGGTCGTTGAAAAATAAGGAGTTACGGGTTGCGCGGAGCGCGCGAGGGGGGGGTGGAGTCTGGGGTTCGTGTGTGTGTAAATTTGTGCTCGACCCTGGCAGATTTCTCGCTAGCGCTCGAAATGACGGCAAGGAGACCCTGGACCATAGCGTGCGTGTGAATTGCTGCTCGACCTTAGGGGATTTCTCGACTTCGTTCGGATTCATTTCGGCTAGCGCCTCATGAATCCTCACTCCGCTCGAAATGACGGCATGGAGCCTCCAGCCTCCAGCCCCTAGCCTCTAGCACCTACGCCGTATATTCCTGCTGCTCCAGTTTCACGGCCAATCTGCGGCGAACGAACACATGTGCTGCTAGCGCGATCGTTGCGACGAGTGCCGCATACTGCCAGAAGGTTCGGGTGCTGCCGTAGGCGAGATGGATGATGAGTGTCAGGATCGCTCCGGGGATGAGCGCGACGAAGAGCATATAGACGATCGAGGTGAGCGCGCCGCGCTGCTGCTTGCGTTGCTCGCTGAAGGGGAGCTTCGGTGTGATGAGCAGATACACTTCGAAGATCAGCATCGCCGTGAGTCCGAGCATGAGCGTGTGCATTGCCGCGTGCTCGAATGGCATGAAGTAGGCGAAGGTCGCGCCGAGTATCAGCAGATACGGAAGAAAGAGATT
>JBKJTP010000163.1:0-11186 GCA_046590195.1 Kapaibacterium sp. (SeqCode) | reverse complement strand
GAGATTGCTTCATATCGCTTTGGTTACATCACAAAGATAACCCCGCAACTGGAAACCAGTCTCGGATAGAGTCGTATTTTTGCATGAGATAGGTGAATTGAGCGAAAATTAGCGAATGAGAATAGCACTGATCGGGTACGGAAAGATGGGCAGGGAGGTCGAGGCGGCGGCAAAGTCGCTCGGCCATGAGATCACGGGCGTGTTCGACGCCGATAGGATGCTCTCGCCCGAGACGTTAAAAGAGGCGAACGCGGACGTTGCGATCGACTTCACAGAGCCGCATGCCGTGCTTCCGAACGTGCGTGTTTGCGGCAAAGCCAAGGTGCCGATCGTCATCGGCACAACCGGCTGGGAGCAGGATCTCCCGAAAGTGAAGGGGCTGCTGGAAGAGTCGAAGATCGGCTGCGTGATCGGTTCGAATTTCTCGGTCGGCGTGAATCTCTTTCTCGAGATCGTCAGGCAAGCTTCGCGCGCGGTTTCGGCCGCTGGATATGATGCGTACATCCTCGAAGCGCACCACAAAATGAAGAAGGATTTCCCGAGCGGCACGGCGCTGCGTGTAAGCGAAGCAGTACTGGCAGGGCTGAAATCGAAATCGCGAACGTCATCAGAGCTAGAGCAAGGAAGCGCTATCCCATCGGACACGTTGCACATCAGTTCGATCCGCGCTGGTTCGATCACTGGCACACATACTGTCGGGTTTGAGTCGGAAGAAGACACGATCGAACTCACGCACCGCGCGAACTCACGCCGTGGTTTCGCAATGGGCGCAGTCCGCGCCGCCGAGTGGATCAGCAAGCGCGAAGGGTTCTATCGGTTCGAAGAACACATACATGATATTTTGGAGATGAGAAGGTGATTTGGAATTCTGAGTTTTGAGTTCTGAATTCTGAATTTGGGGAGTCTCATCCTTCGACTCGCTAAAGCTCGCTCAGGATGACAACTTGAGATTAGCAACCCAATTCAAGTGATCCTCCACCTCGAAGAGGGGGAGGTGTCCGAAGGGCGGAGGGGGTTGGTCGCGCGGGGAAGAATGTTCGTTGTTTACAAGAGCACGGAATACTAAAGCAGATTGCTTCGTCGCCCTCGCGCTGAGGCGCTCGGTTCTCCTCGCAATGACAGGCGTCTATTTGAGTTTAAGGGTCACGGGCAGGATGCCCGTGCCACGATAGGAAAGTTTTATTGGTCAACAAGTCATCATGGCAAAGCTCATCAAGGGTACAGGTACAGCACTCGCAACACCATTCACTGCATCGGGTGAAGTCGATTACGATTCGTTCAAGCGATTGATCGAGTTGCAGCTTGCGGGCGGTGTGGAGATGCTGATCCCGCTCGGCTCGACAGGCGAGAACCCAACGATCTCCGATGAAGAGCGCACGAAGATCCTTCGCACCGTGGTCGAGTATGTTGAAGGACGTGCGTTCGTCATTGCAGGCACCGGCACGAACGACACCAGGTCAACGGTCGAGAACTCGCGTGAAGCGAAAAAACTCGGCGCAGATGCTGTGCTCGTCACAACGCCTTACTACAACAAGCCGACGCCTGAGGGACTCTTCGAGCATTTCCGTCAAGTTGCTGATGTGGGATTGCCTGTCGTGATGTATAACGTCCCGGGCCGCACTGGTTCGAACATGACTGCCGAGACGACGCTCCGCTGCGCGGAGATCCCGAACATCGCTGCGATCAAGGAAGCGAGCGCCGACATGGCGCAGTGCATGCAGATCATCCATCATGCACCGAATAACTTTTGCCTGCTCTCAGGCGAAGATAACCTGACGCTGCCGCTTATTGCTGTCGGTGCGAGTGGCGTGATCAGTGTAACGTCGAACGTTGTGCCTGGCGAGTTCGCGCGCATGGTACGTTTTGCATTGCAGGGACACTACGAAGAAGCGAAGGCGATCCACTATGAACTCTTCGACCTGATGAAGGTGATGTTCGTCGAGACGAACCCGCAGCCCGTAAAATCAGCGCTCGCAATGATGGGCATCATCAAAGAGCACTATCGCCTGCCACTGGTCAAGATGCGCCCGGAATCTCGCCGCAAAGTCAAAGAAGTACTTGAGCAACTAGATACCGTGGTGCTCGATGAGTTGACGATTGACTAAGTCTAGCACGAGCTTCAGCTTGTGCAGCGGAGTGCGTTCATGAGATCCACTGCGTAGTATACCAGAATGTATTTAACAGCCTCCGGATGCATTTGCCAACCTAGCGCTAAACTACTAAGCGCCCGTCTTTCTACGTATCATGGTGCGCAAGATGAAGCTCGCGCTACACTTAATACCAAATGAAAGTCATCATCACAGGTACGACAGGCATGGTTGGCGAAGGCGTTCTGCTCGAGTGCCTGAATGACGCCCGCGTTGCCGAAGTGCTAAGCGTTAGCAGAAAGCCGATCGGCCGCACGCATGCAAAGCTCCGCGAGTATATCGTACCTGATTTCACGGAGCTCACAGCAGGAGATCTGAAGCTTCAAGGATATGATGCGTGCTTCTTCTGCGCGGGCGTCACCAGCATCGGCATGAAGGAGCCGGAGTACACCCGCATCACGTATGACACAACGCTCGCATTTGCGGAGGCATTAGAGCCGAAGGCTAAGATGACATTCATTTATGTAAGTGGAAGCGGGACCGATAGTAGCGAGAAGGGAAGATCAATGTGGGCGCGGGTAAAAGGCAAGACCGAGAACGACCTGATGAAGCTCCCATTCAAGCAGATCTTTGCGTTTCGTCCTGCGATGATGAGCGCAACGGAAGGGCAACAGTATGTGCTGTCGTACTATACGTATTTTGCATGGCTGTTTCCATTGCTGCAAGTGGTGGCGCCGGGCTTCATTAATTCGCTGACCCAACTTGGTCAGGCAATGATCAACGTGACAGAGAAGGGCTATGAGAAGCAGGTAATAGAAGTGAAGGATATAAAGATCCTCGCAAAGCGATGAGGAAAGTGTAGCACAAGCGTTAGCATGTGTGAATGAGACTTTTTCTCACAAGCTAACGCTTGTGCTACACTTTCGAGTAATTGGTAGACCGAGATATTGTGCTCGTCGCCACCAGGCGCGGGAACCGCGCCGCTACACAGAAAGCGCGCGCAGTAATTCTTCCTCGCTCGGCAGTAGCTCCATCTTTCTGCGCTCAAGAACAATGCGGGCGACCGCAATCGCTTTGTCGGCACGATAACTTACAAGTTCGTTTGCGCCTCCCCAGGAGAAGCTTGGGATCCACTTTGGCGGGAAGCCTGCGTCAAAGATGTTCGAACTTACGCCTACGACTGTGCCGGTGTTGAACTGCGTGTTGATCGCGCTCTTGGAGTGATCGCCCATAAGCAGCCCGACGAAGAGCGAACCGGTATCGATCTCCTCATTCTCAGGAAAGACCTTCACGTTCGAGTAGTCGTTCTTCAGATCACTCGTGTTCGTGTCAGCGCCAAGGTTCACCCATTGCCCGAGATAACTGTGTCCGAGATAGCCGTCGTGCTGCTTGTTAGAGTAACCGAGCACGATCGAGTTCTCGATCTCGCCGCCGACCTTGCATGTCGGACCGATCGTTGTGCCTTCGTAGATCTTCGCGCCGATCTTGACGACCGAGTTCTTGCCAATGACACACGGCCCCATGATCGTGCAGTTCGGAAAAATACGCACGCCTTCTTCGATCACGATCGGCCCGTCGGTAGCGTCGAGGACAGTGCCGAGTCCGATAGAGGCGGTGGGATGGATGTGTACATTCGCGGGCTTTGCCAAGCTCACGCCCGGGATATCGCCGTTGTAGCGCGTCTCCATTTTGCCCGCGCTCTTCGCCAGCTCAATATCGTCGTGGATCGCCTGAGCATTGAAGTGGAGCATGCTCCAGAGCGAATCGAACGACTTGATCGGATTCGTCAAGCTCTTGCCGGTGTGCTTATACGTGACGGGCTCTCCGCTCGTGATCTGGTCGTGAAGCTCCTGGGGTATCTTATGATAGCAGACTGCGTACGTCTCACTGCCGTCTGCTGAGACGAGAGCGCTTTCCTCATCATACTTCGAGAGGGCCACGGTCAGCTGCCCATTTAGGAAGGCCCTGGCGTTCAGGAAGAGGGTGTGCTTGTGCTGATCGAGCCTGTTGACCTCAATGGCCTCGCGATCAGCTGTCGCCTGAGCAACGAGTGGCGAGGTATGTAAAATGACGCGCTCCTTTTCCGAAAGAAGGCAGAGGCGTTCAAGCATGGTATACATACCAACCCTGAGCAGGGACGCAGGACGGGTATAGGTAAGCGGTAGGAAGCGTCGGCTTCGGGCGATATTATCCTCAAAAAGGACTACCTGATCGAATCGATTGTGGAGCATACTTCAAAGATACGGAATTCCAAGGCACTCTGCGCTACGGAAAAGTATACCAACAGATTCATCGACAAGCTAAGAACAGAAATGCCCCGCAAAGCGGGGCATTTCGAGCACATCTCGGTTAAGAGAATTAAGCAGCTGCGGTAGCTTCCTTGGCGGCCTTGCGGTCTGCCATGGTCTTGCCGAATTTCTTCTGGAAGCGCTCAACACGGCCAGCGGTATCTACGAGCTTCTGCTTACCAGTAAAGAACGGGTGGCAGTTCGCGCAAATTTCCAAGCGAACCATATCGCCATTTGCCGTTGAACGGGTATCGAATTCCGTGTTACAGCCTGCACAGTGGACCGTCACGGTATGATAATCTGGATGGAGTTCTTTCTTCATGATTATACCTAATGATGCGGGCTGACGGATTTTGCCGTACCCAAGTGAAATAAGCCCTATGGCCCATACTGAGCCTTTATTAGCTTAGCTGGCCATGAACAGGGCAGAAAGGGGAAGGCGTTCCGGCCAGATCTATAAGTCTTCGGGTTTGAGTCCCGTAAATCGGGCTATTCTAGACAGTACTTTGGGCCCGATCTCTTCGCCATCGTGGAAGGCGAAAGTATAATTTGGCCAACCCTGGCGCTCAAGTACTTTGTGAGATCCGGTAACCCGCTTTACTGACCAGCCCAAGCGTTGCAGTGCAGCGAGCACCTGCTTTGCCTTGGTCGAAGGCCACTGCGACATTATCCCTTCGCAAAAGAAATATGATCGAGTGATTCCGAGGTCTCATGCGATTCCAATGCATCAGCAACTACTCGCAAGGCGAGTGCCTTCGCTCGGGCAATAGCATCTTGTGCATCGGTGCCATAAGCTATGACCCCCGGGAGCTCCATTATCTCAGCTAGCCACCGGCCGTCGTCCTCGCGTTCGTATTCAATCGTGAATTCCATAAGATTCTAAACTACGAAACGCAACAATAGCTCCATTAGCCTAGGATCGCTTCTGGCTCGATCAAGAACTTCCCGTGCTCCATGATCTTCAGATCGTCGATCCAGACATCGAAGTCGCGGCCGACAACATCAATGTGCGTCACCGACTTCCACGTAGCGCCAGTGTGCTCGCAGTACGGGTAGCCGAACGCGATGTGCATACCCGGGATCTTCTCATCCTGTAGGATCAATCCACGGATGTCCCCAACGCCGATGTTCGTACCGATCGCGAATTCGCCAACGCGGTCGCTGTTCTCGTCAGTGTGGGTGTACTGTAAGAACTCCTCGAGCAATTCTTTATTGTCGCATTCGCAATGCGTGATGCGGCTGTCCTTGATGTGGATCTTGAGCGGCGTAGCCTTCAGGTCGCCATACTTGGCGCAGAGATAATCGCCAACGACTCCATCGACAACATATACACCGTTCACATTCTCCGGACAGGTCAGCACTTCGCCACCTGGAAGATTGCCCCACTTCTCACGCGAGATGATACCGCTAGTCTTCAGCCAGTTAAGTTCTGGTGAGAACGTGGCTTCGATCTCTGTACCTGCGCCAGACTTTGCGATGATCTTCTTCGCCTTCTTCGCGAGCGCGATCACACTCTTCGAGATCGCATCGACCGCGAGGAAATCAGCCTGCATGCCCTCAAGCATGATCTCGTGATTGATGTTGACCATGTGCGCATGACGCGGCTTTACACGGTTGATCACACCCATCATCTCCTTACGTGTCTGCAACTCATTGTGCTGACCCTGCATGCAGTAGATCGAGACGTCTGCCATTTCGAGATCCGCAAGGATCTCCTCCGGCATGTGTGGCATCGGACGGACCGAGTAATCCTCAACGACGAACGCGTGCACTTCTGCATCTGCTCGGAGCAACTCGTCATACAAGCTGGCAGCGATCTCCTTCGTATCGAGATCCGTGATGAGCGTTACTCGCTCCTTCGGCTGCACGCGCAAACAGACATGCACTGCATTCTCTGCTGCGTGCTGATAACGCGGATCGTAAGATATATTCGCGAGGGAGGTGCGTTTCTGGGTCTCGGTCATTTGGATCACGATTGAGCTGAAGGATTAAGGTAGCCTTATAAATAAGTAGACGATGCCTCGAAAAAAGGCTGTAAGAAAATGATACTGTTGCTCTTCACACCGGTATAACCGGAGAGAAACTTAGCTCAACCAAAGACCGTGCCCCTGACCTGGCTTAGCTATCTCGCTGGAAGCCCTTTGGCCTTGGCGTACTTCAAAAAAGCCGAATAGAGATCGCGAGAGGCAGGGTCGGCCGTTTTCAAAGCTTTCAGATGAATGGCTATCGTGGCCTCGTCGCCTCGGGCGATGGGGCCGGTCAGGACCTTGCTCGCCTCCTGATTCATTAGATTCCTCAGGGTCTGGCGCATGAGCGGCGTGAGCGCCTTCTTCATCACCGCAGTCTTGAGCCCCAGTTTCTTCGTGATCTCCTCGATCGCCATTCCGGTAAGGACAAGCGTATTCGACGAAAATACGGTCATAGCGTGGTAGAGTGGAAGCTGCTCTTCGCGGAGTTCGATGATCTGCGACCCGCCCAATTCACGAACAAAATCCTTCGCGAATTGCTGCGCGAACTTGTCGCGGGTGGAGGCCATGAAGCTTGTACCGAGGAAGAGATCGGGATCGCCAACGGCGAAGGTCTGGATCGGATGCAGCGCCAACCGTGCCACATTCGGAAGCTTCGGCAGGATGCTCGGGCCTCGAGAGCCGGCGAAATGGACGATAAGCTTGAGCTTCTCAAGCCCAAGCGAGGCGGCTTTGGATGTCGATTCGATGACAGCGTCCTTGCAAGCCACAAGAAGTATGTCCGGCCCGCCATTCTTGGCCAGAGACTTGAAGCTCTGGCTCCGACCAGCCACCTGGCTGTGGAGCCTGAACGACTTCGAATCCTTGAGGGCTTTCGCCAGTGCGGTGCCCATACGACCTTTGCCGACGATAGCGTAGGTCAGAGGCTGGGATGATGTTGCCATTACGTTTACAGTTCAGTCACAAACATGCGGCGATTTCTTCCGCAAAATGGGGAGAGTCAAGAATTCTGCTCTGGGTCAAGGGCGAAGTGTGCGAGTTTCGTAAATTTGCAATAACATCTGCTGTCCAGTGCCGTAATAGCCTTCGAACAGCAGCTCTATTGGCCTTCGAACAGCAGCTCGGAGAGCGATCTTATTCTACTTATCTCTAATCTACAAATTTTCCTGCAATGGCGATTAAAGTTGGTATAAATGGCTTTGGCCGAATCGGCCGTTTGGTCTTCCGCCGCGCACAAGAACTTGGTGGTTTCGATTTCGTTGGCGTCAATGATCTGACTGATTCAGCCACACTTGCACATCTGCTAAAATACGACTCGGTCCACGGCAAATTTCACGGCAAAGTTGCTGCCGATGGAAATGACCTGATCGTCAATGGCGACCGTCTCCGCATTACGGCAGAGAAGGACCCAGCCAACCTGAAGTGGAAAGAGCTTGGTGCCGAACTTGTCATTGAAGCAACGGGACACTTCGCGACGCAGGAAGAATGTGAGAAGCACATCACTGCTGGTGCAAAGAAAGTGATCATGACGGTCCCGCCAAAGAAGGGCACTGTCGATGCAATGGTCGTGCTCGGCGTCAATGATAATATCATCAAGGCTGAACACAGGATCATTTCCAATGCGTCGTGCACAACCAATTGCCTTGCACCGATGGTGAAGGTACTCAACGATGTATTCGGTCTCGAGCAAGGATTCATGACCACCGTGCATGCATACACGAACGATCAACAGTTGCTCGATCTTCCACACAAAGATCTTCGTCGCGCACGTGCTGCCGGCATAAATATCATCCCAACATCGACCGGAGCTGCACGCGCTATCGGTACCATCATCCCGGAGCTGAAGGGTAAGCTTGATGGTACATCATTGCGAGTCCCGATCCCAGCCGGCTCGATCACTGATCTCGTCGCCACCCTTAAGAGGGACACTACAGTTGATGAGGTCAACGCTGCATTCGAAGATGCTGCATCGGGATCGCTAAAGGGTATCCTTCAGTACACTGAAGATCCTATCGTCTCCAGCGACATCATACACAATTCGCATTCATGCGTGTTCGATGCACTCTCGACGATGGTCATGGGCCGTCAGGTGAAGGTGCTCGGATGGTACGACAACGAATGGGGCTATAGCTGCCGCGTCGTCGATCTGATGCGCAAGCTTTCGAAAATGAACTAAGATAAAGGCTGAGAGCGGAGCATTGCTCCGCTCTCCTTTTTTTGCGCATGCCTCAACGTATCGCGATCATTACTCAGGACCCGATCAACCGTGGCGGCGTGCTTCGGCTGGTGCGGTATATCTATGATCAGGTGCTCGCGAACGGTGATGAGCCAATCGTGCTGCATTACGCATCGTACAAGCGTTGGCCGGGTCTATCGGCATCGCTGTTGAATCCGGCGCGAGGAAAGGTCGTGATGAAGCCCCGCATGAAGCGATACGACTTCGAAGGTATGAAGTCCGTAGCGATCGGAGTTAACTTCCCTGAGTTCGAGCCGAATAGACTATCGACAAATCAACTCTGGCACAGCGAGATCAAGAAGCACGAACGCTTCATATTGGTCACAGGCTCAGCGCACACTGGGTTCATGCTCGCGCAGGAAGGCGTGAGATTTACCGCCTGGGTATCCTCAATTGTTGAAGACGACAGGAAGGAAAGATTAAAGCGTGAGAAGTCGTTGCCAGCAAAGCTCGAGAAGACATTGATCGGTGCGATCAAGACAAAGGAGCTTGGCGTGCTGCGTAGTGCCTCGCGAATACTTGCTGTAAGCACTGACACAGCTACGTCGCTTAAACGCCTAGAGCCTTTCATCGCGGCAGAGGTATGGCCATTCCCAGTGGATACCGATCTCTTCGCGCCGGATGCAAGTGTTGAAGTTAAGCCTTATCTCACATTTATAGGCCGCGCCAACGACCCGCGCAAAGATCTTCGTTTATTTTTACGCGCGCTGCTGCATGTGCGTGAGATCATGCCAAACGTCAGTGCCGATGTTGTGTCGAAAGAGCCAGCATGGTATCGCCGTGAGGAAGAGTGGCGAACGCTCGCGGGCAACGTCCGCTTTCATAGCGCGATCACTGATGAGGAGCTTGCCAACATTTATCGGCAATCAACTGCGATGCTCATCACGAGCCAACAGGAGGGCCTGAGTATTGCAGGCCTGGAAGCTATGGCGTGTGGCACGCCCGTGATCTCGACGCGTTGTGGTGGGCCGGAAATGTTCATTCGAGACGGAGAAAACGGCTATCTTGGCGAGAGCGATGGCGATGATCTCGGCCAGAAGGCACTCTATCTTCTCGAAGATCAGATCGCACGAAATAATATGAGTATCAAAGCACGAGAGACCGTTGAGCAGGGCTTCTCCCGCAAGAACTGGGATCCAAAGTTTCAAGCGATGCTTCGCCAACTGTGAACCCAACCCCATAGACCCGCAGACCCGCAGACCCAAAGACCCGTCAAATGAAAACCATCGACGACATCAACGTCCAAAGCCGCCGCGTATTTCTTCGTGTGGATTTTAACGTCCCACTTACGAAGGAAGCACCGTTCACGATCACAGACGATACGCGCATTCGTGCAGCGATCCCAACGATCGAGGCTTTGATCAAGCGAGGTGCAGCGGTTGTGATCGCAAGCCATATGGGGCGTCCGAAGGGCAAGCCCAGTGAGCAATATTCGCTGAAGCCCGTTGCAGCACGATTGAGCGAGTTGCTGAAGACTGAAGTCAGGATGGCGCCTGATTCCATTGGGCACGAGGTGCGGCAGCTGGCAGATGATCTCCAGCCTGGACACATCCTCTTGCTCGAGAATCTCCGTTTCCATCCTGAAGAAGAAGCGAACGAGCCGAAGTTCGCTGAGCATCTTGCAGCGCTTGGCGATATCTACGTGAATGATGCATTTGGCGCTGCGCATCGCGCGCATGCTTCGATCGAAGGCATTACGCATCACATCACTACGAAAGCAGCTGGCCGTCTGATGAAGAAAGAACTCGACTATCTCGGCGGTGTGCTCACGGCACCGAAGAAGCCTTTTGTTGCGATCATTGGCGGAGCAAAGATTTCGGGCAAGATCGATGTGATCGAAAGCTTGCTCGATAAGGCAGACAAGATCTTGATCGGTGGCGGTATGATGTTCACGTTTCTCAAGGCGCAAGGACTGAATGTCGGTAAGTCCTTGGTCGAAGATGACAGAGTCGAGCTCGCGAAGAATCTCCTTACCCGATCGGAGAAAATGGGAGGGAAGATCGTGCTCCCGAGTGATGCAGTTCTTGCAAGCGAATTCAAGAACGAAGCAGAGAAGAAGACTGCCGAGGTTAGCGCGATCGATGGCGACTGGATGGGTCTTGACATCGGACCGAAGTCGATCGAATCCTTCGTTCGCGAGATCGAGAAGGCAAAGACGATCCTTTGGAATGGACCGATGGGAGTCTTCGAGATGGCGAACTTCGCAGCGGGCACGCTAGCGGTTGCTCAGGCACTGGCTAAGGCCACGCTCGCTGGTGCAATAACTGTTGTGGGTGGCGGCGATAGCGTCGCAGCGATCGAGCAACTCGGACTTGCGGACGAGATGTCGCATGTCTCCACAGGGGGCGGTGCAAGCCTGGAATTTCTTGAGGGGAAGACACTACCGGGGGTGGCTGCGCTGGAGGCATAGCTGGTTATGCACGAGAGCAACTGTTCGTCGTGTTCACGGGCGAGGAAACCAAAAAAAATGGATCGCTGTGAGGCGATCCATTTTTCGTTGTCCCAGGTGAGAGATTCATCCTTTTCCTATTCGTACTGAGGTCGATCCGAAAGACGACTCAGCAGTGTTGTTGTCCAAAATTGCAGCCCTCCACCTGTGGGAGGGCTG
>JBKJTP010000125.1:0-4807 GCA_046590195.1 Kapaibacterium sp. (SeqCode) | reverse complement strand
CAACATCCGATGCCTTGACCTCGCCGAGATTATTCCCCCACGTGTTCAACACATAGGTCATCACGGCAGCAGCATCGTTGTTGCTCAATCCCATCGCAGGCATCACGCTATTGTATTCTTTGCCATTGACCATGATCTTGCCGCTGAGTCCATGGATCGGAATGCCCGCAACTTGGGCCCGATTCTTCTGGATGAAGTCCGAGTTCGCCAGTGGTGGGAATGAGCCGACTACACCTTGCCCGTTGCCCTGATGACACGCGGCGCAGCTATTCTGATACACGATTTTTCCGCGCTCCAACTTCTGGATCATGCTGAGCTCGCCCGTCTGCACTTCTGGAGCTCCTGTAGCGCCGATCGATTGGATGTTGCTACCTTCGAGCATATAGACCTCGTCTTTCTGCTTGCCGGAATAGATCGCGAGATCTGGGTTGCCGCCAACTTCGAGCATGCCGATCGCGCCCTTGTTCATCGCTCTGAAGATCGAGTGATCGACGAGGATGTATTTGCCTGGTACCTCGAGCTTGAAGTCGACGATCGCTGAGCCACCTGCGGGGATAAGCGTTGTTTGCACGTTGTGCTGATTGACATCTGTACCGCCATGCGTATAGACCGCATCGAAGATCTCGCCGATCACGTGAAATGATGAGACCAGATTCGGTCCACCATTGCCAACGAACAAGCGGATCTTCTCGCCAACATTGCCCTTCAGAGCTTTTTCGTTGACGAGTGAGCCGACAGAGCCATTGAACACAACATACGGCGGACGCTCATCAAGCGCCTTCTCCATATCGAATGGCTGCAATCCACCCTGACCAAACTTGCCTGCGGTGTAGAACTCGCCTTGCATCACGTAGTACTCTTTGTCAACCTTCGGCAATCCCGCCTTCGGCTCGATCAGGATCATCCCATACATGCCGTTCGCGATGTGCATACCGACTGGCGCTGCTGCGCAGTGATAGACATACAATCCCGGGTTGAGTGCAGTGAATGAGAATGTAGACACGTGACCAGGCGCAGTCATCGATGCTTCTGCTCCGCCGCCAGGTCCAGTGACCGCATGAAGATCGATGTTGTGCGGCATCTTCGAATCAGGGCGATTGCTAAGCTTGAACTCAACGAGATCGCCTTCGCGCACGCGAATGAATTTGCCAGGTACGTGGCCGCCGAATGTCCAGAACGTATAATCAACACCATCAGCCAGTCGCTGCACCTGCTCGATGACCTCGAGATGCACGATCACTTTCGTCGCATGTTTTCGCGTGATCGGTGGCGGGACGTTCGGTGCATCGGTGAGAACGGCGATCTCTTCGCCTTCGATCTTCTCTGTTTGTCGATCACTGTTGTTGGCATCATCCCCACTCTTACAGGAGATAAGGGCAAGACAGAGCATTAGTGCAAATGCGGGAGAATAGCTTCTCATGCGATAGGCGTTGTGTGTGGGGACTCATTTCGTGCGCAAGCTCTGCTGTGCTATGACAGCAACGATGGAGCTACTGCTTGCGCTCGCCCGTACAACATAGCGATGTCCAAGTCATTACATCAGATGCATAATAACGTGCATATAATATATTTCAGACACGCTCTTCCGAAATGGCGCGTGTGGTGAGTCCAGTTGCTCGGTATTCATTAAACCAATAAAGCACCGAGGTGCTCGGTGCTTTCTTGATTCAGGACTAAATGGTTTACTTCGTCTCCGCGATCCTCCGTTCGATGCGTTCGAGGAGGAGGCCGAGGCGCAGGAGCGCGCTGAAGGTCTCGATGCGTTCGGGCTTGGAGCCGGATTTCAGGAGCTCTTTCTCGACGGTGCGCACGAGATGCGCTACGCCATCGGATGCATTGCCATGTGCTTCGATCGCCTTGCGCCATTCTTCTGGCAGTTCGGCGACGAGTTCTGTATAAAGCTTGGTGTAATACGCGCGGTCATGCGCTATGCCGGATGTTACCTGGCTCTTGACGTGATGCGCGACGTCGCGGACACGATCGGAATAAGCGACGAAATTCCAGTAGGTGGTCATAACCTCATACCTCCATGAAAGTCACTGCGAACGACTCATGCATTCGCTGCGCATTGCAACGAAGCTCATGACATCGAGGAGAAGAATCAGGGTCGTTAAACGGGGTCGTTGATCAGGGCCGCAAAAGACCTTAAGAACAGAACAGTAAAGAACGTTTGAACAGGTACTAATACAATGGCAAGACGTGGGGATTTGGTTCTATGAGTGTCTGCTCATCAGACTCAACAAAAAAGGCTGTATCGCAGCAGCCCTCCGTTCATTCCATTCCTGATCCTAACGTATGATCAGCTTGCGCATCTCTTGATCGACCTGTATCAGTAGAATTCCAGAAGTTGGTATGCTTATACTGAAGTCCTCAGTCGCCGTTCCCATGTATAGCATCCTGCCGAGGACATCGGAAACGCGAACTGGCTTTACGATCTGGTCTTGATCGAACTGCAGATGCAGTCTTCCTTGCGATGTAAATGCGAGAAATTCGGATTCGACGCTTCCAGCTACGCGAGAGGCCGATTGAGTGATCGAAAGGGTGATCGGTCCAGCTAATGAATCGCCTTGTGAGTACCCCTGGTCAAAACTTCCGTGACTCTGGCGATACTCAAACCGGTCACTATATGCGACGATCGACCGATCCAACCAATCATCATAACTCACATCTCCGAGGTGTATGCCTTCAGCATTGCTGAACCCTGGCACATCTGAAAATGCGATCCCGCAGTTCTGTCCCATGTTCATCTCACGATCGAGATTGGAACAATAATAACTGAACGATCGAATGACCGATTGTGCCTTATCGAAGATGATCATAATGCTCCTCTTAGGGCCAGCAAGTTGAAGAGTATCACCTGCCACACTTGCGATCACATCCTTTCCGATCGTAACTGTATCCCGCCATGACTTCGTAGTCCAACCGTTGTAATTGTAGGTGTCGTAATCCTGTCCGTTAAACGATTGCCCAGACTTGGAATAGTAGATCACGATCGGCACGGAAAAGATCATCCGCGAGTCGTTCAGAGGAAAGCCGTTAAAGGTCGCAGTCGAATCTGCAGAAAATGCAGATCGAGGTGTAGTCGAGGATACTACGAGCACCGCGAGTACAACGAGGATAGGTGAGATCGTCCAGTTCTTCATACGAGATATCCCTGTTTCCAAATGCAACACTGGTGAGGGCTAAATGTTGCACGGCTGATGAGGCACAGTCCTTTGCACAAACTGAAAGGGCTGAACTGCTGCAGCCCCCTTCTTAATACTCAGTTGTCAACTCTCAACCGCCCGAAGCGTCACAGGTTCTTAACTGCCATGAGCTTGTAATCGCCTTTCGCGCTGGGGTCGGTGAAGTTGAACTCGCGCTTCACGTTATTATCGTAGGTCCAGACCTCTGTCGGTGCTTCACCTGGCAAGAGCACGCGCTCGATCCGTGTCGGTGGACCGTAGAGAATGTATACTTTGCCGCGATCGGTCAGTGCACCATCGAGAATTCGGCCAGTTGCAAAGTTGAAGTACGTGTAATCGACGCGCTGATAGAACGCCGCGAGACGCTCGTTGTAAGCAGTGAATGGCGTCGGGTCCTGCGCTTTCCAATAAGCGAAGAGCTTTCTGAACTGCGCGGCTCTATCACCTGACATCATCGCTGCGTGCTCTTCCTCAGGCAGGATATGGATCATCGGCGCGATGGCATCGCGCGGATCGTCCAGGGATACCGGCATATTCTTCCAACGCAAGTTGATCGCCTTCGAGCTCGAGCGCTCAATGCCATTCGCCCGCACCTTCAGGTACGCGCGATAGCCGCCCTGATCGAACGCCTCGCCACCAATTGTGAAGTCGAGTATCGCAAGCTGGTATTGTCCACCGCCGAGCGTATCGCTATTAGCTTTGACTGCGCTGAAGACGATCTGGCTATCTTCGCGCGTGAGCAGATAGGTCGTCATCGGACGCAGGTTTGCACGCGTGAGATAGATCTTCGCGCGTTCGCCGGTGTCCGATGGATTGATCAGATTGGTGTGCTGGCGCAGCGTGAGCTCGGCGCTGATGTCATCGAGACTCATCCCGACAGGCAGCGCCAGAAGATAACTGCCAGTGATCGCGCGGCTGAATGGATAGTTGAGTCCACGAGACTCAAGCGTGATCTCGTCGCCACTACGATTCGCGATGAGTTGCACATCGCCAATGCCGATCTTTGTTGAATCGATTGCGAGTGGATCGAACCAGCGCGGCTTGAACTCGAGCGTCATCGAACGCGCTGCGAGCTTGCCGAGCACTGCATCGCGCACTTCCATGCGCATCGAGTATTCTTTCGTGCGATCGAGTACGGGTAGCGCCAGGCGCTCATTCATCGCATGCCACGTGATCTTTGATGTCGAGAGCTCATAGCTCTTGACGTAGATCGTATCCTTGAAGCCCTTCGTCACGACAGGCATCGCGACGCCCTTCTCGTTGAGCTCGATCGTGACCTCGCGAATCGCATAATACGCACCGCGATCGAGATCCTTCTGCGCATTCGAGCGCACAAAGCTGAACATCGCGCTTGCTGTGTTCAAGCGGATATCGACATACTTGTTGTCCGGCGATTGATTGGCCGTGCTATAGAACTGCTCGCCGAAATCGAAATACGCGCGGCTATCCTGCGAGCTCATTTGCGCCGTGGCACTCCCCGCCATAGCGAGCATAAGTGCGAGTGATGTGATGAATTTCTTCATGCTTCTAAAGATAAAAACTTCAAACTTCCTACATGTCATCCTGAGCGGAGCCTTCAAAGAATAGAATACGATGAGCATTCTATTCTTTGAAGGCGGAGT
>JBKJTP010000079.1:0-5644 GCA_046590195.1 Kapaibacterium sp. (SeqCode) | reverse complement strand
TATCGAAGTACGCAAGTGCTTCAGCCTCGAGACGGTCGGTCTCAGACTCAACGAAGTACGAACCACCGAGCGGATCGACTACATGCGAGACACCGATCTCATACGCGATGATCTGCTGCGTGCGCAGCGCGATCTTTACAGCCTTCTCTGATGGAAGAGCGAGCGTCTCGTCCATCGAATTCGTATGCAGCGACTGCGTGCCGCCGAGCACACCAGCGAGTGCTTCGTATGCGGTGCGTACGATGTTATTCTCAGGCTGCTGTGCAGTGAGCGAGCAGCCGGCTGTCTGCGTATGGAAGCGAAGCGCAAGTGAACGCGCCGACTTCGCGCCATACTTCTCCTTCATGCGGCGAGCCCAGATGCGGCGCGCTGCACGCATCTTCGCGATCTCTTCGAAGAAATCGATATGCGAGTTGAAGAAGAACGAGATACGCGGAGCGAATGAGTCGACGTCCATGCCGCGCTCGATGCAATGCTCGACGTACGAGAAGCCATCGGCAAGCGTGAACGCGAGCTCTTGAGCAGCGGTCGAGCCTGCTTCGCGAATATGATAGCCCGATACCGAGATCGGATTCCACTGCGGTACTTCCTTCGTGCAGTATTCCACCATGTCGGTGATAATACGCATCGATGGCTCCGGTGGATAGATGAATTCCTTCTGCGCGATGTACTCCTTGAGAATGTCATTCTGCAGCGTACCGCGAAGCTTGTCGAACGAGACGCCCTGCTTCTCGGCTACACAAAGGTAGTACGCGAAGATCATCGCTGCGGGCGAGTTGATCGTCATCGAGGTCGAGACCTTGTCGAGCGGGATGCCGTCGAAGAGCGTCTCCATGTCCTTGAGCGAGGAGATCGCTACACCGCAAATTCCGACTTCGCCCTCTGCCCATGAGTCATCGGCATCGCGGCCCATGAGTGTCGGCAGATCGAACGCAGTAGAAAGACCGGTCTGCCCGTGCTCGAGCAAATACTTGAATCGCTGGTTCGTGTCCTCAGGCGTACCGAATCCAGCGAACTGGCGCATCGTCCAGAGCTTTCCGCGATAGCCGTTCGGATGGATGCCTCGTGTATAAGGATACTCGCCTGGGAAATTGACGTCGCGCATGTACTCCGAAGTGTTGGCTTCGGCGGGGTTATACATGACGTCGAGCTTATGATCGCTCAGCGTGGTGAACTTCATGCCGGTCGTCTTGCCGGTGGTGGCCTTATCCGACCACTTTCTCAGCGCCTCCTGATACTCCGCGCTGTCCTCAAAACGGCCGTTTCCGGTACCGCTTGCGGCAAAACCGTTGGCTGAGCCATTCGTGATGATCTCTCCCTTATCGTTGACTGCGGGCATGCTGCTGAGGGGTATCTGGTTATCCGTACAAAACGCTGCTAAAACCGGGCGGAATAACGCCTTACGGGCGGATTTCGTTGCCCCAGCACCCGCTCCCCAAATGTAGCGCTGGCTTCAGCCGGCAAGCCTTATCGCTTACTTCTTTTTCTTGGCGCCGAATCCTGGCAGCGCAGCCACCTGCTTCATCCAGGAAGCCACCTGCCTCTCATCGATATTCTCAATGCTTGCGATCTCGATCAGCCTCGTCGACTTCCCGCCGATCGTTGTCGGCTTGAGCGGCGGCTCGGGCGAGATATCGGTGCCGCGAATGAACATCAGCTTCACGTGCCCGATGAACGCACCGGCATTGAAACACCAGCCATCGTCAACTCCGTAGTATGCCATCCCCCACTTGACTCCGCGCTCGAGTCCGGGCAGCGTGTTCTCTGCAAGTGCATCGATCTTCTCGAGGATCCCGCGCTGTGGCTCCGGCACGCTTGCGATGTAATCGAAGACGGGCTGGTCGCCATCCGCCGCCTTCGCGTCGCTGGCTTTGCCAGTGAGATCGGCGAGGAGGGTTATGGGGTTGCGGGCTTAGCCGTCGTTTCTTTCTTCGCCATGTCTAAGGTTCGATCAATACTTTTACGCTCTCATCCCCACTCATCACAACATAAACCCCAGGCGCGAAGCCCTCAAGTTTCTCTCCTTCGCTTACGCAAACAACGCGTCCCAAAAGATCGAGCACACGTATATCACCGCTCGCGTTCTCGACGATGATCTCGTCGCCGCTCGACCACGCCTTCATCTTCGTCGTCACTTCCTCCTCAGCAGCAACTGCAGCGAAGCGCCCGCCGCCATCAGTGGTTTTGTAGAGCAGGCCGTTGTTTCCGACAGCATATGCAACCCGCCTCGAAGGAGCGCTAAGTTTCTTAAGGTACTCAGGGGTTACAGTTTGCTCAACCCAAAATTCGCCCCTATCTGAAGTAAAATCAATCCTTGTTGAATTGCCAACCCCTGTTATGTTGTACCCTGATAGATAGTCGTAGTTCGCATCAGGATACTCATTTGAGTCGATGAGAGGTGGCCGATCAGCGGGCTGCCATGTCAGTCCAACGTCGGAGGAGGAAATCAATGTACCATCAGGCCAGCGTGAATACCACAATCCATTATTCCCATAGTTCGTAAATGCTTTCGATATGGCTTTTGGGTCGCCTCTCCTTGAGAGGATCATTGTCCACGTTTTGCAACCATCCACCGTTCTCATGTGGATATCGAAACTTCCAAATTGATCGGAGGCGAAAGACTTTACAAATCCTGTGTCAGCGTTTTGAAATACGCTTTCAATGATTTCGATGCCACTATCCCGCGCAGGAACGGCGAACGAAGTCCAGCTCTTGCCGAAATCAACAGACCTGAACATGGTACCGCCACCTGCGCCGGCATAATATGGCAAAGCATGGATCATTCCACTTCGGATTTCCAGTGTTGTTACGGCAGCACCACTTTTAGGGCCGATAAGAGTTGGCGCACTATCGCCGCTCCATTGCTTTGTGAGAGCATTGTACGCCCAAACTCTGGAAATGTATTCTTCACGCTGCTGACAGTTATACACGTCCTCTTCGCCTCCGAACACAGCGATCGAACTTCCGTAAGCTGAGGAGTAGATTGAAAAAGTTGAACTCGACTTGCGATTGGAATAGGGATACTGACAATAACCTTTAGCGTTTCTCCAGAGGGAGCTATCAGTCCACCACGTCAGTCCACCGTCAGAGGTAAGTCTTAGAAGCCTGCCATAACGATCATTTGCATCAGAGGTAACCTCATCTTCTACTACACCATTTAGATCGTCGAAGAAGTGAACTCTCACAGGCAAATTCCAAGGTCCATCAGGCATCCTCATCCATCCCTTCTGCGCGGAGGCAGTGAATGGCAGGAGCGATAGAATAGTGATAAGGAGAAGTGCGGTGCGTTTCATGGGTGCAATATACGGCAGGAGAACGGTGAAGTCAAGGCAATAAATCATCCCTTTCCTCCAAACAAAAAAGTGCAGCCATTGCTGGCTACACTTTTTTTGATGTCTAACGATCAGTTACTGTTTCATGCCTCTGACGAGAAGCGCAAGTCCATTCGATTCCACCGATCCTGACGATGTACGACGGCTTTCGTTGCGGTCGTGGATGAACTCGTTGACCTGCTTCTGCATGGCAGGATCCATACGCGAGTAAGCCATCGCAAATGGGCCGGTGTTGATCCACGCTTCGTCGGCGTCCGAGACAGAATCATGCATGAATCGGATCGGGAATTCCTCGATCTCAATGTTGCTGAACCCGGCTTGCGAGAACTCCGTGTTGAGCAAGTTGCGATCGCCACAGATGAAAGGATGAGGCGTGCCCTCGAGTGTCGGCGGAAGCAACGACATCAGATGCTTCATCACTGGATACCACTCGGGGTTCTCTTCCGGTGTTGCCCAAACCACTGCACCGAATGTGCCTCTTGGCTTCAGTACACGATGGATCTCGCTGAGAGCTTTGATCCTGTCCGGAGCGAACATGATCCCGAACTGTGAGATGACATTATCGAATGCCTCGTCATCGTAGGGAATGTCCTCCATGTCGACCTCGGCAAAGGTGACAACCTTCTCGAGTCCCAGATCGCGAGCGGTCTGCTCAATGAAAGGCTGATGTCCAGGAGCGATATCCGATGCGACGACATGCCTTGCGCCACGAGCTGCTGCTGCAAAAGCCGCGATGCCGTCGCCAGTGGCAAGGTCGAGAACTGAATCGCCCGCACTAATGCCAGTGAATTTTGCGAGCGGATCGCTGACCTGGGCAAGCGATCGGGCGAGTCCATTATGCCAGCCTGCCGCCACGGCCGACCAAGCTACCTTCTGTATTTGTTTGAACTCGGTCGGATTGAACGTCTTTGCTTCCATCGCGGTGGGTTTTTAATAAGACAAGGAGTGTGAATATGCCACAAAAATACGAAATCCGAAACGTCAAGTCAAGCTCATCTAGACTCCCGATTTCCCGAAACCTGCTTTCGATGATAGCTTTCTAAGCGGTGGCAAAAGCCGTTAGGCCCGATAGTTCGACTACTATACTCCAGATTGAGTATCGAATTAGAAAAGGGAGCAAATTATGAGTAATCACATCACAAACGGGCATTCGCCAGAACATGGCAGTCCCCGCAAGCAGCGCGGATTCATCTCGCGACTCAAGATGAAATATGCAACTGGCCTTATGATCGCCTCGGGCTTCTTCGGCGTCGGACAGACAGCTATTGCCGCTCCAACCAAATCGAACAAGACCAAGTCGAGTAAGTCGGTTTCAAAGGGCAAATTCAAGGAAGCTGCCGGTCGGGCAATCGGCAAGGTAAAACAAATCGGCAGCGGGCAGTTTGCCCTGCTGAATAAGTACAAGCAGGAGCTGCAAAAATATGGAGCGGCAAAGCTCGAAGGCTACTCGCAGAAAATGGCCGGTATCGCCTCGTGGTACGGCGGTTACTTCCATGGAAGGCTGACCGCATCGGGACGCCGTTTTAGCACCTACGCACACATGGCTGCGCACAAATCGCTGCCATTCGGAACACTGCTGAAGGTGACCAATCCGGATAACGGTAAGTCGGTCGTTGTTGAGATCCTCGACCGTGGACCATACGTCGCTGACCGCATCCTCGATCTCTCGAAGGCAACCGCTGACGAACTAGGATTCGAGAATGCAGGTACCGCAAAGATCCAGGCAGAGATCCTCAAGATGGGTGACTTGCCTTACGAGACCGAGAAGCCATTCTCTGAAGCAGAGATGCGCGGCTACGTTGTAAGTCACAAGATCGAGATCGATGGCGTCTCGCAGAATCAGCCAGACATGGCATCTAACGAGTCGAACAGCTTCTTCTATAAGGCAGGCTTTAGAAGCATCTTGCCTGCGATGAAGCAATCGGCTGACGCGGTAGCGACTTCGATCCGCGAAGCGGTCGAAGGATTTAGAGGCAACTCGTCAAACAAGTCCGACGTGGCTTAAAGCGTAAGCTTTGAACGATGAAGCCACCCTGCTAGGGTGGCTTCTTGTTTTTAAATATGTCAACTGAGCGCAGTCGAGGCCGCCCCTCGACTCCGTGCTCGCTTCGCTTCGCACTACGCTCGGGGTGACATGATTTGAAGAGCGTGCTCGCTACAACTAAACAGGTAACTCATTTAAAACACAACAGCCACCCTATCGGGTGGCTGTTGCTTATGGGTGAGAACCCAAACTTGCCTGAA
The DNA here is from genome assembly GCA_046590195.1 of Kapaibacterium sp. (SeqCode). Lineage (GTDB taxonomy): Bacteria > Bacteroidota > Ignavibacteria > Palsa-1295 > Palsa-1295 > JBKJTP01. The sequence goes on along the minus strand of JBKJTP010000079.1, from coordinate 68 downwards.
TCTAACGCTTCTTAAGTGTGCAATGCAGATGACAAGATTACCTCACGGCTCCTGACAATACTGTTAGC
>JBKJTP010000175.1:0-3981 GCA_046590195.1 Kapaibacterium sp. (SeqCode) | reverse complement strand
GCATGACGTTGCAGGTGCTGCTCTCGTCTTTCCGTATCGATTACATCCGCGAGACGCCATGGACGCTGCCAAGTTGTATCATTCAGCCATCAGAAGCGATGCTGCAGTTCTTTGCATCACGCTCATCGATGCCTAATTCGATACCATCGAACGCCGCTAGCATGAAGCCATCGGAGCTGATGCAGGCTTCTCGCGCAACAACCTACGCATGTATGCTCGAAGAACTTGACGAGCAGCGCGTCAGGGATATCAAGAGCCGCAATCTTCATCTCTCGGTCTATACGGTGACGACCGAAGAAGAATTCAAAATGGCTGTGCAGATGGGAGCGAAAGCACTCGTTTGCGAACAGCCACAAAAGTTTGTAAAGTTACGCGACTCGCTGTACCACAGCAGCTGATCGCATGCGCCCAGCTGCGCAGAAAATCTCACCTCCCGAATGTTATCAGCAACAGAGAACAAGAAAGCAAATCATCTCGCTTCGGAGAAATCTCCCTATCTCCAGCAGCACGTATACAACCCAGTGGATTGGTATCCTTGGGGCGATGAAGCATTCGAGCGTGCCCGCAAGGAAGATAAGCCGATCTTCCTTTCGATCGGTTACTCAACATGTCACTGGTGCCACGTGATGGAGCGAGAGAGCTTTGAAGATGAGAACGTCGCAGCATACCTGCGCGAGAATTTCATCTCGATCAAGGTCGATCGCGAAGAGCGCCCGGACGTCGATGCGATCTACATGGCTGCCGTGCAGGCGATGAGCGGACAAGGTGGCTGGCCCATGACGGTGTTCATCACGCCCGATCTTAACCCCTTCTTCGGCAGCACTTACTTCCCACCAGAGCCAAAGTTTGGCCGTCCAAGCTTTTTGCAGTTGATCGGTAAGATCGCCGAGATGTGGAAGAACGACAAGCAATCGTTGATCGAGTCGTCACAAGCTTTGACCGAGGCGATCAAAGCGAACTCGAAGGCCGCGACAGGCGCTGAGTTGCTGTCGAAGGAGCTGGTCGATCGCTGCTATCAGTATTTTTATCAAGCGTACGATCCGAACGAAGGTGGCTGGGGTAACGCACCGAAGTTTCCGCGTCCTGTCCAATTCGAGTTTCTCTTCAACTATTACTTCAACTACAAAGAGGAATACGCCAAGGAGATGGCGTTGCATACGCTTCGCAAGATGGCAAATGGCGGAATGCGCGATCAACTGGCTGGCGGATTCCACCGCTATTCCGTCGATACGTATTGGCGCGTGCCGCACTTCGAGAAGATGCTATACGATAACGCGCAACTGATACATGCATATGTCGATGCCTATCAGATCACTCATGATCCGTTCTATTCTGATGTAGCTAGCGACACAATCGATTATATTCTGCGTGAGATGACCTCAAGCGAGGGTGGCTTCTACAGCGCAGAAGATGCCGACTCCGAGGGCGAAGAGGGGACGTTTTATGTTTGGACGTCGCAAGAGCTCCGCGATATGCTCGATCCATTCGATGCGAAGCTTGCCCTCTACTACTTCGGCTTCATGCCGCAGGGCAACTTCGAACACGGCAAGAATGTGCTGCATGTGTCGCATACGATAGAGGAGGCGGCATCAGCGTTTGAAGTAAGTATCGAAGAGATAAACGCATCACTCAGGAAGACGAGGGAGAAGCTTCACGCCGAACGAGCGAAGCGCATTCGTCCGCATCTCGATGACAAGATACTGACATCGTGGAACGGGATGATGATCGGAGCCATGGCCCGAACAGGTGCTGTACTAAAGAAGCCTGAGTATGTAAAGGCGGCCGAGAAATCAGCCAGCTTCATTTGGGACAATCTTCGCAAGGATAGACAGTTGATGCATCGTTACCGCGATGGCGAGACGAAGTTTCCGGGATACCTCGAGACTTACGCATTCCTGATCCAGGGATTCATTCATCTGTATAATGCTACGCTGGACACATTGTGGATCGAGCGTGCGGTTGAACTCCAGCAAGAGCAGGATGCAAAGCTTTGGGATAGTGAAAGCGGAGCATACTTTATGAGCCAACCCTCGAGCGATCTCGTCGTCCGAACAAAGAACGAGTATGATGGGGCTGAGCCATCCGGCAATTCTGTTGCCGCTAATAATCTGCTCGAACTTGCAACGCTTACTGGAGACGATAGCTACGCAGACCGAGCTGATCGCACAGTAAATGCGTTGCTCGCTTCGGTGCAGCAATATCCATTTGCGATGCCGCTTCTGATGGTCGCAGGACAACGAATCCTTCAAGGCAGCAAGGAGATCGTGCTTAGCGCAGAAGCGAGGAGCGGCCTCGCGGAATATGTCGGTGAGCTTCGCGCGCGTTTTCTGCCAGGCGTCGGAGTCTTGGTCAACACCCCTGATGCATCCCCGATCTCGGAGTTTGCGAAGTCGCAGATTAGTATTGGAGGGATGTCAACGGCATACGTTTGTAAGGAGAAAGCCTGCGAGCTTCCGACGACGGACCTCGCTGCGTTCAAGGAAGTGCTTGACAAGATCTAGTGGCTTCAAAGCGTAGATTCAAGCGCGTGTTCTTTCGGCGACATGCTGTCGATGTTGCGAAGGAGATGCTCGGGTGCTATCTGCATCGCGTACTCGATGATGGCACAGAGCTCGTAGGCAAGATCGTAGAGACCGAAGCCTACACCATGAGTGATCCATCCTGCCATGCGTTTCGCGGAAAGACGCCCCGCACCGAGATACTCTTCGGCGACGCCGGCTTTAGCTACATCTATTTCACCTACGGAACATACTGGTGCCTGAATGTTGTCGCTAATGAGGAAGAGCAAGGCGAAGCGATCCTGATCCGTGGAATTGAGCCGCTTCAAGGCATTGATGATATGCATTCTCGCAGGCCAAAAGCAACGAAGGACAAAGATCTAACGAATGGCCCTGGTAAACTCTGCATGGCATTCGCACTTGATAAACAGCAAAATAAGTTGGACATGATCGATGGCGATGTGCTCTGGCTGACGGTTGGGGAGAGCGGTGCAAAGCTCGACATCGGAACTTCGAGCCGCATCGGTATATCGGTCGCGCAGGATTATCCCTGGCGCTTTTATATTCGCGGCAATGCTTACGTATCGCCTGGCAAGTTATCGGCACCGCATGTTGACTTTTAGAAAATGTCTTCAGATCGCGGCGATACACATAGGTCTTATAGGTCCTATGAGTCCTATAGGCCCTATATGCCATGCTCAGATGTCAGTTATGGATGATCTTGGTGGCGAGCACATCGGAATGCCAAAGCTTCCTCTCGAGTATCCCGAGGATCGCTATATCAATATCGCTGCACGCGACCTACCTGCGGTCATGCGTAACAAGATCGTCCTGCTAGATGTCTGGGATTATACTTGCGTCAATTGCATTCGCACGCTGCCATATATCCAGAGCTGGCATGACAAATACAAAGATCTTGGTCTTGTCATCATCGGCATTCATACTCCAGAATTCGAGTTCGCGAAGCAGCGCACGAACGTCGAAGCGGAGATGAAGCGCTTTGGGCTTACATATCCTGTCATACTCGACAACGACTATGAAATGTGGAATGCACTCGCAAATCGTGCGTGGCCTGCAAAGCATATCTTCGACACCAAGAACAAGCTCCGCGCGCAGAAGTATGGCGAGGGTCACTATCAGGAGTTTGAAGCGTTCATTCAAATGCTTTTACTGGAGCGCGATCCATCGGTGAAGCTACCAGAACTGACACCGGTCGTACGCGAAAGCGACAAGCCCGGTGCCGTCTGCTATCGCACGACGCCTGAGCTTTATCTCGGCTTTGAACGCTCTCGGTTCGGCAATGAGACGCAAGTCGAGATCAACAAGCCGAAGCGATATGATGCCATCGAGCCGCATTCACCGGACTCCGCGCACCTCATCGGCGAGTGGGAAGTCAAGCGGCAGTTTGCGCGACCTGCCGGCACGGACACCGCGCAACTCATCGTGAGCTACCAAGCGAAGGAAGTAAATCTCGTCATCCGCC
>JBKJTP010000172.1:0-2823 GCA_046590195.1 Kapaibacterium sp. (SeqCode) | reverse complement strand
GGCAATTCGTCTCGACACGCCATGTCTGCTTGCAATTGATGCGATCGTGTCACTGAAATGAACGGCCTCGACCATCACGCTTGCCGCAAAGAGATCGGCACGGTGCTCATCCTGCTTATCGAGCACGCCATGCGTTGCATACTCATGCTTATCCGGATCGAATGGCTCAAGCTGTGGGCTCCAATTCATGTGGAAGTACTCGTGCCAGAAGATCTCGTCGAGTGGGGTCAGTTCGCCATCGCGATAGTGATCACGAGCAAGTACGATGAGCTTGATCCTTGCGCGCACAGCAGGATACCGCGACTCGATGAAGCGCCCATCGTCAACGAGGGACTCGAACAAGAAGCACGTCTCGATCTCCTGTGAGATCGTGATGCCTCCGCGCTTAATGACAGAAAAACTTGCGATCTGAAGGATGATCGATTCATGTCGGGCCACTTCCTCGATCGACATACCCGCATACTTCAAGCGCGTCGCTCGTCCGAGAGCGACAACTTCTTCATCACGTAGCGGTATGAGCGGGGTGCGCGGCAATAGTGTTTGTTCACATACCGAACCGATGGGCACCTATGGCCAAGTTTCCCCACAGTCACCCCCGCCCAAGATATCGTATGTTTGTGTAATAATCCTGCACGATCATGAAAAGCTTCATCGTAACCGTCGCGCTTTTCTGCGCCTCAACCCTCTCTGCTCAGGAGATCTTTATCCATGAGGCATTCGATGATGCGGATTTCGCGAACCGCGGATGGTACGATAACACGAATCTCACCATCGATCCGGCTGTGCATCTGCCGAACTCGAATGGGTCCGTCCGGTTCACCTATGAGAAGGGCACGAAGGCGGCTGATGGCGGAATGCGCCGCGCAGTGCCGGAGACCGATTCGGTCTATCTCAGTTATTGGGTGGAGTACTCGGAGAATTGGACGGGTTCGAACAAGCCGTACCATCCACACGAATTCCACTTCATGACCAATCTCAATAGCAAGTGGCATGGTCCGAGCTTTTCGCATCTCACGCTTTACATCGAGCAGAACGAAGGCCATCCACTGCTCGGCATACAAGACGCCGAGAACATCGATCAATCGCAGATCAACGTTGAATTAACAGACGTGACCGAGTCCCGAGCTGTCGCTGGTTGCAATGGCAATACCGATGGCTATAACGATGACTGCTATCTTGGTGGTGGCGGCAAATACGTCAATGGCAAAACGTGGAAGGCGTCCGAAGTATGGTTTGCAGATCAGCCTGGCGTGCGGTACAAAGGCGACTGGCACCACATCGAGGCGTTCTTCAAACTGAACTCCATCGTTGATGGTAAAGGCGTCCGAGATGGTGTCGTCAGATACAGATACGATGGTGAACTGGTGATCGACCACACAGATGTCCTGCTGCGCACAGGGCAATACCCGCAAATGAAATTCAATCAGTTTCTCATCGCGCCCTACATTGGCGATGGCTCGCCGATCGATCAGTCGATGTGGGTCGATGAACTCATCGTGGGGACAGGTCCGGAAATGTCGAGAGTGAAGCTTGGGCAGTTCGCCTTCGAAGAAATGAAGTTAAGCGCAGAAGCAGTTCTTTTCACATTGAACAGCCCTGGTGCGGTTACACTCGAAGCGGTTGACCTACTAGGCAGGTCGATCAATTTGTATTCAGGAAGTTTTCCCGCAGGCGAGATACGTATCCCATACTCGCCGACAAGCCTCCTGCCTGGCCTCTATCACTTCGTGCTACACGACAATTGGCACACGCTCGCATCCACCAAAATCATGATCTCTCAATAAATAGTACTTGGCACATGGTTGGACTCAGTGCCGTTACCCCATATTTGAAGATTATTCTAGCACTATCACTCTTATTACCAAGGACTCCAATATGTCCTCGCAGTCAACAGCGGCGATCGAGCTGGATCGGCCAACCAGCACGCCAACGGATGAACTCGTAGCGGAACCCGGGCGATCTCGGACGCTACCACAGGATCCGGAGAAAGCCACAAAGAAGAAGTCAGCCAAAACGAAAGACGCGAATCGGAAAATAGCAAAGATCAATGCGCCGGCATTCGTCAGGCAGCAGGTAGGCTATATTGCGCTGTTCACTTCGTGGATGGCCGGGGTGCTCTATGCACCGGCGCTCGGGGAAGACCCTACTTCGATGACGGCGCTCGCGCTATCGATGTTCATCGTCGCCATCTTCTTTCTGATCCAAGAGCCCGTGGCTCTGCTTGAAAGCGCCTACCGCGAGAACCACGAGTACAAGAAGCGCTGGCAGCCCTATGCCTGGATCGGCGCGCTGCTCCTCGGTCTCGTTGCATGCGGCATTCCGCTCTTCGCGATGCGCCCAGGAATTCAGTGGCTAGCGATCCCAGCCCTTGCGCTGTTCGGTGCTTATCTGATCTTACGAAGACTCGGCGCGCACCAGATCATCCTCTCGATGGTCGGCTTTGCTGCGCTCGCTGTTGCAGCACCCATCGGCAGAGTAGCTGCCCACGGCGGCTACACGTGGCAGGAGCTCGCTTCGATCTGGATCTTACCCGCTGCATTCTTCAGTCTTTCGATCATGACGCTCCATATCCGCAGCACTGGCGAAAGCGCCGTCAAGCCCGCACTCTATTATTCCGGCATGCTCGTTACGCTTGTCGCATTCCTGATCGCACTGCAGGTAATGCCGTGGATCGCACTGGCTGTGATCCTGCTTCAAGTCGTGAAGCTCGGCTATATCGCAACCGACGTCGAGAAATTCCGCCAATGGCCCATCGGCTCCGTCCACCTCATGGAGACGGTTTTTGCGGTGATTTTCCTACTGCTAAATGCTTTTGGGTAGAGG
>JBKJTP010000087.1:0-7238 GCA_046590195.1 Kapaibacterium sp. (SeqCode) | reverse complement strand
ATATAGTCACCGAGCGCATCCCCTTCATTGCGGAGTCTTAGTGCGTTATCCAAGGCGCGGAAGTTGGACCTCAGCTTGCTGATCAAGATGGCCTCCTCCGCGTCGGACAATCCTTCGAGAAGCTTGTTAACAGCGACTTGTGAAACCGAAGCTAACCATGACACTCTATCCTCAAGCGGAGAAACGAGTCGAAGCAAGAAGGCCTCTAGATCCGGAGTTAGCTCAGTTTGTCGGAGGCACCCATACTTAGCGCCGATCTCTTGCCTCAAGGGTTCGAAGTCCACCTCATCTCCGATCACCGCATCACTCACGGTAGCTTCTACTCTGTCAATCAGGCGATCATACACTGACCTTATCTCACGGATTGACTCTTGAAGTTCACCGATGTAACGCTTGACCAGTTTCCCCTTGTCATTCCGGAGAATTGTTGAAGTGTATCCCAATGCTGTTGGGAAATCGTCGAAAAAGGTTTTTTCAGGATCAACAGACTTTGCGATGGCTTCACGCACAGCGAGTGCACCCTGAGACAACTTGGATGTGTTCTTGGCGTAATCAGGTAGGGAGCGGTAGAATGAAAGAAATGGCCGAATAGTCTGAATCAACGTAGCAGTGCTTGGTAATGCTGGAGTAGATTGATTCAGAAAGATACGGTATTTTTGGAACAACTCATACTTAACTCCCCTGATGTTGTAGAATTTTAGATGGTAAGTCTCAGGTAATTTTACCATTAGCTCCAGAGTATCACCAGAGATATTAGGGACAAAGCCTGATCTATCAAAAAGCGCGAACTCGTCACGATGTATGAAGAGAAATAGCTGAACCCAGATGTCTCTGAATGCCGACTTGAGCTTGAACGGCTTTCTGCTGAGGATCTCGATCAACTTACTAATTGGCTGCCTTGAACTCTGGGCGGAAACGAGGAACTGCCGTGACGCTTCCCAAAGCGGCTCGAAGGATACGTCCGTTGGTTCAACGAGTGTATAAATTCCATCGGCTTGCTGTTGTATTCCAGTCCTTTCGATCAATGAAAGATAGATCGTCTTCTCCGGAGGAAACTTGTGCTCTGGAAAGCCGAACTGAGGTTGATCCCAATTCGTGACCATGGCTTGCAGCAGATTCCGTTTTGCAGTGCTAATCGCACCTGAGAGTTTAGTTTTATTAACTAGCTCACTTCGGAAGACCGGCGTTGAAGAGTACACGCTCTTGCATACTTTCGACAGCAAGGAATTAAGCTTCCTACGCGAGTCAATGTGTTGCACCTTGCCCATCCAGTACCACTCAACGCTTCCATCATTAAGATAAAGTGATTCCTCGACATGATGATTTAGAAGCTTGATCTGATGCGATATGATAAGATCCAACTCTCGCACAGCGATTTTGTCATCAGCGTGCTGTTCACGAACTTTGCGTGCTTTCTCAATCTCAAACACAATCTCGCCGATCCTCTGGGCAGTTTTATAGTGCACGTATAGCACGGCCTCCTCGGATCTAGAAGAAGCAGTCTTTATTGTGGCTGCGTCCACCGAGCCAGAGATCACCAAATTGATTATCCCATCTATCTCACCTTCAGGTACGATACGCGTCGGGTGATCCGTTAACTCAAAACGGAAGAACCTTGGTGTTCCATACTCGTAGTAAACGGACTTAGCAGGTATAACCGGCAGATCAAAGTATGGCTTGACAGCAGAGACAACATCTCGGACCTGCTCAATGATACGACCTGCCTCATCAATCGCGATCTCAATATCTAAATCTGTACCCTCAAAGAGAATGTATCGGTTACTAAATCCAACATACCGGATTAGCTTATGTTGAGCAAGCTTAGACAACGTAGCTTTGATAAGTCTCGCACTTTCCTTTCCTAGATAGCTGCAAACAAACTCATCGTCTAGCCGGGAATTGGCAGGAGCAAAAATGTTTAGCAACCCGACAGTCTTTATTATATCGCGTGCTGCTTCATGGTCCTCCATCTCCAGACCTTCTTGACGATCAAGAGCAGTTCTGATGCCTGCCCATTGTGCAAAGTGAGGATTGTGCTTGGATGTTAGGAATGTGAAATAATTGTGTTGAAGGTAGTCGTAGCAATCGGCAACACTGAGATGTTGCTTCCCAGACCGAAGAAAGTCTCGCAGCCCGTGGTGATCGTGCGTTTCAATGAAAGTAAAGAGCGACCTCTCATTTTGCCCATAACGTTGCAAAGCTGCTGTCAGGACTACGCCAGATAAGACATCGAAAGGTCTCAATCGCTTTGAGAACTCTAACGAGTAGTCGTCACGGAGGAGAGTCGGCATGGCTATCTTGATAGCCTTAAATCTGTTTTGATCTGACACTGATTGCTCAGGTCGGCTTAGTCCGTCTAACTTATCGGCAGCAAGACCTAAGAGTTGTTCTATGGTTTCGTTAAATGGCAGTTCCTTTAGCCTACCCTTTACCTTGTCCCATTCACCTCGTTGGGCACGTGTCAGATTGAGGCCATACGAACCAATGTCTTGATGGAGTGATGTCAATAGGACGTGTCCGCCCTCAATACCACTGAACAACTCCGCAAGTGATTGTACGAAGTACATCTCACGCTCAGGCGAAGTGTTTGCTGCAAACTCCAAACACTTCCCGAATTCGTCGATGACGATCATTAATGACTTGCGTCTGCGCGCAACGTTCTCAAGTTCAGCCTGAATCTTGCGAAGTAGGTGATCATCCGATGTAGATTCTTGAATTCGGAATCTAAACTCTTTTGCTAGCAGCCCGCGCAATGACTCATACGAGCCAATGATCTTGACAAACTCGTATCGAGGCAAGGTGTGTGAACCCTTAAACACACGTTTGCCATCTTGGAGGTGTGATTCAAGTGCTGAGATGAAACTACTCTTACCAGTCCCATAGCTGCCAATCAAGCTGAAAGCTCTTACTCCGATCTTCCAATCATTTGTGAATTGATTGAACACGCGTTGCGAATTCTGCGATACAAGGTAATCGCTAGAACCACGTGAATGACGGATGTTTACAGAAGGTGAAAAGCTAATCTTCATTTCTTGTAGTATGCACTTAGTACATCCAATGGGTCGGGACGCTGCTTAAACTGGAGCACCTGTACTCCAGCAGTTTCTGAAAGAGTGATACCTGAGTTCTCACTGACTATCTTCTGCACCTTTTGATATAGTCCCTCAAAGCTTAGGCAAAATACCATGCCGGGAAGATTCTTCTCAGTGTGTAACTGACGCAGGCTGATCGTCTTATCAGTAGTCTGATCAAGGATATTGTAAAGGACTATTTCGTGAGGTAGCGTATCGCGAGGTTCAGGTTCTACTCGAAATACGTCTTCTGAGTCGCCGGTGCGGTTATTAAGTCTCTTTACCAAATCTAGCTCCAGCAGAAGTGATGAATAATCTTCCTCGATGTCAGCTACGGTCGATGGTCGCGCATAGCTTCGAAGGAACACCTTAATGTCCGTTGCTAGAGACTTCTGACTATACTGTGTCTCATTGTCCTCACACAGCCGTCTAAGATAGGACTCCAACTGTGTTCTTGTAAAGTCATAACGCTCACGTCGGTACTCATTGAAGAAAATGTCATAGAGCGATGCCCTTCCCGTTGTCACAAGTAAGTAGTGCAATAGCCATAGTGAGGCTTCGTTCTCAAGGAACGGGTCCCATCCTCTATGTTTGAGCAGCTTGGTTGCAAGGGGTGTGAGCGCTTCGTCTTCGTTTAACAGACCAAAGGATCGCATCCAGTAGCGGATCGACGCAACCATGTTTTTGCCAACGCCAAGATCGACGACAGCAGCAGGCTCATTGAAGCTCTTGCTCTCCGTTACGAAATCGTAGCCCTTCTTCGGCCAGAAGTGACGGCAGTGAAAGGATTCGTGTCCGGTGAAGCTAAGGCGAAGAGTGGTGTCCATAAGCAAAAATACAACCTTCCCAGAGATTATCTTTAATAGCACCCCGAGCGGGGACTAGAACGGTATGAGCTTGAAACCCATCCAGTGGAAGGATGGTTGTTTTTCATGCTGAGCATCGACTCCCTGAGACGTATTGCTCATGAGACATTTAGAAATAGTCCGCATTTGCGGCCACTGCCAGCCGAACTCGTTCGGTCCTACCAAAGTGCAGTGATGATGAAGCATACAATTCACTGTTCGTTTTGATGATGGCATTAGGGCATCGTATGCGTTGCCTCGAAATGCGATCATCCGTCAACCACGCCTAGAGCGCGCGGTTGGTTCGGTGTGCATCCGACGTACAGGTGCACATCGGGACTGGATGCTCTCGGGAGTATGTTGTAACCCGAGGAGTCTAATCATCCGGACCCGAGTGAACGGTGCTCAGCTTCACTATAACATCGTCAAGACGATGAATCAAATTGAACCGATTTCAGCGGGGCAAAACCGCTTTGAGCGGTACGTTCGCAGTATCTTGGAGAAGACTTCATTCTTAACCTATGATGACATTACTCGAATCCTTCCGGTCAAGAAGCAGACTCTGTATAATGATCGTGCATCGGGCAAGTTACGCTCGTCGCTGACACTTTCCAAAGCAGTTTTCGCCTGCGAGGACGTACTACGATATGCAATCACCAAAGGATACGTGGAGGTAAACCAATGAAAGACCGACTGACACCGAAGAAGCTGCCGAATGGCAAATGGGGTCTTGACTTTTATCAGTTCGATCCGGTCGAGCAGCGACGTATACGTCCCCGACTGACATTTTCGACGCGAGCGGATGCAATGGAGTACGCGAAACGACCTGAACTTCGCAGCAGGCTAGATCGCCCAAAACTACAAGTCGCTGCCGGTACGATCAATGAATTGATAGAAGCCTTCTATCAAACAATTGCCTTCTTAGAACTGGAAGAACCGAGCAAGGTGCGATACCGGCAGATCATTAGCCGATTTGTTGTATTCTGTGAACAAATTGGTGTGAATCGGGCGGGCGATTTTTCGCAGGACCAAGCTCGCGAGTATCAACGAGTGATCTACGATCAGTGCATAGGCAAAGGTAGAAAGCACAACCTTGACCTAATATCGCGCTTGTTTGAAGAGAATTTGCATCGCTCGATACCCTCCATCCGGCGAAATCCTTTCAAGGGTTTGCAGTGGCCAAAGGAGCGGGGCGGGAAGCCCAAACCAAGATTTTTCACCGCGCACGAGCTTAAAGCGCTCTTCTCGGTGATGGATAGCTTCGAAGCTTCCGTATTCAGTCTGCTCTTGCACTCAGGGATGAGGAGTTCTGAGTGTTTAGGGCTCAAATGGACCGACGTAAGCACTGAGCGTCTAGAGATCCAGAGACAATTCTCCAAGGGAATGATCAAAAAATGCAAGGGGAAGCTCTATCGAGTCGTACCCGTGAACAATTCTCAAAGAAGTGCGCTCGAAGTTTTGAGAGAGTACAGTGATTCAGAATTCGTAGTACCTACAACTCTGAGGAACAAGTCACACAGTTTGCTTCGGCTGTTTGACCAAATAAAGCGGCGAACGGTAACAAAGCACCCCGCGCTCGCAGACGATCTCCTCACGAAAGAAATGCAGAGGAGGTGTACAGTTCATACTTTCCGAAAGACGTTTGCCTCACTAATCTTACAGTCGGGAGAACCCATCGCGATGGTGAGTGAATTGCTCGGTCACTCGTCGATACAAACGACACAAGATCACTACGGCGCGATCAGCTTCCAAAGTACAAGACCAGTTACTGCGGCTCTCGATACAGTGGATCTTACCGTCAGTGTGGACAAAGAAGTGGTCAGAAAAAAACAAAACCCGGCTTTTCAGCCGGGTTTTGGTCATTATTCTTACGCTCGTAGCGAGGGAGGGACTTGAACCCACGACCTACGGATTATGATTCCGACGCTCTAACCAACTGAGCTACCTCGCCAACACGGATGATCGCTCATCCTACTCCAATCAAGCAAACGAGTTGAACCGTTGCTCTGTTTGGGACGCGCCAAAACGACGATTCTGAACTGGGTAGTTCCTAGCTCCTTTCTGTATTGCGTTTATCTAGTTTTCTGACCTCCTGACCCTGAAGATTCAATAGTAAATGTCCGAAGAGTTACTGTTTCTCGAGCGCCAACCCCGCGAACCGAGCGAGCTACGGCCGCTGATGGTCATGCTGCATGGCCGCGCGAACTACGCAAAGACGATCTTCACGATCGAAGGTCTGCTCGATCCGCGCTTTACGGTGCTGGCGATCCAGGCCCCATTCGTGAGTGACAAGGGCGGGTTCGAGTGGTTCAAGCCGAATGAGGCTGGCCGCAGCGACGAGATCAGCGAGGCGTCGCACTTTCAGGAATCTGAGGATAGAATCACGGAGCAGATCGAGCGCATGCGAACCGAGCGAGGACTCGAAAACTCTCCTCTTTATCTTTTGGGCTTCAGTCAAGGCGCAGCGATGTGCTTGCTTTTAGGGCTGCGCGGAAAGTTGGGCGCGAGACGCGTGGTACCCATGAGCGGATTTCTTCCACAGCCGGTAAAGAGCTGGCCGATTCTTGATCCAAAAGCGAAATACATGATCACGCATGGCACTCAGGATGAAGTGCTTCCACCCGAGGTATCAATTCGTGCGAAGGACCATCTGATAACCCGTGGGATCGATGCGCAATATTATGAATATCGCGGCAGGCATAAGATGTCGCTAAGCTGCCTGCATCACGTGAATGCCTGGTTGAAGGAAGATCTCGATCAGCTTGCAGCGGCGCTGTGATCAGCGGTCTGTCGCTTGCCCGGTCTTGAAGTTGAGCACTCGCATTTGCTTGCCAAAACTGAGCGTGATGACGCCGCTCCCCCGCTTCGCATTCATGTAAGGTGAGCGATAGAGCGTCCGAGCTGATTCGCGCTGTGGCTGTCTATGCAGTCGTTTTCTTATGCTGATTGCTTTGCGTGACATCGGCTGCAAATCGGTCACGCGAGGTAGCTGCGATGTATCAGCTTGCAAAGCAACTGAGACGACATATCCGCTCTTGGGTCCGATAGATCTTAAACGAGTACCGTTCGTTTCGCGCGTTGCTACATAGGGCGAGTGCAGAAACTGGATCGAAGTCGGCTTCCCCATAAAGTCGAACGAGTGCCATTCGTTTGGTGCGAGAGTATCGGTGAGAGCGTTTGCCCAGATCGCTTCTTTCGGAATAAATAGTTGCGAGTGTTGGGACAACACGCCTGACGGAATGTCATACTCGGCCACGAGAGTACTCTTATCCTGATAGATCTTCTCGTATGGCGAGCCTCCTACCCATTTGTTCTCGCTCGA
>JBKJTP010000323.1:0-4289 GCA_046590195.1 Kapaibacterium sp. (SeqCode) | reverse complement strand
AGCATGGGCGGACTGATGTCCTTCCTCACCGGTTCCGGCGCTCTCGATCTTATGAAAGGCGCGGAGAATCCTGCGACAGACATGTTTAAGAATATTCTGGACTCGCGTGCATTGACTGACGTGATCGCGAGAGACCCTCGTGTCCGACGGTATTTTACGACGTTCGACAGTACTGAGATAGGCATCCGTTCGTCGATCTCAGGTTCGATGGAAGCCGAACCCTTGCGTAATGGGCTCATGACTGTCACGGTTGAGTTGCCCACGCACTTCATGCCGGATCAAGCAGAGCAAGACACAGCCAAGCGTCTTTCAGCTTACCTTGCCAATCTTTATGTCACTGAACTTGATCGTTACAATCGTGAACGATTAATGACAACGGCGAAGAACACTCGCATTTTTGTCCAGGGCGAGTATAAGAACCGCATGCATCAATTAGATAGCATGTATGGATTGCTTCAGAGCTTTCAGGAACGTCACAAGACGATCTCCCTCACTGATCAATTACAGGCAACAGTGACCTCGGCAGCCATGCTCGCTGGCCAGGTGCAGCAGTTGGAGATGCAGGTAGGTGTCGAGAAACACGAACTCAATTCTGGTTCGATGAGAGTTGAGATGTTGCAGTCCCAACTTGATGAAGCGCGGAAAGCGCTCGCAAAGTACGATGATGGCGGTGTCGGTGAGTATGTTATCGCCTTGAAGAACGTGCCCGCACTTGCACGACAGCTCGCACATTATACACGTGAGGTGAAGCTGCTTGAAACGATCAGTGCCTTCCTCCGTCAGCAGGTCGAGCAGGAGAAGATCGCCGAACAGAGAGACCTGCCATCTCTGCAGATCCTAGACGTCGCCGAGCCGCCCCTCAAGCGCTCCTCGCCTCGGAGATCGCAGATGTTGATACTCGGACTGGTCGTTGGATTCATGCTTTCGAATATCTGCGTGCTGATCCTTCGGTACCGCAATGCTGTCCGTGCGCGTCCATGGGAGCACACGAAGATACTGAACTTCACACGCGCGTTGCGTTTAGGCAAAAAGTCGGTGCCTGTTGAGTTCGGGTCGAAGGCGACGGCTCACACATCGTCATTCCCCGAAGTCGAACGAGCAGAACAGCATTCCGCAAGGAGCTGATCGTGCGAGTACTTATTATCAACTCGATGTTCGTCAACGCACTCTATCGCCGGTGCGCGGATGAACTTGGCCGTTTGCCAGGAGTTGACCTTACCGTACTGACGACCGAGAGCTGGGTCATGAATGGCAAACTTATGCCACTGGACACGGTCGATGCCCAGGCTCCCTATCGCTTCATCGCTGCTTCCGCCGGCTGGAAAGGTAAAGAGAATCGAGGATTTTATACCGGTGGCATCGTCAACGCTCTTCGCATATCGAAGCCCGAGGTCATCTACCTTATGGAGGAGCCTTTCTCGGTCTTTGCGACTCAGATCCTTGCGATCAAGCGGCTGATCTGCCCGACGGTACCGGTCGTCTTCTTTACATGGAATAATCTTTCGCTGTCACAGTACGATTATCGTCCCTCGATCGCCTACCGCAGTTTCGCCCGATTCAACCTTCGCTCTCTCGACCATGCTCTAACTGCCAACACAGACGGTATTCAAGTGCTGCGGGAGTTCGGATATCAGCGACCAGCTCGCTCAATAGGCTATGGAGTAGACACTGAGCGATATGCGCAGGTGGATCGCGATCGAGTACTCGAAATTCTCAACGGACTTGGAATAAAAGCCGATGATAAAATCATTGGTTATGTGGGGCGTCTCCTGCATATGAAAGGGCTCGACCTCTTGGTTGACTCATTCTCGCGGCTTGCACCTAGCGATCCAAAGCTTAAATTGTTGATCGTTGGCAGCGGCGAAGCAGAGCCAGATATTAGAAAGCAGATCGAGGCCGCCGGGATCGCACGTCAAGTGATCCAGGTGCCAGTGGTGCCGCATGCAGCTGTACCTGATTACATGCACACGATCAATATGCTCGTACTACCAAGCCGTCGAGTTCGGATGTGGGCAGAGCAATTCGGTCGTGTGCTCGTTGAAGCAATGGCTGCCCGTAAGATCGTGATCGGATCAAGTTCTGGCGCGATACCGGAAGTGATTGGCGATGCCGGTTTTGTCTTCCGCGAGAACGATGCGGAGCACCTGACCGCTACGCTGAAGCACGCACTTGGTCTTAGCCCAGATGCTTTGAGCGAGCTTCACGATCGAGCCTCTCGTCGCGCTTTGGAGGTGTATAGCTGGCGCCGATTTGCAGAGTCTTCACTCGATGCGATGCAACAGGCATTGGAAGGGAAGCGGGAATGACGCCATCCAGCTTCCGCGACAAGGTTACCAAGGGATTCGCGTGGACCCACTTATATAAGTTTGCAGAGTACGGGCTGATCAATCTGTACAACGTTCTCGTGATCCGGCAGTTCGGTCCCGAGCTTGTCGGTCCGTATGCCTTATACCTCTCGGCAGGCACGTTGCTCTCGTTGATCGGTGCCTTTGCTGTTGATGGCGTATTGCTTCGTTACATTTCTCATGCGTTTGACACCAAGGGTGACAAACCTGAGATGCTCCAAGAGCCTTATTCATTTCTCCATCGACTGTTCGCATTCAGGCTCCTATCGATCTCTGTTATTTCAGCGATCGTTCTGATAGCGGTGTTGATGCTCCGCCCATTTTTTGATAGCAGCGTTGCGGGAGCATCGTCATTGCTCGTGCTTTGGCCTTATGTTATTCTCTTCCTCTTTTGTCAAGCAACCACCGCTTTCAGCACCTTTACCATGATGGGGCTACTCGAAGCGCGGCTGGTATTTCTATCAAGCCTCGCCTCGCGTACGATCCTGATAAGCCTCGGCGTGTTTGCGTTCATGACCAATACCCTCGTTCTCGAGCTTGCCGTCCAGATCCATGTCGGTACCTCCATGCTACACGCGGTGCTGTTGTTCGTCGCGATGAAGCGAGTGGTAGCGATCCAAATCGGTCGCGCGATCACATCGTGGTCGACGGGAGTCGTGAGAGAGCTTCTGGCATTTGTTAGCTCTAGAAAGTATCTCGCTGGATTCCTCGGAAGCTCTGTCATGGCCTATGGCATTACTACCTGGGGTACGGATATCCTCAGCAGCGTGCTCAGCCGACAACCGGATGTCATCATGCTCACGGCGATCTTGGGTGAGCGATCAAGTCAGATCGGATATTATCAGGTGGCAGCGATGGTGTTGCTGCTCGCGGAGTATGCATTGCTCTTCGGGTTGGGCGGAACGCTCGTAGCAGCATTCTCAAGTCTTTCGCGAGAGGATGCGTTGACTGACTCTAAGTCGTACCCTCGGCTTGCGAAAGCACGTCGAAATGTCTTCAACTTTCAGGTGGCCGCGACCACACCCCTTTTCATCTTTCTGATCTTCTACGCCACCCCGTTCATCCAGTTCTTGTTCGGTGCTGCTTTTTTGCCGACCGTCCCAATGGTCCAGGCCGGACTTGTGGTACTTCTCGTTACTGTTGGTTTGGTTGGTGGCGGTATGCATGTTACTTCGCTTGTTTCGATCGGTCGGCAGCGAACGGTCTTTAATGTGCGTCTTGCCTGGGGTCTGGTCAATTTGATCGCAAACTATTTCCTGATCATTTGGCTAGGCGCGATAGGCGCATTGCTTGGTACCCAGTTAGCCAATCTCGGTGCATGCGCTACCGAGGGTATCATTGCGGATCGTCAGATCGGTGGCTCGCGTGATCTGACTGCTGTGTCGTCGAT
Source organism: Kapaibacterium sp. (SeqCode) (assembly GCA_046590195.1). Classification (GTDB taxonomy): domain Bacteria; phylum Bacteroidota; class Ignavibacteria; order Palsa-1295; family Palsa-1295; genus JBKJTP01. The sequence continues at coordinate 554 of JBKJTP010000323.1, read as the reverse complement.
CGTGTTGATCTCGCTTATTGCCGTCATCATTCCAGGGCTTGCGATCACCTACCTCGACCTGGGGGATCTGCTTTCACTGCTCTTTGGCGGAATATTGAGTGTATCGGCATACCTCTCGCTTGCCATTCTGCTGCGCGTGGATGCAGTGATCCAGGTGCTAAACAGGCTTTCTCAGGCATTTCTACACAGGCCTTTCTCACGTGCTACCGTCAAGGAGGTCCTGCAATGATCTCATCCAAGATGGGAGAAGAGAGGGTTCTCGGTCTCGATCACGTATCGAACTCTCGTGCGGTCTTCTCTATTCGGACCATCCTACTCTTCATGGCGTGGCTATGCATGTGGCAGGGTTGGGCGGTAAGCGGCTCCATCTTCCAGCTCGATTTTGTATCGGCATGGACGCCAGGGCTTTTCCTTCACGAGACATTCCTCCTGTTGACGATCCTCTTGCTCATACTTGAGCGGACTTTGATACAGGACTTCACACTGCGTAGATCGTACTTCAGCGCACCAATGCTCGTGATGGGCCTCGCGCTCTTCATTTCGTGGGCTCGCGG
>JBKJTP010000283.1:0-5073 GCA_046590195.1 Kapaibacterium sp. (SeqCode) | reverse complement strand
GCAGTCGTTCCAGGAATTCCTCCAGGCTGGTATCCCGCTCCACGAGCGCGTCATTACCGGTCTCGAGTCAGTCTTCCAGCTGAACTTCCCGATCATCGACTCACGCGAGACGTTCATCCTCGAGTATCTCGATTACCGTCTCGAGAAGCCGCGCTATAGCGTACAGGAGTGTCAGGACCGCGGTCTGACATATTCGGTGCCGCTGAAGGCTCGCCTTCGTTTGTCTTCAAAGAACCAGGAAGAGGGTTCTGAGGACTTCGTAGAGACCGTCGAACAGGAAGTATTTCTCGGCAACCTGCCAATGATGACCGAGCGTGGTACGTTCATCATCAACGGTGCAGAGCGCGTTGTCGTATCGCAGCTTCATCGTTCACCAGGCGTGTTCTTCGCTGAGAGCCTGCATCCGAACGGCACGACGATCTATTCTGGCCGCGTCATTCCTTTCCGTGGTAGCTGGGTAGAGTTCACGACTGACATCAACAATGTCATGTGGGCCTACATCGACCGCAAGAAGAAATTCCCGGTCACGATGCTTCTCCGCGCACTCGGTTACTCGAGCGACGAGGACATCATGCAGCTCTTCGGACTTTTGAAGTCTGTCGACGTTGCATCCGCCGACCTTAACGATTACATTGGCAAGCTGATCGCTGCTGACGTCATCGACATGAACACGGGTGAGATCTTCTTGTCGAAGGACTCGGTCTTCATGGAAGAGCACATTGAGCGCCTGAAGAAGAGCGGTGTAAAGAAGCTTCGCTTCCTCGATCTCGAAGATACGGGCGGCGCAGTGATCCTGAACACGATCGGTAAGGATCCATCGCGTTCGATGGATGATGCATACGAGGCGATCTATCGCGTCATGCGTTCGTCGGAAGCACCGGACATGGAAGCTGCTCGCAGCTTGCTCGAGAAGCTCTTCTTCAATCAGAAGCGCTACGATCTCGGACTAGTCGGTCGTATCCGCTTGAATCAGAAGCTTCAGGTCGACATCGCTAGCGATGTAACCACACTCACGAAGGAAGACATTGTCTCGATCCTTCAGTACATCATTCAGCTCCAGCTCGGCAAGGCATCGGTTGACGATATCGATCACTTGGGTAACCGCCGTGTTCGTACGGTCGGTGAGCAGCTTGCGCAGCAGTTCAATATCGGTCTCGCACGTATGGCCCGCACGATCCGCGAGCGTATGTCGATCCACGATGAGAAGGTTGGTCCTGCGGATCTCGTGAATGCTCGTACGATCACCTCGGTGATCAACACGTTCTTCGGCACGAATCAGCTCTCTCAGTTCATGGATCAAACGAATCCATTGGCTGAGATGACGCACAAGCGTCGTATGTCGGCTCTCGGACCTGGTGGTCTTACGCGTGAGCGTGCAGGCTTCGAGGTACGTGACGTACATTACACGCACTACGGCCGTCTCTGTCCGATCGAAACGCCGGAAGGTCCGAACATCGGTCTTATCTCTTCACTGTCGGTTTACGCACGCGTAAACCAGTTCGGCTTCCTCGAGACGCCGTATCGCGTGGTGAAGAATGGTAAGGTCGGCAAGGAGATCGTTTATCTCTCTGCGGATGACGAAGAGGATAAGATCATCGCTCAGGCGAACGCACCTGTAAGCGCCGATGGCGTATTTCAGGGCGATCGTATCAGCGCTCGTCAGTCAGGCGACTTCATCGTGGTAGCTCCGGATGTCATTCAGTACATGGACGTTGCACCGTCGCAGATCGTATCTGCCGCTGCTGCACTCGTACCATTCCTCGAGCACGATGATGCGAACCGCGCACTCATGGGCTCGAACATGCAACGCCAGGCTGTGCCGTTGTTGCGTCCAGATTCTCCGATCGTGGGCACAGGTCTCGAAGGCAAGATCGCACTCGACTCACGTGCACTCATCACCGCAGAGCGTGATGGTATTGTGGATTACGTTGATTCATCTCGCATTGTCATGGTCTATGATGATGAGGGTACGAAGGACGAGATCCTCTCAAGCTTCGACGATCGTCGCCGCCGCGAGTACCGTCTGACAAAGTTCTTCCGCACGAACCAGGATACATCGATCAACCAGCGTCCTGTTGTAAAGCAGGGTCAGCGTGTGAAGCAGGGTGATGTTCTCGCCGATTCTTCATCGACTGAGCATGGTGAACTGGCTCTTGGCCGTAACGTACTTGTTGCGTTCATGCCTTGGCGCGGTTACAACTTCGAAGATGCTATCGTCATTAGCGAGCGCGTAGTCTCGGAAGATATTTACACTTCGATCCACATCGAGGAGTTCGAGCTTCACGTACGCGATACCAAGCGCGGTGAAGAAGAGCTCACGAAGGAAATTCCGAACGTATCGGAAGAAGCTACGAAGGACCTCGACGAGCAGGGCGTTATCCGCGTCGGTGCTGAGGTCAAGGAAGGCGATATCCTCATTGGTAAGATCACTCCTAAGGGTGAGACCGACCCTACACCGGAAGAGAAGCTTTTGCGAGCGATCTTCGGTGATAAGGCTGGTGACGTAAAGGATGCATCGCTCAAGGCGCCTCCAGGCATCAAGGGTGTCGTTGTTGACACCAAGCTCTTTTCACGAAAGGGCATCAAGAAGGAAGGCGAAGAAAAGCGCGAAGAAAAGCGCCGCATCGACGAGATCGAGAAGCGTTACCGCGAGCAAATGGACGATACCAATCGTAAGCTCGCCGAGAAGCTCCTCAAGATCCTTGATGGCGAATCATCAGCAGGTGTTCGCGATCTCGATGGTGGAGTTGTCATCCGTTCGGGCCAGGCATTCAAGCACGATACTTTCTTTGGTCGTCTCGATGATCTCGAGCGTCTCTCTGTAGGTAACGACTGGATCGAGGATCGTCGCAAGATGAATCTCATTCGCCGCATCTACGAAGGCTACTGGATCAAGCGCGAAGACGTTGACGCGGAAGTCCGCCGCGAGCGCTCTGTTGTCGGTCTTGGTGACGAGCTCCAGCCTGGTATCATGCAGATGGCGAAGGTCTACGTTGCAAAGAAGCGTAAGCTCTCGGTCGGTGATAAGATGGCAGGTCGACATGGTAACAAGGGTGTTGTTGCGAAGATCGTACCGCAGCAGGACATGCCGTTCTTGGCTGATGGTCTTCCAGTCGATATCGTACTCAACCCGTTGGGCGTACCTTCGCGTATGAACATCGGTCAGCTGTATGAGACTGCACTCGGATGGGCTGGTCGCAAGCTGGGCGTGAAGTTCGAGACACCGATCTTCGATGGCGCACATTGGGATGACGTTGTTAACTACATGGATCAGGCTGGCATTCGTGCAAGCACCGATCTGTACGACGGACGTTCAGGCGAGAAGTTCGACCAAAAGGTGACTGTCGGTATCATCTATATGATGAAGCTGAGCCACTTGGTTGACGATAAGATCCACGCACGCTCTATCGGACCTTACTCCCTCATTACCCAGCAGCCGCTTGGTGGTAAGGCACAGTTCGGTGGTCAGCGTTTTGGAGAGATGGAAGTGTGGGCGCTCGAAGCATACGGCGCAGCACATACGCTTCAGGAGATACTCACTGTTAAGTCGGATGACGTCCCAGGCCGTTCAAAGGTCTATGAGTCGATCGTCAAGGGTGAGAACATGCCTGAGCCAAGCGTCCCTGAATCGTTCAGCGTACTTGTACGCGAGCTCCAGGGTCTTGCTCTCGAAGTCCGCATCGACTAAGTAATGTTAGCGCTCCATCAAGAGCGCAAAGTAATGCACCCTCTCTCTACGGACGGCCGTCCGTGAGAGAGGGAAGCATTTGAAGTAAGTTTATTAGGAAGAATACTATGGCATACATGCTTCCCCAAGATTCCGCTCTCAGGAATTTCTCGAACATCTCGGTCGGCTTATCGAGCTCGGATTCGATCCTCGCTCGCAGCCACGGCGAGGTGACGAAGCCTGAGACGATCAACTACCGCTCATACCGTCCAGAAAAGGACGGACTCTTTTGCGAAAAGATCTTCGGACCTACTCGCGATTGGGAGTGCTATTGCGGTAAGTACAAGCGTATCCGTTACAAAGGCATTATCTGCGATCGCTGCGGAGTCGAGGTAACAACGAAGTCAGTTCGCCGCGAGCGCTTCGGACACATCCAGCTTGCAGTGCCGGTCGTACACATTTGGTACTTCCGTTCATTGCCGAACAAGATCGGCCATATCCTCGGTATGCCGACGAAGGATCTCGAGAAGATCGTGTACTATGAGTCTTACGTCGTTGTAAACTCAGGTCCGACAGGTCTTCCGATCAAGCACCTGTTGAATGAAGAGGAATACTTCCGTATTCTCGATTCATTGCCAGCCGGCAACCAGGACCTCAATGATGAGGACGCTTCGAAGTTCATCGCTTCTATCGGTGGTGACGCCGTTAAGGAGTTGCTTCGCCGCACCGACATTGAATCTCTCTCGATCGAGCTCCGCCGCGCAGCACGCGAAGAGACTTCACAGCTGAAGCGTCAGGAGGCACTCAAGCGCCTGCGCACAGTTGAGGCTTTCCGCGAAGAAGAGAACAAGCCGATGAACCGTCCTGAGTGGATGGTGCTCGACATCATTCCGGTCATTCCACCGGAGCTACGTCCGCTTGTGCCTCTCGAAGGTGGTCGTTTCGCAACGTCGGATCTTAACGATCTTTATCGTCGCGTGATCATCCGCAACAACCGCCTGAAGCGTTTGATGGATATCAAGGCTCCAGAGGTCATCTTGCGTAACGAGAAGCGCATGTTGCAGGAGTCGGTCGACTCGCTGTTCGATAACTCGCGCCGCGTTTCTGCGGTACGCTCAGATACGTCGCGTGCACTGAAGTCGCTCTCGGATACCCTAAAGGGTAAGCAGGGCCGCTTCCGTCAGAACTTGCTCGGTAAGCGCGTTGACTATTCCGGTCGTTCGGTTATCGTTGTCGGACCAGAGCTCAAGCTTCACGAGTGCGGTCTCCCAAAGGAGATGGCAGTCGAGCTCTTTACCGTCTTGACGATACCGCGCTCGATGAGCTTGCGGATCACGAACGGCTTGAAGAGCTCGACTGCCATCTCCTTCGGGAGACCGCACTCGTGAAGCTTGAGCTCTGGTCCG
>JBKJTP010000096.1:0-10093 GCA_046590195.1 Kapaibacterium sp. (SeqCode) | reverse complement strand
GTAGAACTCGCCCTCTCTGTTCTTACGCCTACGAGGCTCCTCGAACGAGACAACCCAGTCAGCGCCCTGCTTGCGAGCGAATTCTTCGAGCTTCTCGATGACTTCCCCAGACTCTTCAGCCTGGATGATCACGGTGCCGAGCACAATGGCGCTACGCGGCATGGTCGAATCAGGCATTGGCTCGTGATAGACGAGACCGATGGTATCAGATACAGCCGGTACAGCAAATGGCGTAGTGCGGTTGAAGATGATCGAATCGAGATCATCAGCTTCAACTACCACACGCTTCATTTCAGATGCGTCGGATGTAAAGTGCTGAGCCAGAGCTGCCTGAGGTGCAGCAAATGCGATAACTCCGAAGATCGGGATAAGAATTGCAGCGGCGGCTCTGCGAGCGGCCTTAGCGATAATGATCTGAGTGGTTTTCATAACGTGCTCCTTGCCTTGCGTAATAAACGGATCTGTATTCTTGCGTATCGGACCTAATGTGGATCCTGTCTGTCGTTCCTAGAGTAACTCCACCATAAGTGGATCAGCTAAACAGTCTCAATTGGAGCGATAAGAACCTATAGTTTTGGTGATTGCACCCTTAGTATTGCTTCATACGCCCTTACTATTCATTCATTCAACGTATCATCAGGGGTACGATGATGTTCTTAGGTCAAGTATCATACCACGGGGTATTCTGATAAAGTGAGTGTTGGGCGGTACAAAAACTGCTTACTAAAAGGCACGCTTGGCAGCGAATTGCCACCACGAAATGGGTATTCCCCCCACAACCCTACATCGTGGTTCCACCTAAGCTCAAACTTTTTGCTTCCGGAGAGTGTAGTGTCGGTGCCGAAAATGTAGCCAAGGAGGATCGACGACGATCCTGTTTATACTCCTCTTTCGGAATAAGTAGTCAGGCAGATTTGACGCATTAAGGTCTTACCAGCTCATCTACTTTGCAGCCCATTTGATCTAGCACATCATCAACTACTCCCCATCCTTGGCTAAGATGGATCTTCATCGATCCGGGCTGTTTTTCCAATGTTCCAATTACATTAAATAATGGATCTATCTTTTTTGACCTCCACATGGTGGGGTCCAGTTCTTACAGTATTATTCTGCGGCCATATGACGATCCTTTGCATGTCGCTGTACATGCATCGCTCACAGGCTCACTCAGGGGTTGAATTTCATCCGGTCATCGCATGGGCGATGCGTTGGTGGTTATGGCTCTTCACAGGTATGTCAACTCGCGAATGGGTAGCCGTTCACCGCAAGCATCATGCACATTGCGAAACCGATGAGGATCCACATTCACCCCTCACCCATGGGATCTGGAAGGTGCTGTTCCTCGGTGTGTTCATGTACAAGAAGGCGTACAGCGATCCAACGACAATGGAGAAGTACGCGAAGGGCTGCCCGAACGACATCATCGAACGTAAGCTCTTCATGCCGCACAAGTTCGCTGGACTGGTGACCGTCATGATCGTCGATTTCCTCATCTTCGGCTGGACGACTGGCGCACTCGTATGGCTCGGCCAGGTGCTCTGGACACCATTCTGGGCTGCAGGCGTCGTCAACGGTCTTGGCCACTTTGTTGGCTACCGTAACTATAAGGTGCGCGACGAAAGCCGCAACCTCATTCCACTCGGTGTATTGCTGATCGGCGAAGAGCTTCACAACAACCATCACAAATTCCCAGCAAGTTCGAAGTTTTCGCAGCGCTGGTTCGAATTCGATATCGGTTGGATGTACATCAACGTCATGAAGGCTGTCGGTCTTGCGAAGATCAAGGTCGTTCACTCGGGCTTGCCGAACTTCAAGCAGGCTACGGCTGCTGCTAAGCTCGCTGCAATGGAGAAGGTCGAGCATGCAAAGGAAGCAGTCGGCAACGCAAAGTTCGCAATGCAAACCGCCTCACGCGAGACGGTCGAGCACGCAAAAGAAAGCATCGAGCATGCGAAAGAATCGGCTCACGATGCGATCCAAAACGCAAAGGAGAAGGCTTCACACGCAGCTAACTCAGGCGTCTTGAGCCCAGAGCACTAATCTCTGGAGCACGAACAAGCTTTATTCCCTCTATCTAAGGCCAGCAGCAATGCTGGCCTTTTTTTTATGCTCTCGCCAAAATGCAGCAACTGCAAGTCCCTAGGGGGTTGCAGTTGCTGCATTTTGCTTTTAACCCGGAAGGCACGGCTGTTGCAGAGTTTTTCTGTGGATTAACCTAATCATCTGGATTAACCCTAATCAGACGAAGCCATGCAAGAAGAACCGAAAGTACCGAACACTCCGGAGACGACACCGCAGACCCCACAGCCATCGCAGCCGCAACAGCCTGACCGCTCGACGCCTGGTGTAGTGCCAGACCCGAATCCACACAAGGGCGCGCCTGATCCGCAGGATCCTTCAACGCCGGGCTCAGTACCGGATCCAACCCCAGCTCACACTCCGACGACCAATCCAAGCCCGCAGCCACAACCAGGGCCTGGGCCGATGATCGGGTAGCTGCGTCCCACTCATGGTTGTAATGGATGAGGTTCTTTCCTGATTTGGGACAGAACCTTTGCTATTTAGTATCTTTGCTGCGAATTGACTCACTTAATTTGCATGAAACAACTCTACAATGCTCTGGCCGCTCTCCTAGTGTTTGGCTCTGTAATCGGCAACTCGTACGCTCAGAATACCCTCGTTGTCGATCCCACGTTCGGCTTCAATGGGTTCTCACGAATTGACTTTACAGGGGGCAGCAATAACGATGTTCCAGCTAAGGTTATCCTGACAGCAGAAGGGGTCATCGTTGGCGGCGCAACGATCGTGGAAAATTTCGATTACCGCTCATCGATCGCCAAGTATAACTCAGCCGGCAAAGTTGACGCAGCCTTTGGCGGCGGGACAGGAAAGACGATGGCCAAATTTAATGCCCGCAGTGAAGGGCTGGGATTTGCCGTCCAGACAGACGGCAAGATCGTTGGGGTTGGGAAAGACAATGAGAGTAACTCCGGCAGTGGACAAAAGCCGTTTATCTTTAGACTGAATTCGAACGGCACTGTCGATTTGACATTTGCAGACTCGGGCTACGTGCGCAAGCGCTACGATCCAGTATCTGGCGGTGCACACTTCGGTGTTGTTCAGCAGCTAGACGGTAAGCTAGTTGCTTTTGGCCATTCCTACGGCAATATCAACGGAGGCTCCGCAGGCTTTGGCGCGATGCGGTTCAATCAGGATGGTACTTTGGATGCGACCTATAGCAGTGATGGCATAACACGAATCACTGCCCCCTCAGACGCACAGCCTGGTGGCGGGTTGCTACAGCCAGATGGTAAAGTATTGATCGCAGGCGCTACCTCCAATGGTACGACAAACGTGATCACACTTGTCCGCTTCGATTCGACGGGAAATCCCGACGTTACCTTCGGCGATCAAGGAATTGCCGCGAGTCTTGTTCCGTGCCGGGATGGCCGGGTGGAATGTCACCTTAGCGGTGATAAGATCATCGTGACATACACAAGCTCAGCTCCTGAAGGTTATGCCGTTGCGCGCTTCAATATGGATGGCACGCGAGACATGGGCTTTCTAGAATCAGTCTTGACCGGCGCATTCACCTCAGGCAAAGCATATTCATCGGCTGTGACAGCGAATGGCGACATTTATGTTGCGGGTCAAGCTATGAATGACGGTGGTATTGCCAAGTTCAATGCTGGAGGTGGTGTTGCGACATCGTTTGGGACTAATGGTTTTTTACCGTTCAACCTCAGTGCCGGAGGTACAAGTTACTTTACCTCCATCACGATGCAAGGCGAAGATGTAATCGCGCTTGGCGCAGACCTCGCTTCGCGAGGTGGCGATTTTGTGCTCGTCAGACTCTCCGCTTCTACCGCAGAAGTCGCGAGATATGCACGAATGACCACGTCCATCAGCATACCTAACCCTGCTTCGGGCCTAGTGACTTTGGCGTTAGACGCCGTCGTGTCCGGTCCTGTGACCATTGATGTCATCGATGCTGTGGGTAGAAAGGTCAAACACATCAATCAACACGTCATGTCGGGTGAAAATGTTTTGCTGAATGTGAGCGACATTTCTCCTGGCTGCTACACAGCGCGTATAACTTCTGCTAACATCGTCAGCACAGCGAAAATAGTGGTCGCCAGATAATACCAGATTCAAGGAGTCAGAAGAGCTCGTGTACGAATATACACGAGCTCTTCTCATTTAGAATAATTTGGCCGTCAGTTCTATGGCTTCATGACTATCGCTGCAAACCAATCGTCGTCGGGATCATCGACAGGATTTGCAACGGGTTTTGGTGGCTCAGGCATGCGATCGAGTATCGGCTTGCGGGTCATAGCATCATCGATCTCGCGTAGAAGCTCCAGTTCACCCTGCTTCTTTCGTGCACGTTTCTCCGCCCACTTCTTCTTCGCGCTGCGTACCCATCCTCCCCTACTGGCGCTCTTAGCAGCCTTATTGAACCACTGTCGTATGCTCATTCATTGGCCCTTTCTACCAATAGCTGAGGCATGAAATATGCCAAGCGTTTAGCAAGACACTGGCCTGAGGAAACTTGAGCGCCGTCTTCCCGCTATCTTGCCGTTGCAGAGATATTTAGCCCCTTCTCTGCGTTTGAAGCCCTCTCACAACGAAGACGAATGACCGATATCGCAGATTTCAATAGCTCCAATGGAGCTGCAGGACACCTGGACCCCGAAACCACGCCGATCAAGGGTAAGGCCTCTCCGGAGATGACCACGGCATTCCGGGACCGTCACGAGGATTACTCCCAGACCTTCAAGACGCTGGGCCGTACGGGCTTGCAGTGCAGTCCTGTGGGCTTCGGGACGTATCGTGTGGACGTCCGCGTCCCAACGCACCGCGCCTCGCTGGCGAAGGCGCTGCGAATGGGTGTCAACTTGATCGACACAAGCGCTAACTACGCAGATGGCATGAGCGAGCGGCTTGTTGGCGAAGTACTCCGCGGGATGACGATGCACGACCTTGTTCGTCGCGAGGAGATCATCATCGTATCGAAGGGCGGGTATCTTCAGGGTGAGAACTTCGAGCGCATGCGAGTGCGTGTTGAGTCACCAAGCGCAGGTCTCTCTGCGGGTTCGGAGCTGGCTGAGCTCACGAAGTATGGTAAAGGCTTGTGGCATTCAATCCATCCCGATTTCCTGAAGGATCAGATCACGCGATCATTAGAGCGCTTGCAGCTCGAGACGATCGACGTGTACTTGCTGCACAACCCTGAGTACTACATTCAGCATGCGATCAAGGAGAGCATCCCCGAGGATGAAGCGCGTGACGAATACGAGCGTCGCATCAAGAAAGCATTTGCATATCTTGAAGAGGAAGTACAGCTTGGCCGCATTCAGTACTACGGCATCAGCTCGAATACTTTCCCGCGTCCCGAAGAGAGTCTCGATCGCACTTCACTCGAAGCAGCATGGAAGCACGCTGAAGGGGTTAAGAAAGAGCTTGGGCTCGAAGAGCATCACTTTGCTGTGATACAGTTGCCGCTAAATATCTTCGAACCGCAAGGCGTGACGGAGCAGAATCAGGTGCGCGCTACGATAAGCACTGTTGAATTCGCGAAAGAGAATAACATCGGCGTTCTCGTCAATCGTCCGCTGAATGCGATCGTTGGTCAGCGCTTGCATCGTCTTTCCGACTTCCCAGCTCGCGAGCATCCGGAGCAGGATGACCTTAACGAGCTTGTCCATGATCTTGCGTTGCAGGAGACAGAGTTCAAGAGCGACATGCTGGAGAAGATCGATCTTTCCGCGCAGTCCGTCGATGCGATCCAGACCTTGATGGCGCTTGGCAAATGGCTCGAAGGACAGTGGATGAACTTCAATTCGTATGAAGAGTGGAAGGACGTTTCGACCACTGTTCTTGCGCCTCGCGTGCAGTTCGTCTTTGATATCCTGCGCCCCATCGCAAAGGACAACAAGCCGGTGTTCGAGTTCTTATCTACCTATGCCGAGACTGCTGATGAAGTGATGGAGCATATCAACAACTTCTATCTTACTCAGGCGAACGAGCGAGCCGCTAAGATCCACCAAGCTGTTGATGCATTAATACCAGCTGATTACAAAGCTCTGTCGTTATCGCAGAAGGCAGTGCTTCTCCTTCGCTCGATACCTGGCGTCTCATCAGTGCTCGTCGGAATGCGCAGCGAGGAATACGTTGATGATGTGGTCTACGGCTTGCAAGCGAAGCCGATCGAGGATGCCGAGAAGGTGTGGCAGCGGATGGTGGTGAGTTAAAACACACCACTTGAAGAATTAAACGCAACAAAGCCTCGATGAAGATCGAGGCTTTGTCATTTCAACTTCAGCTAACGAATTAGCTCGGAAAGCTTAGCTTGCGACTTCCAGCTTAGGATAGACGCTGATGCGCTGGCGGTTCAAGCGGAAGCGCTCGAACTTCACGATGCCATCCGCTACTGCGAACAGGGTATCGTCATTACCGCGCATGACGTTTGTTCCAGGATGGAACTTCGTGCCGCGCTGGCGAACGAGGATGTTACCGGAGAGGACCATCTCGCCACCGTACTTCTTAACACCGAGTCGTTGTGAGTGGGAATCGCGACCGTTGCGGGTCGATCCCATTCCTTTTTTATGTGCCATTGTCTCTTAAGGTCTTTCTAAACTTGTTGAACTGAGCGTGAATAAGTAGCTGGATACTTATACGCTGAACTTCTCGATCGAGAGCTCTGTGAACTTCGGCGTGTGGCCGTTCGTCTTGCGATAACCCTTACGGCGCTTCTTGTGGAAGACGATGATCTTCTCACCACGGACATGGCCCTGGATCGTAGCACCGATCGTCGCCTTGCCGCCCAACGCTACTTTACCAGCCGCGTCCGACGTCATGAGGATATTCTTGATATCGATCGACTTACCTACCTCGGCATCAACCTGATAAGGGACGCGAAGCGTCTTAGTTGTACCGTCGATCTTAAACTGCTGTCCTGCGATCTCAACGATGGCGAACATCGTAACCCCTTTTCTTAAAATGAAGCGGTGAGCCTCTGCCTTGGCAAAATGGCTAAAATCCGCGAAAATCGATAAAAAAGAGCGCCACTTCTTCTGCGCTCCAGTGTACCCAAAGCCTCTTGGCTTAGAAGTAACGGGCCATTAATGCCTTCTGGGATTAAAAAGTTCAGGCACATGCCGTCATTTCGAGCGACGTGACATGCCGTCATTTCGAGCAAAGCGAGAAATCCCCTTCGGTTGGGCAGAATGATCCCTGAACGTCATCGTTCGACTCCGCCAACCCTCAACGTCAAGAAGCCTCCATGATCTCCGCTTCAGTATCAGAAGGGTAAAGATTCGGGAATAAGAAAGGCGCGGCACTTGCTGGGAAATTGATCTTGAACGGTGCTCGATGATTCTCCGAAACCAACAATCCCTCCTTCACCAACTGACTTGTCACATTCCGAGCAACTCGCTCCTCAAGTTCCGTTAGTCGGTTAGCCTCACCACGTGGAAGCTCACCTCGGAGATATACGGCCTCGAGTACCGGCCGGGCCTCTTTCCGAAGTTTGCCACGCGCAACCATAAGATCCACATATCCGCCCATCCTTCCAACTACTTCATCTACCGCGAAGAGTCCTCGCATGTACTTCACCTGATCCAGCGAGATCTCCAGCATGAGTTTCGTAAACTCCATCAGGCCCTTCGCGCTTAGATTGCCGCGTCCATCGTAATCATTCAACCGAGTTGCATCGGCATTGGCAAGATGAGCCGTGTAGTCGTCCCTTCGACGTGCAAGTCCGCGAGAGATCGCCCACAATCCGCAGCTATCCAATCCGGCACGGTTCAACATGCACTGCGTGAAGAGCCTCGTCACGCGGCCGTTGCCGTCGAGGAATGGATGGATCCACGTAAGCCGATGATGCGAGGCAAGCGCAACGATCAGACGCTCCATGCCTCGATGATCTTTGAGATCGTAGACGCTATGGAAACGGTCCATCAACCTAGGCAATGATGATGGCGGTGGTGGATGATGAAGTCCCACCTGAACATCCATCGAACGGAGTTCGCCAGGTATGACTGGCAACTGCATACCCAGCGGTGATCGCACAGAGCGGAAACTCTCCGGCAACCGCAAGTAGAATCTGCGATGGATATCACAGATAAAGTCGGGGCTCGTTATGGCTCGATCGGGATCCGATCGAAGTTCTGCCTCCAGTTTTGTCTCGACTGCGATATGAGCCTGGGCCAGCATTCTGAGATCACGAGCCTCCGCGCTGCTTGAGCCCGCTTCGGTCAGAGATCGCTCTACATCCAGCGGATGCGTTTTGTGTCCCTCGATCAGATTCGAATAGTACGAGTTCATTGACCGAACAAGCCTAGCAAGCGCCGCACGGGTTGCGGGAGCCAGAGAAGCCGCCAGCGACTTTGACTCGCCCAATAGCTCCAGTGCAAGATCCTCCAGAACCGTACCCTGCCAGGCAGGGAGCATCGGCTCCATCGAGGATTCGCTCACAAAATTTCGTTCGACCATTTCTTCCAAATGAACTCCTGCAAATTCCGGTTCCAGTTCCGGTTAAATATCCACAGAACCTTTCGAATCTGCTTGAATTCAACGATAGTTGCAAAGATACTTTCGGAATGCATTCCGGTTCTTTCCGCATGATCATGATGGGTCAAGCACCATCTCCGCCAGCCGCTCCCCTACCAAACTCCCTATCGCGACGCCCATGCCGTGCATCCTTACGCCAGCCACGATGCCTGGCGAGATCCGCTTGACGATCGGGTATCGCTCAGGACCGAAGGCCATGATGCCGGACCATTCCATCTCGATCTCGATCGTGTGGCCTGGGACGATCATGTCGCGAAGCAGCTCCTCGAGTTTGTTCAGGATCGGCCGGTTCGGCGCGAAGTCGGACGAGGTCTCGCCAGCAAGATCGAGATTCCGTCCACCGCCGAAGAGGATCCGGTTGCCGACATTACGGAAGTAATAGTAGCCTTCATCGAAATGGAAGACACCTTTGAATGGCAGATCTCTGATCGGCTTTGTCACGATCACCTGACCTCGGCCCGGTACGACGTCCAGCTCCGGCAACAGCTCTAGGGCGAAGGCATTGGTGCAGAGGATCACCTGCTTCGCTTTCAATGCTATCGACCTTCCTGGCGACGACTCTTCGACATTCACCGTCACTCCATCAGATCCCTCATCGATCGCGATGACCTTTGCACCAGTGACGACTTGTCCGCCGCGTTCGGCGACATATCGTATTAGCGACTTCATCATCATGCCGGAATGGATCTGTCCTTCGAACGGCGAGTAGATCAGGCCCTTGACATGCTCGGCATTGAAGCCTAGTTCGGATAGCTGCTCGGTCCGGTCGAAATAGACAGCGCTTCCAAAGATCCGCTGTAGCAGGTCGTTGTATTCATTCAGCGTATCGAGCGCCCAGAGATCGGACTCGCGAAGCAGCTCGTAGCCGCCGTGTCCTTCGTAGCCGATCGAAGCATCGCCCAGTCGGGCGCGCAGCTTCAGCAGCCCCTTCCAGCGTGCCTCGACGAGCTCAAGCGTCGCCTCGATCCCCTCTTTCTTACGCTGATCTTCAAGCTCGGTCGGGCTACCAAAGCAGGCAAAGCCAGCATTCCGGGTACTAGCCCCAGCGGGCAGCAGGCCCCGCTCGCAAATACACACGCGCGCCTTAGGTTCTCTTTCCAGGATCGAAGCCGCAGCCGAGAGCCCGACGATGCCAGAGCCGATGATGAGGTAGTCGTACTCGAGGAAGGACTCGCGCTCCCAGAAGCTTAGGTTCTGAACCGGGATTTGGGGGGATTTTTGGGATTCGGGAGATTGCATTCTGGCGACTTAAACAGCGCCGCTCTGATGAAGCTTCCTGTGCGCACTACATTCACGCCACCTAAGTCCTTATAAATCAACGATCGGCTTTCCCAAAAGGAAGCGCGGCGGGCTCTCAAACTACCGCGTGACGAAAAATCGGTTTTTCAAAAATACGACTTTTTTGGATTCGCCGTTTTGCAACTAACCCGCTTTTCCAAAGGGTTGAACCTCAGCAATTTCTATCTTTATTTTGCCCCACCTATGTTTGAACAAGCCTTCAAGAACATCGATGACGTCC
>JBKJTP010000278.1:0-46719 GCA_046590195.1 Kapaibacterium sp. (SeqCode) | reverse complement strand
AGACCACGATCGTTGCGTCGGCGTGGATCAGGGCGCTGGAAGCGATTCTGTCCTTCATCTTCCGGCGCGAGTTGCGACTCGCGGTATCTGCCGATGCGTTCGATCCATTTGCGAACGCCATCGTCCAAATTTTTCTTGAGATCTTCGCGGACCGTCTTGATCTGTCCACGCCAGCCTTCAGCCTTGATCTCAGGCTTCACAAACTCAATGAACGGCTGCGGAAAACTGAATGGGAAATCGAGTCCGACAAGACCGCTTTCAATTTCTTTGAGATAATCCAGCACTTCACGACGTGTGCGGATCTGCTCGAGATTCGTGACCGACAGCCACTCACCACGCTTTTCGATATCGCATATGAACATGTCATCTGCAGGCTCGCGCTGTCCGGAGAAGAGCACCGTGACGTAGCGCGTGAATTCGCGCTTCGGCTTTTGAAATGTGCGTTTTTCACGCGGACGCTTCTCGCGATCTTGTCTTCGTTCGCGTGGTCTGTCCTCGGGCATCGCTATCACATCCGCAAGCGAGACTGGCTCTGACGATTCGATCTGCGAATCCTGAGCAGGCCTTGATTTAGGCTCAGCTTCAGGCTCTGCTACAGCCTCTGGCGTCTCCGTCAGTGCTTCTTCAGTTGCACGAGGCGTTTCTTCGATCGCATTTGTAGGCGCATCTTGCGATGACTCTTGAGTAGCATCCTGCGACGCGCTTTGGTCTTTGATCTCTTCTTCCATGTTCCCTATGCAGCATTAACCTTTTTCGTATTCAGGTCTGTGGCTCGTGCTGCGTTAGCCGTTTGATGATCGCGTCCATTAGCGAGCATCGTAAGTATCAGCGGTGCGGCTTCTGTGATGGTGCCGGCACCGATGGTGAGTATGATATCGCCCGTCTGGGCGATCGTACCGAGGTACGTGGGTAGCGTCTCCAGTGAAGACACCAATTCCGTGTCGATGTTACCTGCAGCGTGCGAAGCATCCACGATCAACTGGCTTGTAATGCCTTCGATCGGGAGCTCACGAGCTGGGTAGATATCGAGTAACAACACTTTGTCCGCATTCTTCGCCAGTTGCTGGCCGAATGCTTCAGAAAAATCTCTCGTCCGCGTAAAGGTATGCGGTTGGAAACATGCTATGACCCTGCGGCCCGGATACGACTTCTTCACGGTCGATAATGTGGCTTCGATCTCGGTCGGATGATGCGCGTAGTCATCGATGACCAGCACGCCATTGACTTCACCCATTACCGAGAAGCGTCGTTGGGCGCCACCGAATTTCTTCAGAGCTTTCTTCGTAACCTCAAACGGTATCGCAAGAATATCCGCGATCGCGATCGCGGCGAGCGCATTCTTCAAGTTGTGTTCGCCAGGCACGCCAAGCTCTAGTTCACCTATCGTCTCACCGCCACGAGTTATCGTCGCTTTGAGCTTTGCTCCCAATTGCTGAATTCCTTTAGCTTTGTACTTCGCTTCTGGCGACGACAAGCCGTATGTGACGATCTGCTTTTCAAGCTTCGGTGTGATCGCTCTCAGATTCGGCTCATCGAGACAGATGACTGCGAAGCCCTCTTTGTCCGTCCCTGATCGCTGATTCGCGAACTGCACAAACGTTGCCTTGAGATCATCGAGATCCTTGTAGATATCGAGATGCTCGGCTTCGAGCGATGTCATCACAGCAATGTAAGGCTTTATCGCCAGGAAGCTGCGATCGTATTCGTCGGCTTCAACAACTGCCAGCGGCCCTTTGCCCGAGCGGGCGTTACGGCCATCCAATTCTTTTACTGAGGCGCCAACAAAGACCAGCGGATCTGCCTTGGCTTCTAACAGTATTGCGGCGATCATCGCCGTCGTCGTCGTTTTGCCATGCGTGCCGGCCACGCCGATCGTCTTGAATCCTTCGAGCAGTTCGCCCATGAAGTCTGCACGACGGACGGTTCTGATGCCTCGACGTTCAGCTTCTTCAAGTTCTACGTTGCGGGCCTTCTTTATGGCGGAAGAATAGACCACCGTATCCACATCATCTGTGAGGTTCGAAGCAGTATGTCCCTCTTTCACTCCAGCACCCTGCGCGATCAGCTCCTGCGTTTTTGCAGAGAATGCGAGATCGCTACCCGTGACTGTTACTCCGCGAGCAAGCAGCACTTCAGCCAGGCCACTTGTGCCTGCTCCACCAATACCGATAAAGTGTACGTGCTTCACTCGTAACAGAGATGCTTATTAACTTCTTCTTGGTCTGATGCCCAATGCAGGGCGCTTGACAACTTGCAGTAGATTGCCTGCCCACCGTTGCAGATCACTCGATAGCTGCGGGCCATTCTCGAAATAGGCCGGACGAATTCGGATCGGTCGGCGCCCATCTCGCACTCGGATCGATACTACCCTCATCCCACGCAAGACCTTGCTGCCGGTCTCTCTTCCAATTCTGACGCTTTCGACATCGCTTCGTTTAATTGAACGGCTTCGAACAGCGCTGATAAAATTGATCGTGTCGCCATCGACCTCGATACGGCGCTTCATCATCACATAATAAAGCAATGCAAGAAGCGAGACGAGTGTGATCGCCGAGAGCAGATAGAGGATCGGGTCGCGCCAGACGATCGAGAATTCCTTCTCGACGAACCAGCCTCGAACAAAGAGATACAGCACGAGCGTCCCGGCATAGACCGCGATCGACTGATACAAAAAATCGAGCTTGAAATGATAAACGTGCTTGTCGTTCGCCATGCTAGTGTGTGGGTTCGCAGATCACGAAGCCGAGAGCAGCCACTCTGCTACAATGCGCGCTGCCCGTTTGTTCTCCCGTTTCTTCATTGAGCTTGCCATCGTCTCTCTCGTCATGGTGTCCGCCATCAGTCTCTCGATCTCAGGCAACAGCTTCTCATTCAATTCTATATCTCTGAGCACGATGGCTGCGCCTTCCTGCTCGTACGCCCGTGCGTTGTGCTCCTGATGATTATCCGCTGCAAATGGATAGGGCACCAAGATGGCGGCTTTCCCGATCTGCGACAATTCAGCAAGTGTGGAGGCACCTGCCCTGGCTACAACAAGATCGGCGGCAGTATAAGCTTTGTCCATTTGGAAGATATACTCCGCAATGTGGACATTCTGGCTTTGCACCTTATTCTTCAATTCCGCCACATCCGCGCTCTTGCCTGTCTGCCAGATCACATTATAGCCTCTGTCCGACAACGCAACCGAAGCATTGAGCATCGCTTCGTTGATCGCTTTCGCTCCTAGTGACCCGCCAAACACCAGAACAGTCGGATTTGCTGGATCAACTCCAAACGACTGCCGAGCTTCCTGGGGATTCAACTCAGCTCCAAGATTGTGCCGAACAGGTGTCCCGCTGATCTCAAGGATCGAACTCGCATTTGCAAAATCTCTCTTCGATTCTGGATAGGCGAGGAAGATCCGCTTTGCAAATCGAGAGAGCAGTTTATTGGCTGATCCGCCGATCGAATTGATCTCTAACAGTCCAAGTCTTAATCCTTTTATCCAGGCTGCAATGCCTACCGGCACGCTGAGATATGCGCCACCGCCTAAGAACGCGGTAGCCTCCGTCTTACCAATGATGCCGATGCAATCGATGATCGCTTTCAGCATCGTGAACGGAAACTTGATCATTGAGCCGATCGACTTTCTCGGCGCCTCGATCGAGATCGGATGAAATTCATATCCCGCTCTTGGGACCTCTCTGGCCTCGATCCTGTCACTGGTGCCGACGAATACGACACGAGCATCGGGATCGATCTGCTTGATCTCGTCTGCGATAGCGATCGTCGGATAGAGATGTCCACCCGTACCGCCCGAAGCAATGATGATCGTCTTGGCCATTCTTAAATCTTAACTTGCAACATTAACTTGCAGGTGCGAGGTCTTTGCCCATAAAGCGCTGCATCCGCTGATTGATCGTCAGCTTCGGTGCATCCGGCAACGTCGTGGCGTGCTTGCTGATATTCAGCAAAACACCGATCGCCGCTGCACTGAAGATCATACTTGTACCTCCGTAGCTCACGAATGGCATCGGCAGTCCTGTCACAGGCATGAGGCCCGTATTGACGAATGCGTTTACCAGTGTATAGATCGCAACAGTGGTCGTGATACCGAATGCAACATATCGGCCGAACATATCAGGTGCGTGCTTCGTGATCTGCACCCCTCGGATGAGCAAGAATCCGAAGACCAGCATCAGGGCACCCGCGCCGATGAAGCCATACTCTTCGCCGATGACGGAGAAGATAAAATCACCGTAGGA
Source organism: Kapaibacterium sp. (SeqCode) (assembly GCA_046590195.1). Taxonomy (GTDB): domain Bacteria; phylum Bacteroidota; class Ignavibacteria; order Palsa-1295; family Palsa-1295; genus JBKJTP01. The sequence continues at coordinate 42,475 of JBKJTP010000278.1, read as the reverse complement.
CTCCGGCAGGTAAAAATCGCGCTGTTTCGATTGACCGATGCCTACACCCAACAGGCCACCATTGCCAAATGCGATGAGACCTTGATCGCTCTGATAGCTAACTCGGCTCGTATGCTCATTCTCGAATCCAAAGAATGCCAGAATACGATGCAGTCGGTACGTCGCTGTAAGTGCGTACATGAAGCCTCCAACAAAGGCAATGACGCCGCAGCTGATCATGTACTTCAGCGGAACCTGCGCAATGAACATGATCGCAAATGTGATCATGATCAGCACGCTGGCCGTCGACATATTAGGTTGCAAAACAATAAGCCCCGCAGTACCAAGCGCCCAGACCATGATGGGGATAAACGCTTTCTTGAAATCGCCTATGAATTCTGCTTTCGCAGCACACATCGCTGAGATATGCATGACCAAGGCAAACTTTGCAAACTCCGCAGGCTGAAAGCTCAGGAAACCGAGACTGAGCCATCGTCTCGCGCCAAGCTCCTTTGTACCGACAACAAGCACAGCCATGAGCAGCGCCATTGCCGCAAGCATGATGTACTTCGAGTTCTTCTGGAAGATATGGTAATCGACCTTCGTGAAGAAGAGCATCGCTCCAAACGCCATCAGCACTTTCTGTGCGTGACTAAAGAGCATGCTCTCGCTATTGGCCATCTTGACGGAGCTGAAGGTCGCGCTTGCAGTATAGACAAATGCAAGAGAAGCCAGCAGCAAGCCTGTCACCGTTAGAAATAAACTGAGATCCGCTGTCTTCTTCCCTGCTACCATTTGTCTTTGAAATCTCCTACTGTAGTCCTTTCACCAGTTCCTTAAATACCTGTCCTCGATGTTCATAGTTATTGAACATGTCGAAGCTTGCACAAGCGGGTGACAAGAGAACAATGTCACCGGGCTTTGCAGTCTCTCGGGCCAGCTTTACAGCCTCCTCCATTGAGAAGCCTGCGCTCATCACTGGCTTGACCGAGCTGAAATACTCTTCGAGCTTCTCGCCGCCTTGTCCGACTGCGATCAGCGTCTTCACATTCTCTTTGACAAGTTGCAAGACCTGTGCATAGTCATTGCCTTTGTCTTTGCCACCTGCGATCAGTATGATCGGGGATGACTTAAAGCTTCCGAGCGCATAATAGAGCGAATCGACATTAGTCGCCTTGGAGTCATTGTAATACTTGACACCGTCAAGCTCTCTAACAAATTCGATCCTGTGCTCGACACCCTCGAACGATCCTAAGACTTCAGCGATCTTCGGTACTTCGACTTGCATCGCTTTCGCCGCAAGCGCTGAAGCCATTGCATTCATCAGGTTGTGCGGTCCTGGAATACCGATCTCATGTCTTGAGGTCAGCACTTCCTTCTCGCGGCCTGTGCGCATGATCAGGTTCTCCTCTTCGAGATATACACCCTGCTTGAGTACTGCCTTCAATGAGAAGCCCCACGTCTTGATGCTTAGCGTATCTGCAAAGCTTCTAACGATCTCATCATCGTGATTGTAGATAAAGATGTCCTGGCCCTTCTGATTCTCAGCGATCCTAAACTTTGACTGGATGTATGCCTCGTAGTTTGGATAGCGGTCAAGATGATCGGGCGTGATGTTGAGGATCATCGAGACCTTCGGGCGAAACTCATCGATCGTGTCAAGCTGGAAGCTGGAGACTTCAAGCACAACCACGCACTTCTCACCTTTGGCCTGATCGATCACATCGCAGAACGGCACGCCGATGTTACCGGCAACGAACGTATTCCATCCGGCATGCTTCATGATCTCGCCGATCAGCGTCGTTGTCGTCGTCTTGCCGTTCGTACCGGTGATCGCAATGATCGGCGCATCGCAATACTGGTATGCGAGTTCGATCTCACTGATGATCTTGATCTCTTTCTGTCTTGCCAGAGTAATGATCGGTGAGTCGAGCGGTACACCGGGGCTGATGACGATCAGATCGCTTTCAAGCACAAGATGCGTGTTCTCGCCGAACTCGTACTTCACCTCGAGATCCTCGAGTTGTTTGATCAACTCGGTGAACTTCTCGGCAGGCGATGCCTCTGACAAAAATGCATGTGCTCGCCGTTTGCGCACGAAGCGTGCGACGGCAAGTCCGGAGCGGCCCGCGCCAAGTATCGAGACCCGCTTACCTCGTAATTGCATTGGTGCTGATCGAACTGGAGTCCAGTTGCGTAAGGAATGCTGAAAGCTTGATGAAGAACTAGCGCACCTTGAATGTTGTCAGCGCTAGAATGGAGAGCAGGATTGCTACGATATAAAATCTGATCACGATCTTCGATTCTGCCCAGCCGCATAGTTCGAAGTGATGATGCAGCGGGGCCATTCGAAATATTCGTTTGCCCTCACCATGGACCTTCTTCGTGATCTTGAAGTAGACCGTCTGCATAATTACCGATAGGGTTTCTGCGAAGAAGATGCCGCCGATGATCGGCAGGATGAACTCCTTCTTACAGAGCACCATGAGTGTTCCCATGGCGCCACCCAACGCAAGTGATCCTGTATCGCCCATAAACACTTGCGCCGGGTAAGCATTGTACCATAGGAATCCGAGCGTCGCTCCCACAAGCGCCGCACAAAACACGGTCAATTCGCCCGCACCACGCAGGTACGGAATGTTCAGATAATCGCTCTGCTGAATGCTGCCAGAGACGTATGCGATCGCTGCAATGGATATGAATGCGATGCCTACTGTGCCGGCACTCAGTCCGTCGAGGCCATCTGTCAGGTTCACTGCGTTGCTGGTCGCGGTGATGACAAAGATGACGAACGGAATATAGAGGATGTCTCCGAACTCGAAGACCAGATTCTTGAAGAAGGGGATCGTCGTTGCTGTCGTGATATTATCGTAGAGATCAGGCATAAGCATGATCATACCACCAACGAAGAGACCGACGATCACCTGACCGACGATCTTATATCTTCCGATGAGACCCTTCTTCTTTTTCTTAACAACTTTGAGATAATCATCGAGGAAGCCTATACCGCCGAGCATCAGCGTGGCGCCTACGATGATCAGGATAAAGAAATTCGTAAGATCGGCCCACAACAGTGTTGGGGCTAGACATGCAAGCAGGATGATGAGGCCGCCCATCGTTGGCGTACCTGCCTTGAGCAGATGTGCCTTTGGTGCTTCCACTTTGCCTTGTTCGCCGATCTGCATCGACTTCAGTTTCTTGATGATCATCGGGCCGACGATGAAACTGATGAGCAGAGCTGTGAACGCAGCAAGTGCGGAGCGGAAGGTCAGGTAACGGATGAGATCTCCGCCAGGAGGTGAGAACTCCTTGTTGATCCAGTTAAATAGATGGTAGAACACGGCTGGCTAATTGTCAGTGAAGCAAAGACGGTAGCGAATATAATCACGCTGCGCCGTATTTTGCAGCGCAGAACGAGTCTGACCTCACCGGATGAGCTCTGGTGAAGTCGGGAAAAATTACTCAGCAGTATTAGCGCTCGGTTAGCGCGGCAGAGCCCGTCGGACTCGCCTGTTCTAGCGCTGAAGCAGGTCGATGACCTCTTCCATTTTCATGCCTCTCGAACCCTTGACGAGCAGTGTGTCGCCAGGATTGAGGATGTCGCGCAATTTGGTAGCTGCCTCATCCTTGGTCTTGAAATAATAGATCTCGCCTTCGCGGCCACGCTTGGCCGACTTATATGCGAGCTCCATATCCTTTCCAGTGAAGTACAGGCCTGCAAAGTCAAACTCTGTCAGCTTCTTGCCGATCGACTTGTGTTCGGCTTCGCTCTTGTCGCCAAGTTCGAACATGTCGCCAACGATCACGTAGCGCTTGCCTTCTGCAGGGTAGCTTGCTAATGTCTTGAATGCCGATTCCATCGAATCGGGATTCGCATTATACGAATCATTGAGCACCGTCACACCTGATGCCAGCTTGACTACTTCGAGACGCTTGTCATGCGGCTTAAAATACTCTATGGCTGCCTTGATCTCTGCGCGGCGCATCTTGAATGCAAGTCCGACAGCGACCGCACCAGCGATCATGTTTGGGGCGTAGTCCGCAATGACGTGCGTGCGAAGCTTAAAGCTCTTATCCTCTGCACCGACTCGTAACTCGAGGCGCCCGTCCTTCGTATATCCGATGAAGCGTGCGAAGATCTCTCCCGTTGGTGCTGTACCGAATGTCTCAGCTTTGTCACCGAACTGCTTCTTTGCAGATACCAGATACTTATCGTCCATGTTGATGAACGCCGTACCTCCATGCTCGAAAACGTAATCAAAAGCAGCACGCTCTTCAACGGCCACACCCTTAAGGTCTTTGAAGAACTCCAGATGCTCACGACCGATGTTCGTGATGATCGCGTGCGTCGGTTCGCAGATCTTACACAGCCATGCGATCTCGCCGGGATGATTCGTACCGATCTCGAGAACAGCCATATCATGGCCGTCGCGGAGCTGGAACAACATCTTTGGCAGACCGACCTGATTGTTGAAGTTCGATTCGGTCTTGAGCACTCCGCGCGTTGTGCCAAGCACGTGCGCGAGCAATTCTTTTGTGGTTGTCTTGCCGTTCGATCCGGCAACAACGAGGATCGGGATCTTAAACTTGCGTCGGTAGAGATTCGCAAGATCGCCGTGTGCTTGCAAGGTATCAGCGACGATGAATAGCGGTAAGTCGGGGCGCTTCTTCGCTGTCTTCGCCCACTCCTCATCAACGATCGCTGCAACAGCACCTTCTTTGGCTACCTGATCAAGGTAGGCATGTCCGTCAAACTGTTCTCCACGAAGTGCGACAAAGAGATCGCCACGTTTGAGCGTCCTCGAATCTGTTGATACATCACGAAACGTCTTCTTCGCATCGAGCTTCGATAGCGAATGCTCAATGTGCGCGATGCTCTGGAGTTCTTGTACTGTTAAATTCACTGATTCTGAAAAACCGAAACTGTAAAGAGAAAAGAAGATGATCGCAATAGCAGTGCGCGTGCTGCGCGGGTGCCTATTACTGTCGGCGTCTTAAGACGCGCTTCTTAGGATGCTCTGCACCAAGGTGCCTAGCGTGGTGATCTTACTGCTGATCGCTGAGCCACCGATTGACTTCCTCGCGGTCGTCGAAGTGTGTTGTCTCCTGACCGATGATCTGATAGGTCTCATGACCCTTCCCGGCAATGACAACGATGTCTGAAGCAGCTGATGCCGATAGTGCGGTCCGGATAGCCTTGCGGCGATCTTCGATGACCTCGTAAGATGAACCGGGCGCAATGCCTGCTTCGATCTCTTGAAGTATCACTCGTGGATCCTCGGACCGTGGGTTGTCATTGGTGAGAATGATACGGTCCGCCAGTTGTGAGGCGATCGAACCCATAAGAGGCCGCTTTTGGCGGTCTCTATCTCCGCCACAGCCGAAGACGACCCATAAACGCCCTTTGGCTCCAGTTTGCTCCATCAGCGCCCTCGATGTGCGGATTACATTCTCTAAGGCATCGGGTGTGTGGGCGTAATCGATCACGACGATACTGCCATTTGCCAGCACCACCTGCTCGAATCTTCCCCGGATAGCTTGCACCTGAGGCAAGAGCTCAGATAGTCGGGTTAATGAATATCCCTCTATTCCGAAATACAGCGCTGAAAGGGCAGCCAGGATGTTCTCGACGTTGAACTTGCCGATGAGCGATGTCGTAAATTCTGCGCGCTCATCCGAGTAGCGTTTGCTCAGTGTAAAGCTTGTTTTTTCCAGGTCAAGTTGGACGTTGGTCGCCAGAAGATCGGCGTGCCCCAGATCGTCCCCTTCCTTCAAGAGTCCGTAGGTGTGGGAGTTGGCTATCGTGTCGGCGATCATTCTGTCGCCGTAGGGACTGTCGGCATTCGAGATCGCAACTGCCGTATCCTTCAACCCATGAAACAACTTCTTCTTTGCGTTGCAGTAGGACTCCATATCCTTGTGGAAGTCCAGATGGTCCTGCGTGAGATTCGTAAAGATCGCGATATCAAAATCGAGGGCTGCAACTCGCTTGAGCTCAAGTGCGTGGGAGCTGACCTCCATAACGCATGTGGTCACTCGCTCCAAGACCATCCGAGCGATCAACTCCGAGAGATCTCTCGACTCAGGAGTCGTGTGGGTTGTCGGGATATGTTCATCTCCAATCCAGGTACCGATCGTGCCGATCAGTCCGACCTTCTCGTCGCCCGCTTCAAGCAGCTGCTTGATAACGCTTGTTGTGGTCGTCTTGCCGTTTGTACCGGTGACGCCGATGACTCGGAGCTTTGAACTCGGCTCGCCGAAGTAGATCTCGGAGAGATGTGCGAGAGCTGCTCTGGTGTCTTTAACTAAAATTCTTATGACGCCATTTGTTAATGCGTCCGATGCGCTGAAAGCCGATCCGTCTTCGATAACGATCGCACTTGCGCCTTTCTCGATCGCCGTTGCGATGAACGTGTGCCCATCGACAGCAAAGCCTTTGATCGCGAAGAATGTCGATCCTTGCGTAACCTTTCGAGAATCATATTGCGGATCGGAGAGATCGGCATCCATGCCTGATGGAATATTTCCATCGATCGATAGAATGCCGATCTCGTCCTTTCGCGTTAGCTCACTTAACTTCATTTTTCAAAGAACAGGGCTTTTGCGGATGAGCGCTTATCCACGAATGAACTATCATTCGTATTGGATGAGCATCCTAACTCTGGTGTGATCATATTCGTGAGCCTCTTTGACTGCTACTTGTTTGCCCGAGTAATTCCCGACTCAGACAGGCGAAAACAACGCCAGAAGCGGTCAAAACGTCACGTTCTATTCTTCACCAAAGAGCGTAATGATCGGATTGTTCTTATCGAGAGTGGCCCCCTCTTCAGGGAATTGCTTTTGCACTTTACCTTCTCCGATAACCCGAACTTGTATGTTGTTCATCGTGCCGACCTTCATTGCACGGCCCACGGTCATACCCACAAAATCAGGTACGAGCTGAGGCTCTGCATCTTTCTTCGCCGTTACTTCGACGTTCTTCATCACGATGAACCTTACGGAGTCAGCGCCTCGCTTTTCGACACGCTCGATCACACCCTTCTCAGGAGCGATCACCGTAAAACCTTGACTTGCGAGCAGGAGCTTGCCTGCTTCGACTGATAGACCGCGGACGTCTGGCATCTCGCGAGCTTCAATTTCTTCTTTGCGATTGAGTATCGTACCTTCGATCTCGATCACTCCACCCTCATCCACTGCTGGCTTCACCGCAACTTGTTGTGCGCGTGCTTCTGGTGGAAGCTTGCCATTCATCTCGAGCAAGCGCATTGCGATCTCACGGAAGATCGGCGCCGATACTGCACCACCATAGTACCCATTGCGCGGCGAGCGCAGGATCACGAGGATCGTATACTCAGGATCCTCCGCTGGAAAGAATGCGGTAAAGCTAGATGTGTAGTGCTCCTTCGAGTAACGTCCGTTGACAAGCTGCTGCGCGGTACCAGTCTTTCCTGCGATCGATACGCCCTTGATCTTCGCGGTCGTTGCTGTACCCGAGTCAACTACACCGGTCATCATACTGATGAGTGTGCGGCAGGTCTTCTCGCTTACAACTCGACGGATCTCCTGTGGTCCGTGCATGATCTCTTCACCATTCGGACCTACACGCTTTGCGATGACATGTGGCTTCATCATCACACCCATGTTCGCGATGGTATTGTATGCAGTTGCCATCTGCAAGCAGGTATTCGTGAGCTCGTAGCCGAAGGCCATATAGCGCTTCGAGTTCGGACCCCAGGTTGCCGGCTTGCGGACGTATCCCTTTACTTCGCCAGGCAGATCGATACCAGAGACCACTCCAAAACCAAAGTCGCGGAGGTACTTGTAGAATATGTTCTTGTCGATCTTGTCGGAGATCTTTGCGAACGCGACGTTGCTCGACTTTTCGACCGCCTCACGGAATGTGAGCGAGCCATACGGATGCGTATCACGGATCTTCGCATTGCCGTCGATCGTCCATGTGCCCATCTCTGCATTGATCTTGGACTCCGGCGTCATGATGCCCTCTTCGAGCGCCATTGCGGCTGTAAGGATCTTGATGGTGGAGCCTGGCTCGTATGCATCGGTGATCGCGCGGTCACGGAGCATCTCGTCACTCGCAAGGCTGAACTTGTTCGGATCGAAATCCGGATAATTCGCAAGCGCAAGGATCTCACCCGTCTTCGGTGACATCACGATCGCAGTACCGGCCTGCGCCATCGCCTTTGTGACGCCAGCCTTGAGCGCTGTCTCCGTTACTGATTGTATTGCTTCATCGATCGTAAGTGTGATGTCATCGCCATGCACTGGCTGCACCTGCTCATAGTCGACATCTGGGCGGCGTTGTCCACGGCCATCGCGCTGCATGATCGTAAAGCCATTGACGCCTGCTAGTGCCTTATGCGTCAGGAGTTCGACACCTGCTAATCCTCGTCCGTCCTTACTTGCGAATCCAAGGATATGCGATGCACGATCATCGAAGGCGTAGTGTCTGCGCGATTCGATCTCGCGTATCAAGCCTTTATCCTTCACGCTATCCATCCTAGAAGCGACCTCTTGAGGGACTTCCTTCTCAATCACGATGTAGCGACGCTTCTCGTCCTTGAAGATCTCGAGATAATGCGATGCTGGCTTGCCGAAAGTTGCCGACAGCGCCTTGGCTACATTATTCGGATCCTTCAGCGATTGTGGATCGACCGCAAATTTCACGACGAATGCGTTGGACGCGAGGATGACACCATGGCGATCGCGAATGACTCCGCGCTTCGCTGGTATCGGCACTTGCATTCTATACTGGTTCGCTGCTGCGAGCGAGAACTCCTCATGATCCACGACCTGGATCTTGAAGAGCTTGAAGAGCACCATGCTCACCGCTACAATAAAGAACAGCAGCGCGAAATACAGACGGCCGTTCTTCTTTAACGGATCGACTGACGGCGGAGGAGTAAAAAACTTCTCAACCCACTGCTGGTGCCATGGCTCTTCAGGACCCGCCTGTTTCGGCTCGACCTCTGGCAACGTTACGCTTGATCGTGGCTGTGGTTTTGCCTGTGGGTTCGGCTGCGCGTACTTGCCATTGATGGAAGTCGCAGTTGGGCGCGTCGTAACTCGAGCTTGCTTAGGTGCTTCTGCTGATCGTGAAGCAGGTTGCGTAGAATAAGCGGAGCTCCTTGGGGGAGGACCCGATCGAGCGGTTTCGGTTTCCGTTCGTTTCCGGGGAGCTCGTTTGCCTTCATTCACCTCACTACCGAAACTCAGCTGATCTTCATCGATCGCTGGTCGCTTGACGCGACGCTGCTCCTCTCGTGCATCTTCCATTGCACGGCGCAGCATCTCGCTCGGGAATTGCCCGATCCGATAGTTGCTCTCGTCAGCTGGAGTTCTCACGATTACGACAAAGATAAAATTGCTAAACTTCTACTGCCTTCACGCGACAGACTCGTCTGCCTAAGCACTTACTGGCTATTGGGTAACCAGCTACACTTTATACTGCCACCGCTTTACTGCGGCTTTACGAAGACTACTTCGCTTCCTGTCTCTTCGATCATGCCTAGTCTCTCCTTGGCAATTGCTCGTATCCTACTTGGGGCGGATAGCTGCATCTCTTGCGCGCGGAGTTTGATCAGGCGTTGCTCGGTCTGCGCGATGCGGTCATTCGCTCGAGTCTTCTCGAGTGTCAGACGATTGACCTGAAGCGTATTCCAGATGATCGATACAGCGCACATCACTACGACGCCAAAGAAAGCGATAACGTAGAGTGTTGGGATGCGCTTGACGACCTTCTCGAGCGTCTCAGGCTGCGCACTTCGCATACCTGGTATTGATGAAGCCGGAGTGGACTCATCAGGAGGTCCCTGTTCGTCATCCTCGTCTTCTTCATGTAAATTGTTATCACGAATGCTTCCACCTATGGCTGCTGCTAAGTGGCCACCGGACAGAGGCTTCCCGATATGCGGCCGGCCGATCATTGGGCGTTGGCTCGGTCGCATGAGACTCGGCTTCGTTCGATCTGAAGCAAAGGGATCCCTTACCACACCCGGACGGGATGCGATCGATATTTGGGTCATTGCTTGTGAATACTCCTTACTTAGTCGATTCTCTGTTCAGGACATTATAAGTAACATGATGCTTCTTCCTAGAGGAAGCATCATATCGGGACAGGGCTACAGCACTACTAAAAACGTGAACTCTAACACGCGAACCCTGATGGGCCGTGTTAACACTTAAAGAATCCATCAATTGACAAACTTGGGAGCTTCCCTGGTTGCCCAGTGAGCTGGTTCAAGAGCTAACTGGTTGCCCAGCTGGCCTGGCTTACTCAAACAAAATGACTCATCTTCTACGAGCTGCTCTCAGCTTTGCGCTGCGGGCTCTCGGATTAAGTGACGTCTCTTCATCCGAAGGAATAACGGGCTTTCGCTCGATCAACTCGAGAGTGGCCCGGGCGAGATCGATGGATTCCTTTAGAGAGCGGAGTGAGCCTGGTTCAACCTTGGGCTCGCTCTGCTCTCGAAAGAGATCCTTGACGATCCGATCCTCAAGAGAGTGATAGCTGACGACAACTATCCTCCCTGATTGCTTAAGCAGGCCGATTGCCTGTTCAAGCGAACTTGTCAAACTTTCAAGCTCATGATTCACTTCGATCCTGAGCGCTTGAAAGATGCGTGAAAGCGTCGATGCTTTCTTGTCTTCCCTGACACCCTTGGTCACGACCTCTGCAAGTTCTGTCGTCGTTTCGACAGGCTTGATCAATCGTGCCGCGGTGATCTTACGGGCTATCGGTCCGGCGAAGGGTTCTTCACCGTACCACTTAAAAATTCGTTTTAACTCTTCGTCGCTAAACTCATTAACGACCTGCCATGCTGAGACCGGAAGTCTTGGATCCAGCCGCATGTCAAGCTTTGCTTCGACACGGTAGCTGAGCCCTATGGATCCAGTATCAAACTGATTGCTCGATACACCCAGATCGTAGACAATGCCATCGACCTTCTCGACATCTCGTGCTTTGAGTGCTGACTCAATGCTTGCGAAGTTCTCCGGTACGATCTCGAACCTGTCACCGAACTTCGCCAGGCGCTTGCCTGCGAAGTCCATCGCGTGAGGATCGGTATCGAATCCGTAGAGTTTGCCATCGTCAATCCTTTCGAGAATGGCTTCTGCATATCCACCTCCGCCGAGCGTGCAGTCGATATAGACCCCACCGCTTTTCAGATCGAGACTCTCGAGTACTTCTTTGAGCATCACAGGATCGTGATAGCTCGAAGCGTATTCGCTGAAGGCTGAAGAAGAGTTATGTTTCAATGAACGATCTGCTGAAGACATAGCGGACACGAAGAACGAGTTAACTCGGGCGAGTTAACCTCGCTTGATCCCCATGACGCTTTCGGCTACGCTTTCGTAGCTCTCCTTCTTGCCTTCAAGATATTTACGGAAGTTCTCAGGATTCCACAATTCGATGTGATCGAGTACTCCGATAAAGAACACTTCCTTTTGTATCTCTGCAAATTCCATCAGGCTCTTTGGAAGCAAGAGACGAAACTGCGAATCGAGCACCACTTCCTCGCTCCACTGCATCAGCATGCGGACGAAGAACCGGTCTTTCTCATTGGTCTGCGGAAGGCTGCGGATATTCTCCTCCAGGCGCTTCCACTCATCCAGCGGGTAGGCGTAGAGACACTTCTCCATCCCACGGGTGAGCACGAAAGTTAGCTGTGCTGCAGGCTGAATGTTCTTCCGCATCTTCGATGGGATAGACACTCGACCTTTGGCGTCAACTATGTATGTATCGCTTCCTTTGAACGAAGACATGTATTGGGCGAAATACCACGCAGTAGTGGATAGCTATTCGACGAATCTCCACAAGATGTGCGAGATCGTCCACGGGCTATGAGAACTACAATAATCACTCCCCTTGCTCTTCACTTTCACTAGAGTAAGAGGGTGCACTACCCACTTTGACCCACGTTGATTTCTACAAATATAAGCAATTATTCTCAAAAGTCAAGTCATTTTGGGAAAAAATCTTGGAAAGTTATCCACATACTCACTTCACAGGATAGTTCACCGCCTTTTCAGTTCTGTTTCGCGAGCGTTCTTTGTGGCACGGCATTCACATAAGCGGCCCAAAAGACTTAGATTAAGCGATTATGGCATTTGGTCCGTGGGATTTTGGAGGACTCTCGATAAAGCAGCTCGGCAAGCGAGTTTGGAAGGAAATGACCGATGACGCGGTGTTCGATGCGGCAGCGGCGCTCGCGTACTACTTCATGCTGGCGATATTTCCGCTGCTGATCTTTCTCATAAGCGTGCTCGCGTCTATCTCCGCACTTGATCTCGTGAATACTGTCTCGAGAACATTAGAGGCGGCAATGCCTGGCGATGCTTCCAAGTTGATCACCACTGAGATCCAGCGAGTAATGTTAGATTCTGGAGGAGGGCTGCTCACCCTCGGTGCATTAGGTACACTTTGGGCTGCATCTTCCGGAGTTGTTTCGCTGCTTGACGGGCTCAACCGAGTCTACGATGTGCAAGAGACGAGAGGGTTGATCAAGCAACGCCTGCTTGCAGTTGGCTTGACCGTGGCGCTTGCACTCCTCATCATCGCCGGGGCTGTGGCGCTCATGGCTGGCGGCAAGATCTCCGAATGGGGAGCCGAGCAAACTGGCCTTGCATGGATCGAAACGGTGGGCACACTGCTCCATTACATCATCGGTGTAGGGTTCATGTTCTTCGGTCTAGAGGTGATCTATTATCTTGGACCCAATGTGAAAGGACAAAACTGGAAGTGGGTAACCCCAGGCTCCGCGATCGGCGTGGTCATGTTCGTTTTCTGCTCCATCGCGTTCTCACTATATCTACAATTTAGCGGAGGCTATGCAGCAACGTACGGGGCGTTAGGTGCTGTGATCGTACTGATGTTATGGCTCTACCTTCTGGGACTCGCGATCATGGTGGGTGGCGAGATCAACGCAGAGATCGCAGCAGCCGCGTTAGAGAAGGGCTCGCGAGCGGCACCGAAGATCGCGCAGGAGAAGGGTACGGAGAAGCCAACCGGTCCACCAAAGCCCGGTGTGTCAAAGGTGAGCCCTGGCAGAGTATGAAGACGGTTTTAATCAGACAACAGCAAATGTAGGGGGCGGCAAACAGCTGCCCCTTTCTTGTTTGTAAATTTTGAGGTCGCGAAGTGGCTGCCGGAATTTCCCGTATATTCGCTATCGATCCTGTGAGAGTGTTGTCTTGTCAATAACCTAAGAATCATGTGTACAACCTGGTTGCGAGCATGCATTTACCTGGTCGTCCTGCTATTGCCGTTTGTGTCGCAGTCGCAGTCTCTGCCGAGCAAGTCCGATCGACTCGTCCAAACCTGTAAGGTATGGGGATACATCAAGTACTTTCACCCAGGGGCATCCGGCTGCATCAACAACATGGACAGCGTATTGCTCAAGTCTATCGCGATCGCTGATACTGCGACAAGCTCTGGCTCGTACGAGCGAGGTCTCCTTCAGCTTTTTGAGCAAGCGGGTCCGATCCCGGTAGCAACCAAGCCTGAGGTCAAAGTCGACACCATCAACAAGCTCAACCTCGATCTACGCTGGCATCAAAGTTCTACACTTCCAGCTTCGGTCAGATCCAGGCTTGATTCGATCAGAGTGAACTTCAGACCGTTTGCCAATTGCTATTTCAAGAGTGGCGGTAATGAGACGGTGTATCTGCTCGACGAGGAAGATTATCCCGATAGTGTTGCGACGAGCTCCTCCTATCCACTCTTGCTCTTATTCCGTGCATGGAATGTTCACAACTATTATTCTCCGTACAAGCGCCTCATTGAACCTTCGTGGGATACTGCTCTTGCGGACCTCATTCCACACTTTGCAAGTGTGTCCTCTGTTCTGGATCTGCATCTTGCGTTCACACGCTATCAATCGCGTCAAAGGGATGCTCACAGCAGTTCGATAAGTACTGTATTGACGGAGCACTTTGGCTCTCGGTATCTTCCATGTCTGCTTGCTCTGGTCGAAGGCAAGACAGTGATCACGAAGGTCTTTTCTGGCGTTGATGACTTGCGGGTCGGTGACGTGGTAGTGAAGATCGATGGCACGCCTGTTCAAATGATCCGCGATTCGCTTCGGCCCTATGTACACGGCGGTGCGCAAGAGATCATTGACCGCAACATCTCTACCTATCTTTTGCGAGGACAATTACTTGAATGCACTCTTGAAGTCGAGAATACTGATGGCATCCGTACGGTAACACTTCAGCGCTCTAGCAATGCTGTACGCGCATCGGATTCACTTATCCATCCTCGTGGCGATGGCCATGTTTCCTGGAAGGTACTTCCAGGAAACATTGGGTACGTGAATGGAGGCTTATTGACGGTTGCCGAGGTGCCTGAGATGTACCAAGACCTCAGATCATCCAAAGCGATCATCTTCGACATACGCAATTATCCGAATGAGTTTGTCCTCTACGCTGTCGCTGACTTGCTGCTACAGTCACGAAGAGCTTTTTGCAACTTCTACTTCCCAAACCCAACCTCTCCAGGTACGTTCACTGGAAGGGATCTCTATTGTGGCCCCACCACATCAAACCCAAACTATTACCGCGGGGAGGTGCGCATTCTTCAGAATCAAGTCACTCAGTCCTCTGCTGAGTTTCACATTATGGCGTGGCAGACACATCCGAACGCGAAGATCATCGGCTCGCAGACAGCCGGTGCAGATGGCAATGTGTCGACGCTGGCCTTTCCCACTGGGCTTTCTCTTAAATACTCCGGTTGTGGAGTGCTTTATCCTGATCGCAGGGAGACGCAGATCGTAGGAATAGAGGAAGACATTACAGTCACTCCAACTCTAGAAGGCATTCGCGAAGGGCGAGATGAATTGTTAGAAGCTGCTCTTAATTCCATTAGCGTTGGAAAGGTTGAACAGCTTAACCAACCTGATTTCGTTGCCATGGTCAGCGTTGATGCCCACTTGACATTGACCCTACCTGGAACAGTGGAGAGTGCAAACTTGACGATCTATGATATGATCGGCCGCCAGGTGTTCGCGCAGCCGTATATCGGAACACCGTTGGACATCGCGCATTTATCCGACGGTAGCTATCTTTTAGAGTTAACTTCTAACGGGACAATGTTGAGATCTCGCTTTACCAAGTAACTCTTGCTGGTTAGCTCTGAAGCGCTGCATCTGTGCGAAGCTTCGTGCAACTTGCTTCGATCCCCGTAAGCATGTTGTAGATCGCGATCGATGCGACACGCGCTGATTCGATCGCTTGCTCTTCATCCTGCTCTGTGCGGATAAGGCCCGCAAGATGCTCGCGTTCTGAGCGGCTATGGATCTCATCTGCTTCTTCATGCACACGGAAGAAGCTTAGGCCGTCATCGCTTGTGATGCCGTAGTGTCGGATCAAGCCGTCGATCTTGGCGCGTGAGTTCTCCGGTATCTGGCTCTCGTAAGCATAGAGCGCTGCGAGACCCTCGTACGTATTGCCATCGCGAGTAAGCTTGCGGAATGTCGCAAGCAATTCCTTCGTCGCATCATTCAACTGCGCGTTTCGCACGGCATCACGATCGACACCGAGTGACTCGGCAAACCGAAGCCAAAGCTCCGGATGATTATTCTCGCCGTGCTCTTCTTCGATGAGATTGAGCAACAACTGATGGCGCGTCTCCGGATCTTCGGTGTTCGAATGCACACCACTCACAAAGGTCGGGAAAGCCTTCTCGAAATGATAGTACTGTTTTGCGTACTCCTGAAGATCAGCGAGGGCTAGCTTTCCAGCGGTCCAGGCTTTATAAAATGGATGACCGTAGACGGCGTGCTCGCCGATTGCGTTGTCGAGTCTTGCGAGAAAAGAGGATGTTGCCATGCGTCAAACCAGAGGTTTAGGACTTCAATGGGCTCAACCGCTGAGATCGATCAAAAATTCAAGAGCGGAACACCATGACGTCTATCCACCGATCAACTGGCCCGTTTCTCGTGGGACAACCGTTATCAACCAATTAGACGATCGCATCTACTAGCGACCACCATGCAACGCCTACGGATTCCGAATGAGTGGAAGCAGGAGCTTCACGAGTATTTGCGTGGGCTTTCTGGCGCCTTTCTACTAGGCATTCCGTTTCTCTATACGATGGAGATGTGGTGGATCGGCGAGTACCTCTCCACCACTCACTTGCTCTCTTTGCTCGGATTCGCCCTGCTGATCAACTACGCACTCGCCACGGCTGGCGGCTTTCGCAGGAGTAAGCCGATCCTTGGCAATCTTGAAGAAGCGCTCGATGCAGTTGCCATTGGCTCTGTGGGATCACTGCTTGTCCTTGCGGTTTTGAACCGCATCTCATGGAGCGACCCGTTCGAAAGTAATCTTGGGATGCTAGTGCTTCAGGCGGTGCCGTTGAGCATTGGCGCATCGGTCTCGAACATCTTGTTCGCAAAAGCTTCGGATGATCAGAACAGTGAAGACGAGCCCCGAAGCCATCAACATCATCGCGCGAAGAACTCAAGTGTGTGGCAACGTACGCTCACTGATATTGGGGCAACTGTCGCCGGCGCGGTGATCATCGGATTCAGCATTGCACCGACCGAAGAGATCCCAATGCTCGCCAATGAACTTGGCTGGATCAATGAGCTAGCGCTGGTTGCTATCACGCTGATCATTACATACGCCATCGTTTTCGCAAGCGGCTTCGATCCGCAAGGTGAGATGCAGGACCATGGTATCTTCCAGCATCCGGCATCGGAGACAACGATCTCCTATATCGTATCGCTTGCGTTGTCATTCGTGATGCTCCTGCTTTTCGACCAAGTGTCTTTTGATAACCCGCTCCCTAACACTGTTTCACAAGTGCTCGTCCTTGGCTTGCCAACCGCGATCGGCGGAGCGGCAGGACGAGTTGCGATCTAGATCATGAGCAAAGCACATTTCCCGCGAGATCAGAAACGTCAGAAGCGCACGCTTGCCGAATGGGTAAGCCTTTGCGTGAGCGCGTTCATCGTACTTGCACTTGTAGCGCTCGTGATCTTCAACCGATACAACAAAGGGGACAACCCTCCAGCGATCTTCGCGAGAACGCTGGACAGTCTGTATCGCGAGGCGAATGGCATTCACTACATCCCGATCGAGGTAACGAATACCGGAAGCAAGACTGCAGAAGGAGTTAAGATCCAGGGCACGCTCGGTAATGAGACTCGCGACTTTGATATCGACTTTCTCGACGGCGAAGAAAAAGCGCGTGGAACGCTGGCATTCACCAGTGATCCACGCGCTCATTTAAAACTTGAAGTTATCTCGTTCAGAGAACCTTAGAGAGTGACAAGTTGAAAGTGCTGAGTGCTGAGGATTTTCAGCATTGCTCAGGACCCAGCTCTTTCATCTCAGGACTCAACTGTACTTGATCCATTTGAAGATCTCCTTCGGAGTAAATCGCTTGCCATACATCAAGATACCGGTCCGGTAGATACGTGAGGCTACCCAAAGCGCTCCGAAGAACGTGGCGATCATGATCACGATCGTCAATGCGATCTGCCAGAATGGAGGCGTCTCGCTGAAGATGCGTCCCATCATCAGGATCGGTGCGAAGAATGGCACCATGGATAGGATCGTGCTCATCGTGCTAGAAGGTGCCTGAATGACGCTTGTCATCAGGAGGATCGGGATCACCACAAGCATCGTGATCGGTAGTGATGCCTGCTGTACGTCACTCTCCTGATCTGCTGTCGCACCAAGCGCTGCAAAGAGCGTAGCGTAGATCAGGAAGCCAAGGATGTAGAAGACAACGAAGTAGATGAAGAGCTCTGGCGGAATGTCGATGTTGAAATTTGAGCCAGCCATCTTCTGCGCAATGTTGACACCCACTGTTGCAAGCAGCGCCATCATGATCGCCCATACACTCATTTGAAGTACCGCGGCTGCAGAAATACCGAGCACCTTGCCCACAAGCAGATCGAATGGCTTCACACTTGATACCATTACCTCGATCACACGGGTGCTCTTCTCCTCTACAACGCTTCGCAGGATCATCGAGCCGTAGATGAGCAGTGCCATGTACATCAGGAAGCCTGTCAGATAACCAGCCAAGAATGATGCACCTCCATCGTGGCTCTCGCCGCCATCAGATACCTTGATGACGCTGAGATTTGCTAGCTCATCGATGTCGTGGAGGATCTGCGGATCCACCCCTTTCGCTTTCAGCTTCTCATTGCGCAATGCTTCTGCATAGATGCCTTCGATCTCTTGGATCACTGAAAAGTCGTTCGTGTTGCGCAGTCGCAATATCGCGCGGCTTGCACCTGTGTCCTGAAAGACGTTGGCCGGGATGACGAGAAAGCCTGTAATACTCTCGCCTTCGATCTGCTCCCTCAATGTCTCGATCGAGGTGTTACTCGGTACGACCTTGATATCGATATCAGTTTGTATCGCGCTGGCCGCTGACTTCGTTTGCTGCTCACGTGTAGGTGTACCGGTAAACTCCTCCTCCAGGTTTATCGCAGGTTCTAGTGCGTTTGCTCCTTCGAAGTAGCTTGCAAATTTTCCGGTGCTGTCGACCACGGAGAGCACTCGCTTGTCACCCGTATCCACTGTTGCGAGTAGCGCAGGGATCACGAAGAGCAGCGATAAGAGTAGCGGTCCGAGAAGTGTGAAGATGACATACCCCTTCGACTTGACCTTCTGCAGAAATTCGTGCTTAAGCACGATCATCGACTTCTTGCTTATCATGTTGATTGTGAGTTGAAGGTGATCAGATAGCTTTTTCCTCGATCTTTTCGCCGCGGCTTCGTACGGCGTCGAGGAACATCTCTTTCAGTGGCGGCTCAACCATCTCCCACTTCCGGATCTCGGCTCGCTCTGCAGCGATGCGAAGGATATCATTCGGCTTTACTCTATCACCAAGCTCAAGCAATACTTCATTGCGTGTGCGCGATAACGTTGTAACTCCCGCTGGAAGCACGTCGACAAAGCTATCATCACCGTAGAAGCTGATGTTGATGAGCATCCTGCCCGACTGGCTCTTCAACTCGCGAAGCGTACCTGCAAGCACGATCGATGCGCGGTGCATTAGCACGATCTCATCGCATAGCTGCTCGACCTGCTCCATCCGGTGAGTCGATAGGATGATCGTCTTACCCTGCTTTTGGAAGTCCAGTATGACATCGTTGATGATCTGCGCATTTACCGGATCGAGTCCGGAGAGTGGCTCATCGAGGATGAGCAGATCGGGATCGTGCAGCACGGTTGCGATGAACTGCAACTTTTGATGCATCCCTTTCGAGAGCTCGTTCGTCTTCTTTTTTTCAGAAGTCGTTAGCTCGAGACGATCGAGCCAGAAATCGATGGAGCGCTTAAGGTCATGCTTGTTCAATCCTTTCAGCGCACCAAGATATTCAAGCTGCTGGCGCACCTTCAGTTTCTTGTAAAGGCCACGCTCCTCGGGCATATAGCCGATCTTGTCTTGATGCTCTGCTCGCTGTGGTTCGCCGAACAGTCGGATCGCGCCGCTATCTGGCAGCGTGATGCCTGTGATCATGCGGATCGTAGAGGTCTTGCCAGCCCCATTGGGGCCCAACAATCCGAATATAGATCCTTTGGGGACCTTGAAAGAGATATCATTGACAGCGATCTGCAGGTCATAGACCTTGCGGACCCAATCAAGTTCGAGGATGTACATAGGCGAGAATGTGCTGGTCGAGTGAACAGGCAGGCTTAACGGCGTTCCGGTTTGGGAGTTACGGTCAGCGTCTGCCACAGGGATGAACAGCGGTAGCGCTGGTATGTTCTACGTGCTGCGCGGGAGACCCTAAGAAATTGGCAAACAAAAAAAGGCCGCGATCGCTCGCGGCCTTCTGACTTGTGGTCTTTCGACCCTTCGGCCGATTGACTATGATATGAATTCGATTACTTTGCGGTCGCCATGTCGACGTTCCAACCAGCACGCTTGACCTTTACGAGCTCAAGGGTGATCGAACCGATCGAGATGCTCATGTCGATCTTTACTGGGATCGCTGCTGCATCGTCTGTGATGTAAGCCGTGAACTTGCCATTTGCGCCGAGTGGTGCGCCATCGCCCATGTTCGCCTGTCCCTGGACCACACGAGTGCGGATCTTCTTATCGTCCCAAGCCTCTACCTCCTGATTGGAGATCTTGTTGGTGAAGTTACAGACCACGTTGTTCTCGCCGTCCTTACTGCGCATTGCGAAGCTGTAGCGCTTGCCCGAAGCCGACCATGTGCGCATGTTGAATACGAGGGTCAGAGCATCGTTGAAAGGCTCAATGTTGGTCGAGACCTTGTTCTTGGTCGTTGCATCGTTATATGTCAAGGTCTTCTTTGCCTTGTCATAGAGCATGGTCTTCTCCTGCTTCTTGTCGCCTTCCTGGCCCTTTTGGTCGAAATGGACAAGATACATTGCACTAGTGTCGATCACGTCCGTTACGAGCGACTTCGCATCCAAGAAAGGCACGTCAGCCGTTGCGAACTGCATCTTGGCAATTACCTTGTTTGGACCATGGTTCGTGGAAGGGCCGCCGGTCTTGATCGAGACGGTACCGAGCTTGATAAAGCCGAACTTCACTTTGTAGGTAAGCTCTTCGCCGGTCTGGAAGACCGACTTGCGGGTTTGGGCTTGCGCCACGTCTGCGCTTCCAGCTAATGAGCCAGCCGCCAGCGCGAGGGCCAGTCCTGTGCGGAAAACATTCTTCTTAAAACTCTTCTTAGCCGACTTCGTAAAAGTGTTAGCAATAGTGTTCATCATCATAGTCATAGTGTTCAATATAAAACTTCGGGAGTGCCCGGGTCTCGATTTCGGGGTGACAATTGCTTGTCTTTACTTCAACTAGTGTGCCCCGATCTTCGACGAGTTCGAAAACTCGTTTCATCAGACGGTAATACTACGAAGAAGTAAAGCCCTCTGTTCAGGAGTTATGATTCACCTAGGGGTTCATTATTACCCGTTAATGCTCGTTATTGGGGAAGATTCATCAAACTCCACAATATCCCACAATTTGTGCAGGATTTATTCGTAAATTTGCCGACTCCCCAGGATATCATTCCTCCAAGGATGTAATCCTAGAAATTATCGTATCCATAGCGGTTAACTATTTCCCATGAGGATCCTCGTACTCGGTGCCGGCGCGCGTGAACATGCCATCTGCTGGAAGTTGAAGCAATCTCCTATCGTCGCCAAGATCTTCTGTGGCCCAGGCAATGCCGGCATTGAAGACAGCGCCGAACTGGTCGACATTATCCCCTCCGACCCGAAGTCGGTCGTCAGCTTCGTGCTTCGCGAGCGTATCGACCTTGTTGTTGTCGGACCAGAGGGGCCGCTCGTTGCAGGTATTGCCGACGCTCTTGAGAAGGAGCGCATCCCTGTATTCGGTCCACGTAAAAATGCTGCACTGCTCGAAGGATCGAAGGCCTTCGCTAAAGAATTCATGCAGCGACATAATGTGCCGACTGCCCGCTATGCAGTATTCTCTGCTGAAGAAGAATTAGAGGCTCGCGCTTTCTTGCGTCACGTCACTTATCCAGCAGTCATTAAGGCCGATGGACTCGCTGCAGGTAAAGGTGTTGTGATCGTACAGACCGAAGCGGAAGCCACGCACGCGCTCGATGAGATCATTACGCATCGCATATTCGGCGAAGCGGGGATGAAGATCGTGATCGAGGAATTCATGGAGGGTGAAGAGGCGAGCGTCTTTGCTATTACCGATGGCATCGATTACGCGCTGCTTACACCAGCGCAAGATCACAAGCGCATCCTCGATGGCGATCGTGGCAAGAACACTGGCGGCATGGGCGCTTATGCACCTGCGCCTGTTGTGACGCCTGAGATAATTGAGCAAGTTAAAAGGGAGATCGTCGAGCCTGTATTCAAAGGATTGCGTGAAGAGGGCCGTGTTTATCGGGGTGTGCTCTATATCGGACTGATGATCAGCAATGGCCGCGCGCGCGTCGTCGAGTTCAACGTTCGCTTCGGAGATCCTGAAGCGCAGGTTGTGCTGCCACTCATCGAAGGGGATGTTGCAGAGCTGTTCAAAGCTTGCGCAGATGGACGATTGAAAGAGTTTGGCGAAGTGAAGCTCTTCCCTGCTTGTGCCGTCACGGTTGTGATGGCAAGCCAGGGATATCCTGATAGCTATCAGACTGGCGAGTTGATCGAAGGGCTTGAAGAATTCTCTGTCGAGAAGCAATTCAATGAAGGACTCGTCGTCTTCCACGGCGCGACGAAAAAGGATGACCACGGTAAGATCCTTACGTCAGGTGGACGAGTGCTATCGGTGACGGCAGTCGGCTATGACGATGATCTCAAGGGTACGATCGCACAGGCTTACAACGCTGTGCATCACATCGCATTCAATGGCGCATATTACCGCAGCGACATTGGCCAGAAGGGCTTGCGCTCGATGGAGCCAAAGGAAGTCGAAGAATAATTTCGCATTCGAAGTGGAGAAGAAAAAGGCGGACATTGTCCGCCTTTTTCTTTATTCAACTTTCTATCTTCCTGTCACGCGTTGAGGTTCGAGCTTCAGCTTTAGTTGGACATCTCGGCTGCCACGTTCGATGGAGAGCGTGACGACATCGCCAGGCTTATGATCCGCGATGACGCTTTGGAAATCTTCCCAGCTACGAATGCGCTCGGTGTCCACTGACTTGATCACATCGCCCGGCTCAATGCCATTACGCTCTGCAATCGAGTTGCGATACATCTGCCACACGATCACGCCTTCAGTTGCCTTGATGTCGTGATCTTGCCGTATCCCATCGGTCAGCGGCACAGCAACGAAGCCAAGATCCGCGATCGCCCCACGACTTGGCTTGCCAGACATGAAGTCATCGACGATCTTCTTTACTTTGTTCACCGGTATCGCAAAGCCAAGCCCGATCGAGCCTGCTTCTCCACCATAGGATGTTGCAGTGCTGTAGATCGTTGCATTCACGCCGATCACTTCGCCGTTCGCATTCAGCAGCGGCCCGCCAGAGTTACCGCTTGATATGGCTGCATCGGTTTGGACCATGTCGCGATAGTTACGATCGCCTTGCAGGCCTAGTGTCACACCATTGTTACTGATGACACCTACCGTAACAGTCGGCTTCTGGTTCTTATCGAACAGCCCAAATGGATTGCCCATCGCAATGGCCCACTCGCCGATGGCAAGATCATCTGAGTTGCCAAGCTTCAGGAAAGCAAAGTTGTTGCCTTCGATCTTGAGCAAGGCGACATCATTCGTTCTGTCGGACGCGATAAGCTTTGCAGTGTGCTCTTTGCCGTCAGTTGTTGTTACTACGATCTCTGTCGCATTGCCTGCTACGTGATCGTTCGTGATGATGTAACCGTCCTTCGAGATGAGAAAGCCGGAGCCAAGCCCTTTCACATGGTGCTGGCGTATGCGGCCCTGATCGCGAAAGAATTGATCGAAGAATGGATCGCCGAAGAACGAACTTACACGTTCCTGCCGAACTTCGGTCACATTGATGCCGACCACTGCAGGACTTGCTTTAGCAACCGCTGTTGTGATCGCATTCTTCCTTGAGGCAGAGATCGTCGCATTCGGATCGCGCTGATCATCCTGTCGCACTGTCGAGACTGAATAGACCTTTGCTCCATTGTTCAACTCGGTCTGTGCATCCTGGCAGGATGCAAGCGGAGTTGCCGCAGTCATAAGAGCTAAGAGCTGCGGTAAAATGGTAAACATATGTGTTGTGTGGGAGTTGTTGTTCATCGCAAACATGTCACAGGCCGCGGACCACGGATGTTACCGAACCCTTCCGCGCATGACGATCTGCACGGCGAGCAATCCGGGAAACATACGTAACAGCCAGTGCGGCAGAGAGTAACCAGCAACGTCCGAATCCTCAAGTTCATAACCTGAGCGTTCGAGCAATTCATGCGCGCTTTCGAGCGTGAAAAATCGGAGATGCGTCCTATCAAGGATCCCGCTCTCCGCGTAGGTGAAATTGCCGCGAAGCAAGCCCAAGCGGACGCGCAGGTTTGCTACGTTAGGTAAACTAACGATGACTTTGCCCTCAGGTTTCAGTAGCTTGCGCGTCTCGCGCAAAATGCCTTCGGGATCAGTGGTGTGCTCAAGCACGTCACCGAAAAGCGCGACATCAAAGTTGCCCTCGCCTTTTTCCAGCAGTTCGTTTGCCCAACCCTCGAATTCGAGATCCACTTCATGCACTCGGTCGAGCCTCGATCTCGCGACGTTCAGAGCCACGCCGTCAAAGTCAATCCCTACCACCACGGCTGTCAGTTCCTCCTTCACCATACTTCCCATCAACCCAGAGTGACAACCTACATCGAGTATGCGCTTGCCCTCGCCTTTGAGCATACGCAACTGGATGCCATGCGCGTTCGATGGGTTAGCGATATCGACCGGGAAATCGTAGAATGGTTGATCGGTCATGAGGATGGGTGATCTCGAAGTGCCATCATCGGTTCTATGTGGCGAATGAGAACGACGAGCAAGATCAGCCATGCTCCGTTGCGTATCTCATTAACCGGTACATTCACTATGCTGAATGAGTTGAGAACGTTGAAAGGTATGACGAGCAGAGCGATCGCTGTGAAGATGCAAGCGGTGACTGCCCCGACATGCACCTGACGCTTGATAAGCATCCCGATACCGAATCCCATAAGCCAGAGTGGTAGCAACAGCCAGCTGATCGCGAACGTGACGCCCGCAGCGGTTGCTAATCCGCGACCACCCTTAAACTTCAGCCAGACCGGAAAACAGTGTCCAACGACAAGCGCGACAGCGAGCGGAAGCACGACAGCGTCGGAAAAATAGATCATTGCCAGCCATGTCGGGACCACGCCTTTAAGCACATCGAAGATCAGAGTGAAAACCCCCACGGTTCGGCTGCCAGTGACCTCGTAACTGTTGAGCGTACCGATATTGCCGCTGCCCTCTTTCCGGAGATCCTTCCCCGTCCGCCACTTGGCGAAGATGTAGGCGAATGGGATGGAGCCGATGAGGTATCCAGCCAGAATGGCGAAAAGATTCTGCCAGATCGGTTGTTGAATCGAATCCATCAATAAGGATATGTGGCGACTGCGAGGCCTACGGCTGAGTGGATTGCAACACAGAAGACCCTCACTTTACTTCTTCGTCTCTTTTCTCAGGAGTGGAAAGCAAACTGCATACAAGCATCAACGGACAAGCTACGGTCGATCTCGATCGCGAAGCTCGGCAGGGCTTTCCCGAAGTGATCTATGGCGAACTTAAGACCCCCGAGATCACAGCTGAGATCGCGGCGAAGATCTACGCACATAGCGGCCGGTTGCTGGTCACGCGTGCATCGGAGCAGCACTTTGTTGCTGTGAAGTCGATTATCGCCGAAGCCGAGTATGAGCCGTTAGCGAAGTGTATTTACATTCGGCCTCAGGCCAGCAGCATTCCTCAGTCACTTCGCGAGTCCTCCGTCGCGATCATCTGTGCAGGCACGAGCGATCTGAGTGTGGCGCTCGAAGCATCGGTCACGCTTCAGGTCGGTGGTGTTGGTCGGATCATGCCGATCAATGATGTCGGTGTTGCCGGCATCCATCGCTTATTAGATAGACAAGAAGATTTTAGATCTGCAGATGTGATCATCGTGATCGCAGGAATGGAGGGCGCGTTGCCTTCAGTCGTTGGTGGGCTCGTGAGCTGCCCGGTCATCGCAGTGCCCACAAGCGTGGGTTATGGCGCGAGCTTTCAAGGCGTTGCTGCATTGCTTGGGATGCTAAACTCATGCGCATCCGGGCTCACGGTCGTGAACATCGACAATGGTTTTGGCGCAGCCATGGCAGCCATGCGCATCCTCAGTATTAAGAAAGGTGCTTCAATGCCTCCTTCTTCTTCTCCCTCACAAGTTTAATGGATATCGACAAGTTCTTAGAGGTGGCGATCATCGCTGCAAAAGAAGCAGGAGATCACGCACATCGGGTCCAGAAGTCAGATCTTATCATTCAGACGAAGTCCAACGAGATGGACCTTGTTACTCAGGTCGATAAGGACAACGAAGATATGATCCGCGCGCGAGTGATGAGCACCTTCGAAGGGCACGTTTTCCTTGGCGAAGAGCGTGGTGGCAATGAGGAAACCGGCGATGTACGCTGGGTGATCGATCCGATCGATGGTACAGTCAACTATGCGCATGGTCTGCCGATCTGGTGCGTATCTATTGGCGTCGAAGTAAAAGGTGTAGTTGAGTGTGGTGTTATTTACAATCCGAATCTCAACGAGCTCTTCACCGTGCAGCGTGGCATGGGTGCATTCCTGAACGGTAAGCCGATCAGTGTGTCGAACTCGGTTGATCCGACAAAGAGCTTGTTCGTCACAGGATTTCCGTATCACGTCGATAAGAATCCGGGTCGTGTGATCGAGCAGTTCACTGCTTTTCTGAGCAAGGGTTTGCTCGTGCGTCGGTTAGGCAGTGCAGCACTCGATCTTGCGTATGTTGCTTGTGGCCGCTTCGATGGCTTCTGGGAAGCATATCTTTCACCATGGGATACGGCGGCAGGACAGTTGCTTGTGCGTGAGGCCGGTGGCCGCGTTACGCATTATGATGGCGAGGATTACAATATCCACACGAAGTCGATCATCGCGACGAATGGCGTACTCCATGATATGATCTTTAACATCATCCAGGATTCAGCCCGACAGTTCGACGCAAAGTCCAATTCATAACTCTTCTCTCAATTCTCTTGGTACCTTCATTGTGGTTGGTTGCGGTTATCCTTGGTATCGTTGAAGGACTCACAGAGTTCATTCCGGTCTCTTCTTCGGGTCACCTTATCGTGGCAAGTGACTTTCTCAAGTTTCAGCAGCAACTCGGTAGCGCTGAGAAAGTAGAGCTTTTCATTGTTGTGATACAGCTCGGAGCGATCCTCGCGGTCGGCTATTACTTCCGTCAGAAGCTGTGGAATACGCTTACATCCCGTGATGTGGTATCGTCAGGCGGAAGGCTTCGCACCAATCTGATGATCGCGTTCATTCCCGCTGTCGTCTTCGGTTACTTTTTCCATCCGTTCATCACGAAGCACCTCTTCTCTACATTTACGGTAGCGATCAGTTTGATCCTCGGAGGTATTGCGATCATCTTCATTGAGAAAAAGTCGGACACGGACAAGCACATTGTCCCACTCGAAGACATGAGTATCAAGGAGGCTCTCTATGTGGGGTTAGCCCAGGTGGTGTCGCTTATTCCTGGCGTCTCGCGCTCAGGCGCAACGATCATGGGCGGCATGCTCTCAGGGATGACCCGTCCTGCCGCGACGGAGTTCTCCTTCCTCCTCTCCTTCCCGATCATGATTGCTGCCTCAGGTTACGAGATCCTGAAGTACCGCGAGCTCTTTGACACGAGCATGATAGGTGCGCTGGTGGTAGGGTTTGTCGTAGCGTTTTTCTCCGCGCTTGTCGTAGTTGCCTGGCTGATCAAGTTTGTCCAGAAGCATACTTTTGTTGGCTTCGGGATCTACCGTATCGTCTTCGGCGCTTTCCTATTGACGCTAAGTTTGCTGGGTGTTCTAGAAGCAATTTAAAGTGTACGCACGAATCGCATAGCGTGTTTGCAGCTTGTAACGACAAGTGCAGATTGCAACAACTTAGTCGGTCAAATTTTGCTAGAATCGGCAAGTCGATATTGCCAGTGCATTTGGCAAAGATTTCGATATTAAAATTAGTACAGGCGACGGTATGAAAATGCCTCACTGTGATCTTTTTTATCTCATCTTGACCTCCTACAGTCACATAAAGAACAGGGCGAGAGAACAGAAAGGCGAG
The DNA here is from genome assembly GCA_046590195.1 of Kapaibacterium sp. (SeqCode). Classification (GTDB taxonomy): domain Bacteria; phylum Bacteroidota; class Ignavibacteria; order Palsa-1295; family Palsa-1295; genus JBKJTP01. The sequence continues at coordinate 14,757 of JBKJTP010000278.1, read as the reverse complement.
CACATTTAATTGTCCTCGCCTTTCATATTTTAAAGCCTCAATGTCCCTACGACCCACCTGGTTAGTACCCGTCCGGCAGTTCGAACTCCCCCTCTGAATTCACACCAAACCGCTCGGCTCTTAGGACAGCTTCAAGATCAATCGGCCCGTAGATGTGTGGGAATAGCCGGTCGCCGCCTTCGAGATTTTCATGAATGATCTCGGCTTTGACTTTCTCCGTATCGATCTCCAGCAGCAGCAGATCCCCATCCTTGGGCGCGATGAAGTTCGCGACGTGTAAAACCTGCTCACGGGTCGAGCAGTGGATGAAGCCATCCATTTCGAATGCTCGTGGCTTGTAAAACCCCTGCGACTGAGCACTTTGGTATGTCTCGCGTTCGGTGAAGTGATAGATATAGCGACCGCTGTTACTCATAGCCTTTTTACTCATTGCCTATGGAAGAAAAGATCATCAGAAAGGAAGTCCACATTCCTGCCACGCGGCAAGAGCTGTGGGACGCATGGACGACCGAAGCCGGCGTCACAAGCTTTTTTGCTCCGAAAGCAAAGATAGAGCTTTCGGTAGGTGGTGCCTATGAATGTTACTTCGAGCTTGAGAACCCTGCAGGGCTTCAGGGCAGTGAGGGCTGCAAAGTGCTCGCATTCTGGCCGATGGACTACGTCACCTTCTCGTGGAATGCTCCCTCATCATTCTCAGAAGAGCGCGAGCAGCACACAAAAGTCGTCGTCGAGATCGATCGCCACAACGAGACGCACTATCGCCTGATCCTCACTCACATGGGGTTCGGTATCGGTGGCAGGTGGGATGAGCTTATCACGTTCTTTGATGCAGGGTGGACTAATGTCCTTGCAAATCTTCAGAAGAACTTCGCAGTAGAAACGGACACGACCAAATGCTGAACGCTAGACGCTAGCGACTACCACGCATATGCTTCCGGTGCTGCCCCACCAGGTCCGGGGAAGATGACGTCAAGCTTCGTCAGCGTCTCTTCGCTTAGCGTCATCTCGAGCGCGTGCATGGAGCCATCGAGTTGCTCCATCGTACGAGGTCCGATGATCGGAGCTGTCACATTCGGATTCTTCAGCACCCATGCGAGCGCTACGTCTGCCGGCGCTTCGCCGATATGACTACACAGTTGCTCGTATGCATTGAACTTCTCGTGGTCGCGCTTCATGCGCTCCTGGATGCGAGGATTGCTTACGCGCTGTCCATCACGCTTGAGTCCGGCAAGCGCTCCGCCTGCGAGTGGGCTCCAGGGAATAAAGCCAAGTCCATAGCCTTCGCATGCAGGGATCACCTCAAGCTCCACATTGCGATTGATGAGACTGTAGATGCTCTGTTCGCACACGAGTCCCATGAAGTTGCGACGCTTTGCTTCTTCGTTCGCTTTTGCAATATGCCAGCCAGCGAAGTTCGATGATCCGACATACACGATCTTGCCTTCGCGGTAGAGTTGCTCGAACGCCTGCCACGTCTCTTCCCACGGTGCTTTGCGCCAGATGTGGTGCATCTGATAGAGATCGAGATAATCGGTCTGCAAGCGCTTCAGGCTGGCCTCACAGGCGCGCTTGATGTAGAGCGCGGATATCTTGGCGTTGTTCGGCCAGGTATCCATCTCGCCATAGAGCTTCGTAGCAAGCACCACTTTTTCACGTCGTCCATCGCCCTGGGCAAACCAGCGGCCAATGATGCGCTCGGTGGCGCCTTTGCCTGATGATTGACCGTAGACGTCGGCTGTATCGAAAAAGTTGATACCAAGCTCGAGCGCACGATCCATGATCCGGAATGCATCTTCTTCGGGAGTGAACGGGCCGAAGTTCATCGTACCAAGGCAAAGCTTGCTTACACTGAGACCGGTACGGCCGAGATTGGTATACTGCATGGCAGGTTTAGTCGGAGATCGTAGTGAAAAGAAAGGGCTGCGACACCTCACGTTGCGCAGCCCAAAAATGCGAATCGTCTTTAATCAGTTCGACCTGATCAGTTCGGACTTCCTTGTGTTCCGGTTTGGATCGACTGGTGCTTCAGCATCTTCGCCTCAACAATGAAGATCACGTCCTCAGCGATATTCGTCGCGTGATCGGCCAAACGCTCGACGTGGCGTAGCGTAGCCATACCGTGCGCACCCGGCTCGATGAGCAATGGATCGCGCTTCATCTCTTCGATCAACTTATAAAATGCGTCGCGAGCGATGTCATCAACGATGTCATCTTTTCCGAAGACCGAGCGGGCAAGATTCGAATCATTGTTGATGAACGCATCGAAAGCATCGCTCAACATCTGGCGAGCGGTCTCGATCATCAGCGGTGCATTGACGCGCTCGAGTAAACTGTAATGCTCTGTCAGCGGCTCAACACGTTCAGCGAGATTGACTGCGATATCACCAATGCGCTCGAGATCGGAGTTCATTCGCATGGCTGCCATGATCAGGCGGAGATCGATCGCGACGGGCTGCGAGAGCGCGAAAATGCGTTGGCATTGTCCTTCGATCATCAGGTCGAACTCATTGACTCGGCGTTCACGCTCGATGACGAGCTTCGACAGCTCAACATTCGAGGTCATGAGCGCTTTTGCTGCAAGCTCGATCTGTTCATCCACGAGCGAACCCATACGGATCAATAGTGTCCGTAGCGTATCGAGTTCGTCCTCAAAATGCCTGTGCATTCCCATTTCTATAGTGCTGAGTATTGAGTGCTGAGTGCTGAGTACCGATGTCCTGCAGAGTGTGTGTAGCACTCAGGACTCAGCACTCGAGACTTTTACCTTAGCCGAAGCGGCCTGTGATGTAATCTTCGGTCTGCTTCTTTGCAGGGTTTGTGAACATATTGCGAGTCTCGCCGACCTCGATCAGTTCTCCCATGTAGAAGAATGCTGTGAAGTCGCTCACGCGCGCCGCCTGCTGCATGTTGTGCGTGACGATTGCGATCGTGTATACTTGCTTGAGATCGAAGATGAGCTCCTCGATCTTTGCTGTGCTGATCGGGTCGAGTGCGCTCGCAGGTTCATCCATCAAGAGAACTTCTGGATCAACTGCCAATGCGCGTGCGATACAAAGACGCTGCTGCTGTCCGCCCGATAGGCTCAATGCTGAATTCTGCAAGCGATCTTTTACCTCATCCCAGATCGCGGCCTGCTTCAAGCTTCGCTCAACGATCTCATTCAGCTTGGTCTTGTTCTTCTCGCCAAGGATCTTCGGTCCGTAGGCTACATTCTCCCATACCGACTTCGGAAATGGGTTCGACTTCTGGAACACCATGCCTACGCGCTGACGCAACTCGACCACATCTAGATCGCGGTCATAGATATCAACGCCATCGATCTTTACTTCGCCAGTGATCTTGACCCCAGGAATGAGATCGTTCATGCGGTTGATCGTACGAAGGTATGTCGACTTACCACATCCCGATGGCCCAATGAACGCCATGACCTGACGCTCAGGAATATTGAGGGTTACTTTGCTCAGCGCTTGTTTCGTGCCGTAGAAAAGATCGAGATCGTTCGTCACGATCTTCATTCCGCGCTTCTCCGCAGGCTTATCCTCTCGATCGAATGCGGTATGGATCCGCGTATCTCGTGTTGATGCGCTTACGGGCATGTTGTCCTGATGGCGCTCTGTATCGAGCGTGTTCTGGTCCATTAATTAATAAGATCGTTAGACCCCAGCGGCTCTCGCCCGGAGTCGTGAGCGCAACAATACGGCCGAGATATTCAGTCCAAACGTGAGCATCAATAGTACGAGCGTCGTCGTGTACTGCAATGGGATCGTAAGTTCAACGTTTGCCGATTGCGTCGAGAGCACATAGATGTGATACCCTAGATGCATGAACTGATCGGTCAGTTGATCAGGCGTGTGTGGCAGGAAGAATGCGGCCCCTGTGAAGAGGATCGGCGCAACTTCACCAGCACCTCTGGAGATCGCGAGGATCATACCTGTCAGGATGCCCGAGATCGATCCTGGCAAGACGATCTTGTAGATCGTTTGTAACTTGGTCGCACCTAAAGCTAGCGAAGCTTCGCGCACTTCTCGCGGCACTGTACGGATCGCCTCCTCTACTGCGACGATCACGACAGGCAATGTGAGCAATGCCATCGTCATGGATGCCCATAGAATGTTCGGCTGTCCCCACAGCAGCTCTCCGCCCGAGAATGCACCATCCAAACCCTTACCGACGAACTGCACAAAAAAGCCAAGACCGAACAGACCAAATACGATCGCGGGTACGCTAGCAAGTGTGTTGACTGCGAAGCGAATGATACGTGCGAAGATCGAGGCAGGCTTTGCATATTCCGAAAGATAGATCGCGGTGATCGTCCCGAGAGGCACAGCCATGATCGACATCAGCAGCGTCATGAACACTGTGCCGATGATCGCGGGAAAGATACCGCCCTTGGTCATTCCATCTGTCGGCTGTGCCGTCAGGAATTCCCATGATAGATTCGGCAATCCGCCGATAATGATTGTGGAGAAGATCCCGACGACGAGTGCAATGATCAGCGCGGCACAGAGGGCCGTGATAGAACTTGCTGTCGAGTCGATGACCTGCCGTTTGCGTTGTTTGTTCGTAGCCATTAGCGTCCCTGGATCCTCCGAAGCAATCTCTTTCTCACCCAGAACTCGACCACTGCGTTCATCGTGAATGTGAAGATGAAGAGCAGTGCTCCGATGAAGAACAATACATTGTAATGTTGATCTCCGAAGACGACCTCTGCCATTTCGGCGCCGATCGTTGCAGAGAAGGTACGGACAGGTTCGAGGATATTCCAGCTCGTCAGTGGCGCATTTCCTGTTGCCATCAGCGCGATCATCGTCTCACCGAATGCACGACCAAAGCCGAGCACCACTGCGGCAAAGACACCAGGCACGGCGGCCGGTAATACCACGCGCCATGCCGTTTGCCACTTGGTTGCGCCGAGTGCGTCGCTTGCTTCCTTCAGCGACTTCGGTACGGAGACCAATGCATCTTCCGAGATCGTATAGATGATTGGTATGACGGCAAAGCTCATCGCGATTCCGCCAACGAGCGAATTCAATCGGAATTGGTAATCGAAGAAGTCCTGCATGATCGTCGCCATGACGATCAGTGCAAAGAATCCGATCACGACGCTTGGAAATCCTGCGAGTAACTCGATCGCTGGCTTGACAAACTCACGCGCCCACTTCGGGGCAAAGGTCGATGTGTAGAGCGCTGCAAGCACAGCGAGCGGTGTTGCAAACAGAAGCGCGAGCAGCGTGACCTTAAGTGTGCCTACGAAGAGAGGTATCAAGCCGTACTTAGGTACTTCGGAAACTGGCTGCCATGTATCGATCAGCAGTTTGTCAATATCTGTCGCGTGTGACGCTTCCTCTGCGATCCTTGCCTCTTCGCGCTTGAGGCTATCGAGTGCGAGCTGTTCGCGGTTCAGTGTTGCCTGATCTTTGATCGCCGGAGTAGGTGTTTCTACAGCTGGCGCTGGATTGTTGGCCGGGTCTTCCGCTAGGGGATCATACACTTCCTGCTCGACAACTCCATCGCCGGTCGACTTCGTGTATTGGTTGTCAGTCGCGGTAGCCGTTTCCGCTGGCGCCTTCGTCTCTTCCGAGAGCGGGTCGTAGACTTCCTGCTGGATCGTGCCGCCGTTTGTCGTCGTGTTCGAACTCGATGGTTCGCCGTAGGTTTCCTGCTGTGTTCCGCTCGACGTTGAAGTCGAGACACCATGCGGCTTACTGCCGCCGAAGAACATCGGAGACGCTTCGCGAAAGACGAATACGAAGATCAGAATGATCGCGGCGAAGGCTGAGAAAGCGAACATCTTGATCATCTGTTCGACGATCATTTCCATGACGCGCGACTTTTTGCCTAACTTCAGCTTCTCGCGGTTGCCCCTGGGTGGATGAGAGGTATCGTACTCAGGTACGCCGACAGACTCATCCATTCGCACAGGCATGCTGGCGAGCGGCCCACCGATCGAGACGTTCTTATCATCGGGCGAGTTGCGTTCGGCATCGTCCCGGGGGATGTTCCTAGACTCGTTGTCCATTTATGCAGGGAGGATGCGGATAGTGTCTCTGGAATAGCACTGGAGAACTGCTGTTTGCTCGTCATTATTTCTGGCCGAGCCTTCGGGAGCGCAAAAATACGAAGGAGGCGCGGCAATCCAATGGATGATTAGCCGCGGCTCCACAGTATTAACGATTATTTTACAGGGAAGAAACCTTCTTTTGTTACGATCGCCTGACCTTCGGTGCCAAGGACCCATTTAATGAACTGCTGGGTCGAACCAGAAGGCTTTTGACGGAGATAGAAATAGAGGAATCTGGTGATCGGGTAGACGCCAGAAGCCACATTTTCCTTCGACGGGAGGTAGGCGGTGCCGGTCGCGCCCTGGCGAACAGCCACTTCCTTTACACCCTTAGCGTACCCTGCGCCACCGAAGCCGATGCCGTTCGCATCCTTACGGACGGCGTTTACGACCGCTGCAGTGCCTGGCAATGCCTGCATACCGTTCGAGTAATCTGCATTCGTGAGCACGTGCTCTTTGAAGAAAGCATAGGTACCTGAAGAATTTTCACGTCCGTAGAGGATGATCGATGCGTCCTTGCCGCCGACGTCCTTCCAGTTCTTTGTCTTGCCCGTGTAGATATCGCGGAGCTGCGAGAATGAGAGCTCCTTTACCGGATTGCCATTGTGCAAGAAAACCGTCAGTCCGTCCTTCGCCGTGCGCACCTCGATGCCTGTGGTGCCATATCGCTCGCGGAGCTTCAGCTTTTCGCTGTCCTTCATTGGGCGTGAAGAAAGGCAAATCTCGGTCGTGCCATTAATGAGTGCACTGATCCCAGTACCAGATCCACCGCCAGTCACCTGGAGCTGCACGTCCGAGTGATCCTTCATATACTTTTCTGCCCAACGCTGCGCAAGCTGCACCATCGTGTCCGAACCCTTTACCGTGATGACGGAAGCAGGCATCCACATAAAGCCAACGAGCAGAGCAAAAGCTGCGAACGTGGCGACAAACATCTGAGTCTTTTTCATCTTCTTGATTATAGTAAATTTCGAGACGGACCATCACTCGATCTGTCCAGCCTAACACAAAGTCACTAATTCCGTGGTTATGAGAGAGTTAAAAGTAGATTACCAAATCATTACCTTAACCTCTCCTAAATGAAGAAGGAGGCTTACGGCCTCCTTCTCGTTTCGCGTTTGTCCTATCCCTAGAACTTGTACTGCATGCGCGCGGTGAACCTGTCATCGTTCGCATCAGATACAGTTTGCAGGCCGCCATTATTGCGGGTGAAGTCTTCCGTGATCGGATGATCGTAGTTCAGCATCATACGAATGTTGCCCGAAACATAGGCATTGAAGGCAACGGAGATCGTTGAGATCGCAAGACTTCCTGCAAAGCCGGTGCTTGGATTCGATTCAATGCCGCGCAATCTTGAAACCGACGTGCCGTTTTGGAATGCGAAGTCGGTACCCGTAACCGCTGTATTCGGGTCGTACGAATCGTAGCGTACGGCGATCTGGTAATCGTCGAACATGTTCTGCACGAGCATCGCATAAAACCCGAAGACATTGCGGATCACGGTTGATGTGCGTGGTGAACCTAGTGCTGCTGTATCCGCAGCGGTGAACAGTGCGGACGATCCATAGAATGGCACCTGGCCAGTGTACATTTCTGTCTTGAGGATGGTACCACCGATCGGCAGCACGCTCAGATAGAATTGTGCATCGGCGCCGAAGACCGTGCGATTGCTGAAGAAAAGGCCGCTTCGTGTATCGCCTCGAGTGATCGATGCATCGGATTGCGTGCCGGTCCTCTTGAGCTCCAGCGCGCCGTTCGTACCAGTGTATTCTCCGATAATGTCTGATGGCTCTGCGATGCCGCCGATCGACCACGAGCCGCCGATGTCAAAGCTGAACTCGTCGCTTATTAGGAAGGGTAAGCGAAGATGTCCGAGGAATTCCTTTTGATTCACTTTGTATCCAGCGTCAGAACTGCCTGTTGAAAATCCAAGGTCGCCGGTCAAACCTTTATTGATATTGACCTGCAAAACTGAATCAGCTCCGCTCGGCGTGATCGCTGCGCGATTGCCTACAAACTGTGCGAGAGAGAATCCAAGTCTGTTCGAACCTGGCACTGCGCTGACTGGGCCTTGCCCGAAATTGTCGGAGCCATTGAACAAGCCCATCTCGATCGTTGGAGTAAAGCCTTCCATGATCATCGGCGTGATGCCGAACTGCAGACCGAGATCGCGCTCGCCGTTGAACAAGCGCTGCTCAGCGATCGAACGCTCTGCGATCTCGCGTGAGCTTGATGAGTATCCGATCTCATAGCCAAACGGACGGTTCATCGCGCCGAGCGTCATGGAGAGTTCTGGGATCATCTGCCAGCTTGCCCAAACCTCCTTGATCTCAACACCACGCTCGGTGACGTCAGGGTAGAGGACGTAGGTTACATCACCGGTTGAGTGCTGGAATTTGATGCGTCCGCGACGGATCGTGAAGTAGTTACGATTTGCATACTGATTGCCGAGAGAATCGACATCGCCCCAGACCCATTGTGGCTGGATGTAACCAGAGATCTTCAGTTTGCTGAGTTTGTCAACCGTGCTCTCGAGCGTTGCGGTACGTTCGATCAATCCGTCAACCTTCCCAGCCACTGTGGCTGGATCATCACCTTCCTGTGCGAAGGAGGGGGCGGCAACAAGCGTCGCCATCAAGGCGAAAAGAACCACACAAATGCGAGTCGTCATAAGATAATCTTTACAGTAAACGAGGCACTCTGTGTGCTCTCGACTGCAAAATTACGGACGCTGCGTTACTTTAGTGTTAGCCGTATATTACCAAAACATTATATTAGCACAGACGCGTTGATTTGGTCATCATTCCCTATTACCGGGGTAATATGCGTCGGCTGGCTGGGAATCGAGACCATATCTTCACTTCTGCTACTTCTCTGAGCGCTACAGTCCGCTCTGCCCCCTGCCGGGTGTCGTACCCGCGCCAGCTTGTTGTCGAGCCCAGAAGGCCATCGCCCTTATCATCGATCACGATCGACTGCATACGGAAATGATGCTCTTCTCTCGCAGTCGTAGAGATATAGAGGAGCGTTCTTTGGTCGACGGGAAGTCGAAGAACCTCATCGTTATCGTTGCGAACAGCTATCTCAGTGATCAAGCCGTTCGAGTAGCTCCACTTAAGGCTATCAGGATGTATCCCCTTCGCCTCGGATGGAGCCACTAACTGATATTTATATATTGTGCTGCACCCCGCTGCAACCAGAAGTAATGAGCAAAGAAGGATCGATCGTAGCATAGAAATAAAAAAGCCTCTCCTGATGGAGAGGCTTTCGGAACAGTGAGATCTTGGTATTAGTCGCGCGCCGGGAAGAAGCCTTCATCTGCGACGATCTTCTGTCCATCAGCGGAAAGAACAAAGTCGAGGAAGTTCTTTACTTCACCCTCTGGAGTCTTGCGGAGATAGAGATAGAGATAGCGAGAGATCGGATACTTACCGTTGAGAATGTTCTCCTTTGTTGGAAGGAATGACTCGCCCGACTCGGACTTGATTGCGGCTTCCTTCAATCCCTTTGAGTAACCAACGCCACCAAAACCGATGCCCTTCTTGTCGCTCTTGACTGCATTGACTACTGCAGCGGTTCCCGGCAACGCCTGCATCTCGTTCGCGAAGTCTTCCTTGTTGAGTACATGCTCCTTGAAGAACTCATAGGTGCCTGATGAATTTTCACGGCCATAGAGCACGATGCCTTCGTTCCGTCCGCCGACCTGCTTCCAATTCGTGATCTTCTTCGTGTAGATGTCCTTGACCTGACCTAGCGTCAACTCCTTAACAGGATTCTCGCTGTTCAAGTACACGGTGAGTCCGTCGCGGGCGACTTTTACTTCAACACCAGCGGACTGATACTTCGCAGTAAGCTGCTGCTTTTCCGAATCCTTCATCGGACGGCTCGATGCGCAAATATCTGTTGTGCCGTTGATGAGCGCGCTGAGACCTGTGCCCGATCCGCCGCCGGTGACCTGCACCTGCGTGCTCGACTTCGACTTCATGTATTGCTCTGCCCAACGCTGCGCAAGCTGGACCATCGTGTCGGAGCCCTTCACCGTAATGACGCTCTCCTTGGTTACGGCAGTGTCGGCGTCGCCAGTTTTGTCGCCTCCGCCACCGCATGCAGCGATCAGGGCCGTTAGAGAAAGAATAGCTAAAAGTTGGAGAGACTTATTCATAGAACGTATGAAAGATTGATCGGAATCGAAGGTATGGTCTTGAGACAACCTAACATCTAAAAATACCAAGATAGTGTTATCCCAATGTTAAGTTGGTGTTAAGAAGCCCTGGGGCGGGGCAAGACGTTGGGTGGCCTAAATAGGCCTTGCCCACCGCAAAGTGCGGGCTCGGATAGATTCCGTTTTGCGCGCTGTTGACGCCGGGCAATCACCCCCTTTTTGTCAGCCGGTCAGACGGCCCGTAGCCCAAGATCATGTCCTCGAAGAAGTCTCGCTCAATGCAGAATGGCACCGCCAAGACGGTCAATCAGCTCACCACATCCGTCTCAGATCTTAAGCAGATGAAGAATGGCAATTCCGGCTCCGGTTCGAGCCTCGATTGGAAGGGTGTAGCCCGAACGGTCCTGACCTCCCGCGCGATCGACAAGATCGAGGAGGCCGAGATGGTCCCGAAAGGCCTGGTCACCTACCAGTTCTCCGCTCGTGGACACGATCTCGCACAGGCGATCCTCTCCGAGCTCGTGAACCACCCGCATGACGCAGGTACGGTGTATTACCGCTCGCGTCCGTTCGTTCTCGGACAGGGGATGACCGCGGAAGAGGCTTTCGCTGGTTCGCTCGCTCGTGAGGGCAGCATGACTGGCGGCCGAGATATCGGCGTCGTTCACATGCTCCAGCCACGCACACGCGGCACGGTGTTGCCCGCTTCGGGCGACGTTGGCGCACAGTACTCCCCTGGCAGTGGCTGGGCACAGGCTGTAAAGTATTATGCCGATGAATTGAAGGATGAGTCGTGGCGCGGCGCGATCGCTGTCGCGCTAGGTGGCGATGGCTCGACTGCAGCGAATGGATTCTGGGCAGCACTCAACATCGCAACGACACAGGACCTGCCGATGCTCTTCTTCATCGAAGATAACGGTTTCGGTATCAGCGTACCATCGACTTACCAAACCCCGGGCGCGAACATCGCAGCGAATCTCGCGGCGTTCAACAATCTTCGCATTTACGAGTGCAAGGGTTACGAGCCAAAAGATGCGAGCGCAACGATCGCGGAAGCTGTTGACTATGTGCGTACATGGCAGGGTCCGGCACTCATCCGCGTGAATGTACCGCGTTTGTGTGGACATAGCTTCGTTGACACGCAGTCGTACAAGGCACCAGAACTTCGAGCCGAAGAAGAAGCTTGCGATCCATTACCAAAGCTGAAGGACTTCATGACGAAGAGCGTCATGACAGAAGCCGAGTGGAATGCGCTTGTTGAGGAATGCGACAATGCAGTTCGTCAGGCTGCTGACAGGGCGCTTGCACAAACGCATGGCAACACTGCAGAGATCACTCGTCACGTCTTTAGCGAAAAAGCTGATCAGGTTTCGGCGACGATCGAGCAAGGTCCGCGAATGAACATGCAGGATGCCGTTCGCAAGACGCTCGAGACGGAGCTTGAAGCAAACAAGAAGCTGCTCATTTTTGGTGAGGACGTTGGTGTCAAGGGTGGCGTGCATGGCGCAACGGTAGATCTGCAGATCAAGTATGGCATCAACCGAGTCTTCGATACATCGCTTTCTGAAGAGGGTATCATCGGACGTGCGGTAGGTATGGCGATCGCGGGACTCAAGCCAGTACCCGAAATTCAATTTCGTAAGTATGCTGATCCTGCGACCGAGCAGATCAATGATTGCGGTACGATGAGATGGAGATCACTCTCGAAATTTACCGCACCGATGGTCGTCCGCATACCAGTCGGCTTTGGTAAGAAGACGGGTGATCCATGGCATTCAGTATCCGGCGAAGCATTCTTTGCACACACGATCGGTTGGCGCATTGCTTATCCTTCGACGACCGAGGATGCTGTAGGATTGCTTCGCACAGCACTTCGCGGCGATGATCCGACATTCTTCTTCGAGCACCGTGCATTGCTCGATACGCCACAAGCTCGCACGAATTATCCAGGCGATAACTTCATGCTGCCATTCGGCAAAGCGAAGACCGTTCAGGAAGGCTCTGCTCTTACGATCGTGACATGGGGCGCGATGGTAGATCGTGCAAAGCAGGCTTCGCAAGGCTTAGATGGCGTCGAGATCATCGATCTCCGTACGATCATGCCGTGGGATAAAGAGGCTGTGCTCGCGTCGGTCCGTAAGACCAATCGTGTCATCGTACTTCATGAGGACAACTGGACGTGCGGAATGGGCGCGGAGATCGCAGCGATCATCGCAAAAGAGGCTTTTAGCTTTCTGGACGCACCGGTCGAACGCATTGCAACATTCGACTGTCCAGTACCGTACAACACCACGCTCATGGACTACGTCGTACCAACAGTCGACAACATCCGCCAGGGCATCGAGAAGCTTTTGAAGTACTAATCATTGTAGCGCTGGCCTTAGCCGGCAAGCCAAGAATTTTGAAGACAATTATGAAAACCCTTTTTGCCTCTCTGTTTGCCTTAGTGATGGTAGCCCTAGCACCATCAACATCCAGCGCTGCGGTCGTAACCGACACCATCAATGTCACATCGATGCAGTGCGGTATGTGCGAGTCACGTATTGAGAAGTCGCTCAAGAAGGCCGACTTCATCAGTGCGGTCGAGGCCGATGTAGAGCATTCGATCGTTGTAGTGAGCTACGACAACGCAAAGGCGACACGTGCCGAGGTTGTGAGGATGATCTCGATGACCGGCTACGATACTGCAGAACTCGCAGCAGACGCTGACGCCCAGAACAACCTTCATGGTTGCTGCAAGCCCGGTGCGCATAAGCCTGTTGAGCCTGCTGCTCCAGCAAAGAAGCAAGTGAAGAAGGCGACGAGCGGTAACTAAACCGCTTCTGACAAGACTCTAAGACCCGGCGAATGCCGGGTCTTATGTTTTAAAGTAGTTGCGCAACTGAAACGCACTGATGGTTGAGCCGTAGGTTTGTGCAAACATTGTGATATGCCATTCCCCTTCGAGCAAGACATCATCCTTGAGAACGAACGCGTACTACTCAAACCACTTCACCTCAGTGATGCAAGTGAGTTGATCCTTCAGTGCGATGGTGATGCGAAGTTGCTACAGTACTCGCCAGTGCTGGTGCACACTCGTGCGTATCTCGACGATTACATTCGTACAGCGATCACAGAACGCGAGAAGAAGAAACGTTATGCATTCTCGATTTTCGATAAGCGCACTTCGAAGCTAGCTGGCTGCACAAGTTATATGACCATCGTCGATAGCGAGAAGCGGCTGGAGATCGGCTCGACGTGGATAGGCCGCGGTTTTCAAGGCACTGGCCTCAACCGTAACATGAAGCACCTCATGCTGTCGTATGCGTTCGATACGCTCGGGTACGAACGCGTCGAATTCATCACTGACGAACGCAACGCGCAATCACGCCGTGCAATGGAGAAGATCTGCTGCAAGTTCGAAGGCGTGCTGAGAAGCCATCTCTACCTCAGTGATGGGTACCGTAGGAGTTCTGCGGTGTACAGCATCATTCGCGAGGAGTGGCTGGCGATGCGTGACACTTTCCTCGATCAGCGATAGCCCGCGGCCTGCAATTCAAATAGCTCCGCGTATCTCCCTTTCTGCGCAAGCAGCTCTTCATGTGTGCCTGAGGCTTCAACAGTACCGTTCGCCAGAACGAGAATTCTATCCGCCATTCGCACTGACGAGAACCGATGTGATATGAGGACCGCGGTTTTGTCCGAGCTCAACTCTTTGAAGCGCTGAAAGACCTCGAACTCGGAGCGTGCATCGAGCGCTGCGGTCGGCTCATCGAGTATCAACAGTTGTGCATCGCGCATGTAAGCGCGCGCGATCGCTACTTTTTGCCATTCTCCACCGGATAGATCGACCCCACCTTTGAATCGCTTACCGATCATCTGATCGTAACCTTCTGGAAGTTTCGCTATCACTTCATCGGCGAGACTCCGCTTCGCAGCGGCTTCTATGCGAGTAGTGTCATCGCGTGCTTCTATGCGCCCTACAGCGATATTATCTGCCGCTGTCAAGTGATAGCGCACGAAGTCTTGAAAGATCACGCCGATGTTTGCGCGCAATTCTTCGATGTCATAGTCTTTTAGATCGTGGCCGTCAAGGAGAATCTCTCCTTCATCCGGATCGTAGAGCCTTGCAAGCAGCTTTACGAGCGTCGTCTTTCCCGCACCGTTTTCTCCAACGAGAGCAAGCACTTCCCCGGCCTGAAGCGTGAAGTTGAGATGGCGCACGGCCCAACGCTCGGCACCTGGATACCTAAAGCCGACATCGACGAAGGTAAAGCCCTGCTTGATCGGCGCTGGAAAGGGACGTGCATTCTCCGGCGAATGGATCTCAGGTTCAATCTCAAAGAACGAGAAGAGATCATCGAGATAGAGCGCTTGTCCCGCGGTCTGCGAGAAGCCGATGAGCAGGCCTTCAAGCAGTTGACGTAGCCTTCGAAATGATCCTGCCAGGAAGGTCAGATCGCCGATCGTGAAGTGCCCTGCGATCGTCTGCCAGATCATGTAGGCATACGCTACATAGTACCCCAGTGTGCCTAACGCGGTGAGCACTCCGCCC
>JBKJTP010000071.1:0-27688 GCA_046590195.1 Kapaibacterium sp. (SeqCode) | reverse complement strand
GTGGATATAATCGATGTGGAACGCTGTTTGAAAAGCAAATGTAGGAGGGCTTGTTCTCCTAGCCGATACAGGCCCTCTCGTTACAAAAGCCAGCTTTTTGAGTATACAGAACTGACTGGCTAACTTATGGCGCAAGCATTATGCTGCTGATCATACCGACAATTCCGATCGTTCACGGCATCTGCGCCTCGCAAATCTCTGCACTGACCTCCCGCGACGACTGCTCTAGCGCCGACATCTACTCAATGTCTCCGGCTGACCGAGCACGACTGTTGCGCAAGGAGAACGCCAAGACGCTGAATCTCGAGTTTTTCGACTCTGAGCCGTGGTCTGATGAGAGCCTGGAAGCTATTGCGTCGATCCGCGCAGCGGTCGATATTCCGCTCAAGATCTCGATGTCCCAGCTCCCCGGAGCTTCAAGTGATCTTGCTAAGCTGTTTGATCATGGGATTTACAGGGTTTTTCTTCCTGAATCAGCTAGCCTGAATTCGCTCTTCGAGCTAACTACCGAGTACAGCAATAGTAAGGTCGTCGGTACGGTGAATCTCGATTTTGACCTCGGTTTAATGTCAGTATTGAAGGACCACGGCATTGGCCGTCTGGGTGTGGATATCTCTCCGGTAGATACTCTGGAGTCCGATTGCATCGATTGGGATGCTCTCAGAAACCTGCATGACTGCGCGAAGAGCTTCGGCATTCGCCTGACAGTCCTTCACGGCGTCCGCGGCTTTCCTGACCTCCGCAAGCTTCAGGAGATCGGTATGGGCCTGGACTCCCTCGTCCTTTGCCGCGCCCTGAACGAGAACCGCTTCCCTTGCCAGATGATCTGGCGCGAGTGCGAAGCCGATGCAGCGCTTGAGGTCAGTCCGACGCAGAACCTGTGGACGAATCCTCTCGAAGGCAAGGAGCACATCTAACGCATATCGACTCCCCACGCAAAGAACGCCGAACTTTTGGTGCTCTGTTGAGGCTGTTTATGTGTCCTTGGTTTAAGCAGGAGCCAACCTCATAGGCTTCCTAGATAACATCTTTATTTATCCCTTTTTGTAGATGCGACTACTCCGCCCGTTGGCCGCAGTTGTTGTGCTTTGCGCACTCCCCTATCTATTTGCTACTCCCGTAGAAGCCCAGTGGCTGAAGCCGGACCGTGCAGCGGAGAAGGCTGCTGCTTCAAAGCTTCGGTATAAATGGTTCTTCGATCAGCGTGAATCAGGCGGTAAGATCCCTGACAATGCTTATGCGAAGGCAGTGATGCAAACGCAATCAATGAAGCCAGTTACACCTGGCAAGGGACAGATGCTTGCTGCTACGCCTGCTTGGAAGCTTGTCGGCCCAGCGAACATCGAGCCGTTCTTTGGCTATCATGCAGGCCGCGTTCTTTCGATCGCTGTCCATCCGGCTGATGAGAACATCGCATTCGCAGGTGCTGCCAACGGCGGTATTTGGAAGACGGTCAACAAGGGTAAGAAGTGGACGCCTCTGACTGATAACGCAATGTCGTTAGCGGTCGGCTCGCTTGCGATCGATCCGCAGGACCCGAGCATTATGTATGCGGGTACAGGCGAACTTGCAGAAGGTGTCGGATCGTATTACGGTGCGGGGCTGATGAAGTCGGTCGATGGCGGCCGCACATGGAAGAATATCGGCCTGATGAATGTCGGCGCGTTCTCAAAGATCATCGTGCATCCGAAGATCAGCCAGCGCGTTTATGCAGCAGGCGGTAAGTCGGGTGGCGGAGTCTTCCGCTCGGATGATGGCGGCACCACGTGGCGTAAATTATCCAATGGCCTCCCAAGCTCTGGCGCTAACGATCTCGTGCTTGCGCTTAATGGCAATGAAGACGTACTGTATGCCGCGATGGCGAGTGCAGGCGTCTATCTCTCGATGGATGCAGGTGATACATGGGTGCTAAAGCGCTCATGGCTCGAGATGCGACGCATCCACGTCGACGTCCTTCCTTCAGATTGGAAATCGGTGGTAGTTCTTGCTGCCCGTAACGATGGCAGCGTGCAGACAGCTGAGCGCAGCCACGATGGCGGCGAGACCTGGGAAGATATCTACAACATTAACGGGGATATCTTTGGTGATAACAAGCAAGGTTGGTACGACATCTACATCAAGATCGATCCGACCGATGCTGAGCGTATCATCATGGGCGGTATCTCATCGTGGATGACCGCTGATGGCGGACAAAGTTGGCAGGATGTCGGACGCGCTTACGCAAGCTCTGGCGATGGAATCCATCCCGATCAACACAATGCAGCTTTTGCTCCATCGAATCCTGACGTGGTCTACTTCACAAACGACGGTGGTGTGTGGGTCTCGGAAGATAAAGGCGAAACCGTTGAGTCTTATCAAGACGACCTTGCGATCACGCAGTTTTACGGCATCACGGTCGATCAGACGCAGCCTGATCTGACATACGGCGGTACGCAGGACAACGGCACGCTCTACGGATCGTCAACAGATGCCTGGACGGTGCTTGCAGCGGGCGATGGCTCGTATGTGCAGGTCGATGAGAACGATCCAACGACGATCTTTTATGTGCGCCCAGGTGATGGATCGACACTCTATCCTATTCGCAATTCCAACGGCTCGGAATCGCAATTGAGCAGCGGGATCCGCTCGACCGACACAGTCAATTGGTTGAAGCCGCTTGTCTACGATTCAAAGAATAATCGCTTGTACTTCGGCACGACCAACCTTTACATCTCATCATCACGCGGCTCCAGCTGGACCCGTAAGAGCAAGCAACTTGCCTTCGGCGGCAACACGATCAGCTATATCGAGCCGTATGGTGATGGCAAGCATTTGCTTATCAGCACAGGTAGCGGAAAGGTGTTTTACACTGCCGATGCTGATGGAAATGTTAGCGGCTACTTCGATCGCTCGGCAGGATTGCCAGGACGCTCTGTCACAAGCGCGAAGTTCTCACCTGGATCGAAGACTAGTATCTACGCAACGCTCTCTGGCTTTGGTGGCGGACACGTGTACAAGTCAGTAAACTCTGGCGAATCATGGACCGACATCAGCAACAACTTGCCTGACATTCCGGTCAATGAGATGGTGATCGATCCGGACAACCCGAACTCGCTCTATCTCGCGACGGACGTTGGTGTATTCTTCTCCCCTGATGGCGGTGCAGAATGGATGCCTTATGGCACAGGACTTCCGAACGTGCCTGTCTTCGACATGGACATTCACAAGACGCAGCGTGTGCTTCGCGTTGGTACGCATGGCCGTTCGATCTGGGAGATCCAGCTGTCGAACGAGACGATGGCGATCACATCACCAACTGTCGGGAAGACCTGGATCTTCGGACAGCCCGGTGTTGTGTCATGGCGCGGATTGCCGGCTGGTGAAGCGACGGTCGAGATCAGTCTCGATGGCGGCGATAACTTTATCGAGCTTGGCAAGAGCAGCACAACGAGGCTCGAGTTGAACAAGGTGGCGCAACTTCCGAGCATGAATGTCGTGGTGCGTGCCTATGTAGGCACAGACACGGTGCGTTCAGGTCTGTTCCAGATCCAGCAGTTGAAAGCCGGCATGATATCGCATGTCGTCTCGCAGCAGCCGCTATACATGTATGATATCGCATTCGACGAAGAGCTGAACGTACTCTACGCAACTCACTTCGATGCGACTGCAGCGGCAGCGACAAAGCTCTACAAGATCCATCCTGACAATGGACAAGTGCTCGGTACGATCGATCTAGGCGCCGGACGCAATAGCCTCACCGGCATCACTTTCGACAAAGAGACAAAGCACATCTGGGTTCACTCAGCACGCGCGGATAATTCCTCTCGCGTGTATGAAGTGACTCGCGAAGGCACAGTGCTTCGTACCATCACCTCCCCTGCAGTTTATGGCACGGGCATCATGGTGCAGGGCGATACCCTTCTGCTCGTCGATCGCAACCCCGACAATGACGGCAACCGCATTTTTAAGCTCGATAAGAATAACACCGAGGTGCTGTACGATCAGATCTACGTGACCAGACACTCACCGTTCGGCGGACGCTGCCTGACATGGGATCCGAACAAGAACCAGCTTTTGCACACATGGACCGACTTCCAGGGTGACGATGCGACTGCGCGTCTTTACGACAGCTACCTCACATGGCTCAATCCGACAACGGGTCAGGAGATATCCTACTCGTATGTGCAGGAAGCAACGAACCAAGGCACGAACGTCCGCGGTCTCGAGCTCGACACCCGCAATGGCGGTCAGTCCTTGTGGATGACGCTGCTCGCTCCTGGCGGAAGCTCGTCATCGTTGATCAAAGTGAATCTCACAGACTCTCCGCTCTCGGGCGTTGCGCGCGATGCCACAGCCGCCATCGGCGGTCTTGAGCAGAACTATCCGAACCCGTTCAATCCATCGACCACGATCCCGTTCTCGCTTCGCCGTGCTGGTTATGTCGAGATCACGATCACGGATGAGCTGGGCCGCGACGCTCTGAAGACGGACCGCAGGTTCCTGGGCGAGGGTCAGCACTTCGAGCAGATCGATGCCTCCCGCCTTTCATCCGGCACCTACACCTATACGTTGCGTGTTGATGGCCTTCGTATCGACTCCAAACGTATGACACTCGTCAAATAAACGCTCACGATCTTTTTCGGTTGGTCCGGCAACGGACATACAATGAGCGAGTAACACTCGCTCATTTTGTTTATAGGCGTTTCATGCGCGTAAGTAATCCTAAGTAATCTGTCCAAGACAAAACTCGATCTGAATCCGCGTAGGCGGGATGTTGTGCTCATTACAGGTGTCCATGGATTCCTGGGGCAGCACTGCGTCCGGTTCTTTCTTGACGAGACCAAGTGCGACCTCGTGCTCACGGCTCGCCAGGAAGAGACGCTCTACGCCGATGTGAATGAGGAGCCGCGCGTGCTCGCCTATCATCAGATGGATCTGATGAACCGAGTACAGGTCAAGGATGTGATCCAGTCAGTCAGGCCCGACGTGATCGTCAATTGCGCTGCGCTGATGAATGTAGATCAGGCAGAGAAAGAACGTGAGCCGGCTTGGAAGACGAACGTGTCTGGCGTTGAGTATCTCGCAGAGGCAGCGCGTAAAGTGGATTCCCGGATACTGCAGATCTCGACCGATTATGTCTTCGATGGTACGAAGTCACCGTACTCGGAGACCGATGCACCTCACCCGATAAACTACTACGGCCGCACGAAACTTGCCAGCGAGAACGCGCTGCGCACTTCGGGCATCGAGCATTGCATCATTCGAACGGGCTTGCTCTACGGGGCCTCCGAGCGCGTCGATTCAAACTTTGCACTCAAGGTGATCTTGTCATTGCAAGAAGGTGAAGAATTCAAAGCTGCCACAGATCTCTTTGGGTCGCCGACGCTTGTCGATGACGTAGCTCTGGCTGTCGTTCGTGCTAGCGAAAAGGCAAAGACCGGCATCTATCACGTGTGTGGCCCGGAGATGCTTTCGCGCTACGAGTTCGCGCATAAGATCGCAAAGACATTTGGTTTGGATACAAAGCTCGTCTTACCGGTCAAGCATTCTGATATTCAGTCACCTACCGGCCAGCGTGTGCAGCGTCCGATGAAGAGCGCGTTCGTTACGCTCAAGGCGCAGACCGATCTGCAGCTTCGTCTCTCGAATGTTGACGAGGGCTTGCAGGTGATGGCGCGCGGCATTCAGGAGCTTCATAATCCTGACAAGACCTTTATCTATCAATAATACTTTCTCTTAGCACCCTTTCATAGCTCGTCTCACAAATGCTCGATATTAAACTCATTCGCGAGAATCCTGAACTCATTCGCAGCGCCATTCTGATCAAGCGTGGCGATGATGTCATTGATGAAGTTCTCACGCTCGATAAGCAGCGCCGCACGATCATCGGCGAGGTCGAAGTGCTGAAGAACACGCGCAATGTGGTCTCCGAAGAGATCGCAAAGATGAAGCGCGCGAAAGAGAATGCGGATCAGAAGATCTCCGAGATGAAGGGCGTGAGCGACAGTATCGCAGGCTTCGATAACGACTTGCGAGAGTTAGAGCAAAAGCTTGATCATCTTCTCGACACCATCCCGAACAAGACGCACGAAAGCGTGCCGCCGGGGGAAGATGCTTCGGGTAATCAGGAAGTCAAGCGTTGGTCGCCGAAGGACGACGCAAAGCATTACGAGAAACGCGAAGGGCTGGACCATCTTCAGCTTGCGGAAAAGCATAAGCTGTTCGACTTCAAGCGTGGTGCAAAGATAGCTGCAGCGGGCTTCCCTCTTTATACTGGCAAGGGTGCGCAGCTTGAGCGCGCGCTGATCAACTTCATGCTCGATACGCACACGCGCACGCATGGCTATGATGAGGTGATGCCGCCGATGTTCGTCAATGCTGAGTCGCTGCGAGGCACTGGCAACCTGCCGAAGTTTGGCGATCAGGTTTACTATATGCCAGAGGATGAGCTCTACGCCATTCCGACGGCCGAAGTGCCGATCACGAATATGTATCGAGATGAGACACTATCTGGCGAAGAGCTGCCGATCAAGTATTGCGGTTTCTCCGCTTGCTTCCGCCGTGAAGCCGGATCCTACGGCAAAGACACGCGTGGATTCCTTCGCGTGCATGAGTTCAATAAGGTGGAGCTTGTAAAGTTCGTTGCACCGGAGACTTCGTACGAAGAGCATGAAGCACTAACTCGCGATGCTGAGCGGATTCTCGAATTGCTCGAGATCCCCTATCGCCGTCTGCTTTTGTGTCAGGGAGACACTAGCTTTTCGAGCGCAAAGACATACGATCTCGAAGTATGGGCTCCGGTCGAAGGCAAATGGCTCGAGGCCAGCAGCTGCTCGAACTTCGAGGACTTCCAGGCGCGCCGCGCGAACATCCGATATAAACGCGACCCTAAGGGCAAACCGGAATATCTGCACACACTCAATGGCTCTGGACTCGCGACATCGCGCTTGATGGTCGCATTGCTGGAAAACTTTCAGCATCCCGACGGAACAATACGAATTCCAAGCGTATTGCACCCGTACCTTCCATTCACCGTCATCGGATAAACGATCTTCTGTCGATCGTTCAATCGTTTTCTTTTGAGTTTGAGGCATGTCGGTCGTTGACTGATCTGAACCCTCTAACTCCTCCTCGCAGTGCGAGGGGGAGAACCAACGCATTCACTTCGTGAATGTGATTCTCCTACTCATAACGCTACACGCCTACCATGGCTGACGTATTAGATCAACAACAGTTTAGATATAGAGACGCTTCTTCAGGACATTCGGAGCTTTATTGCGAGAATGTCAAGCTGGCAGAACTCGCCAAAGAATTTGGCACTCCGCTCTATGTCTATTCTAAACGTCAGCTCGTTGAGAATTTCCGCGCTTTCCATTCGACGCTCACTCGTCAAGGGAAATCGCCGAACAACTACGTCTCTTACGCTGCGAAGGCGAACTCGAACATCGAGATCATGCGATTGCTTGCACTTGAGGGCTCTGGCGCTGATGTGATCAGCGCTGGTGAGTTGCTCATTGCGCTCGCGGCTGGCTTTGCGCCAGAGAAGATCACGTTCGATGGTCCAGGCAAGACAGATAAAGAGATCGAGCTTGCTCTTCGTGCAAACATTCATGCGTTCAACGTCGAGTCGCTTGAGGAGCTTCGCGTGCTCAATCAGATCTCGGAGGATATGGGCGTCCGTGCGAAGGTCTCGATCCGTGTCAATCCCGATGTCGATGCGCAGTCGCATCCCTACATCTCGACCGGCATGCGGGAGAACAAGTTCGGCATCGATCTCGAGGATGCTCGTGAGGCGTTCGTCTATGCCCGGAGCCACCGCGCGCTTGATGTCGTGGGTATTCACGTACACATCGGCTCACAGATCACAAGCCTCGCGCCGTTCGTCAAGGCTGCAAGATCGACCGTCGCATTTATTGACGCGCTCCGCCGAGATACAGGGATCACGCTCCAGCACTTAAACTTTGGTGGTGGACAAGGTATCCATTATAAGAATGTTGTCCGGCATTCGCTTCTTACGCCTGATGAACTTGGCGACGATCCGGAGTACGTCCCTTCGCTCGAAGAATTCGTTGAAGGTGTGCTCCCGATCCTTGAAGCGACGGGACTCAACATCGTGCTCGAGCCAGGCCGCGCGATCGTTGCGAATGCGTGCGCGCTGCTTTCGACTGTGCTCTATACGAAGTCGAACAGCCTGAAGAAATTCGTGATCGTCGATGCCGGAATGTCGGAGCTGATCCGTCCATGCCTCTACGATGCCTACCATCAGGTGGCGCCACTCGATCTACTCGATGAGAATCTTAAAGAGAAGGTCGATGTCGTTGGGCCGATCTGCGAGACGTCGGACTTTCTTGCGCAAGAGCGCCAGTTGCCGCTCATGAAGCGTGGCGATGGGATAGCTATTCTCTGTGCAGGTGCGTATGGCTATGCGCTTTCATCGAACTATAACGTTCGTGCCCGTCCGGCAGAAGTACTTATCGATGACGATTCGTACTCGCTCATACGTGAGCGAGAGAACCTCGAGACCGTCGCAGGTCTCAATGAGTCCGACCGTGCGCTGGTGCGCTCCTTGATGCGTTAAGCTGCATATCCAGGCGTGGGCCCATATGCTCACGCCTCTATTACCTTTACTCTTATCTCAAGTTTGTTATGTATTCAGTCGCTATCGTAGGCGCGACAGGAGCGGTCGGTACTGAAATGCTCCGAGTGTTAAAAGAGCGCAACTTCCCTCTCTCCTCACTCCGTCTATTCGCCAGTGCCGCTTCTGCCGGCAAACAACTCACATTCGAAGGCACAGCTCACACTCTTGAAGCAGTCAACGAGAACAGCTTTGAGGATATCGATCTCGCGCTCTTCTCTGCAGGCGGCGAGCAATCGAAGCTCTATCGCAAATGGGTGACTGATGCAGGATGCGTTATGATCGATAACTCCAGCGCCTTCCGCATGGAGCAAGGTGTGCCGCTCATTATCCCTGAGATCAATCCTGACGACGCACGCGACAATCATGGGATCTTTGCTGTGCCGAACTGCTCGACGATCGTTATGCTCATGGCAGTCGCACCTCTGCGCAAGCTCGGCAAGATCAAGCGCATTGTCGTCTCGACCTATCAGGCTGTTAGCGGTGCCGGCTATAAGGCGATGCAGGAGCTCGAAGAGCAAAGCAGAAAATTTCTGAATGGCGAGGAGTTCACACCGACCGTGCTTCCGCATCAGATCGCGTTCAATCTCTTCTGCCACAACACGGCGATCAACGAGCAAGGCTATAATGCAGAGGAATGGAAGATGATCCAGGAGACGAAGAAGATCCTTCACGATGATTCGATCCTGGTAACGGCGACATGCGTTCGTGTGCCTGTCATGCGTGCACATAGTGAGAGCATTAATATTGAGTTTGAAGGAGAGCGTCCATCGCTCGAAGCGGTGCGTGAAGCGCTGAGCTCATTCCCTGGTGTGTCCGTCGTTGACGACCGCGCAGGCAATCACTTCCCAATGCCGATCGAGGCGGCTGGCAAAGATGATGTGCTCGTCGGACACATTCGCAACGATGTCAGTAACCCGAACGCGATCGATCTTTTCGCCTCAGGGGATCAGTTGCTTAAGGGTGCGGCACTCGATGCAGTCCAGATCGCAGAGCTCCTGCACAAAGAGAAACTCATCACACCGAAGCGAAAGGAAGCATCGCTCGCATGAGCGAGTTACACGCTGCCGATCAATTAGAAGCGGAGATACTTGTCAATCCACCGGAGGCAAGCGTCTCCGCTCTTCGCACGCGGTCCGGCGAAAGATTCGATAGCATGGTCGCGCTTACCGAGAAGCGCAACTTCACGCTCGGCGTCTGGAATGGTATCCTCTATAATCTCGCCATGTTCTTCATGGCGAAATCGACGATCATCCCAACCTTTCTTTCTAGGCTGACCGATTCCAGCGCGCTCATCGGCATCGTCTCCCAATTCGATAGCATCGGATGGTACCTGCCACAGATCTTTTTCGCGACCTTTGTGGTCCACCGTCCGCAAAAGATGCCGCTGTACAGAGTTTCCATGATGATCGGCATGGCAGCGTATTTTACGATTGCTATCGTCACGCTCGTCAACCCATCGCCTACACTCCTGCTGACGTTCTTTGTGCTCTCTTATGGAGTCTATCACTTTAGCGGCGGAATGCGCGGAGTGGTATTCATGGAGTTACTTGCGAAAGCGATCCCATCGCGTCGCCGTGCTCGCTTCCTTGGCTGGCGTATGTCCATGGGTGCGGTAGCTGCGGCAACGGTTGGCGCTGGTACGATTACCGCGCTGCTGACCGCCGATAGCTTCCCGACAAATTTCGGCTGGGTCTTCCTTGTGGGTGCATGCATCGCGACCGTCAGCTTCCTGCTAATGGCAAGCATGCGCGAGCCGCGAACACCGAACGTACCACCAAAACGGACACTTCGGCAGCAGTTGCAGATCGCTAGGAAGATACTGAAGGAGGATCACCGGTTCAGGACTTACACGACGAGCCGAATGCTGATCAATACGTGGACGATCGGACTTCCCTTCATTATCCTCTTCGGTCGTGACGAGCTAGGGTTCACGATCAAGGACACTGGTATCTTCATTGCGGCAGAATGCATCGGGCTCATCGTTGCAAACATCATCTGCGAGCGAGTTGAGTTGCGGCGTGGGCCGAAGACTGTGCTCGTGGTGAGTTGTATCATCGCGATGGCCATGCCGATCTTTCTCCTGGCCTTCAAGTATTTCGCTCTGCCAGTATATCTATTTGCTTTGGTTTTCAGTCTAACTGCTGCCTTCGATGCTGCAGTGACAGTTGGCGGAATGGGATATCTGATCGAGATGACCGGCGATGCCGATCGCAGCACCTATGTTGGCATCTTTAACAGTCTGATGGCGCTACCATGCTTTCTAGCCGCTGGGGCTGGTGTGGTCCTCGATCTGCTCGGCTATCAGGCGCTGTATGCACTAGTCTTTCTCATTGCGGTGGCATCGCTGATGCGAGTGCGGCATCTGCCCAACATCCAGCTGAAGCATCACTCCTAAGTTGAGGCGTCACTCCTAAGTCAATAGTGCTCAACGACTTATCGTCTAAGCGGTTCTACTAGCGACGAATGTTTCGCCCAACTCGTCTGTTTTGCGGCCGACGATCGCTCGTTGATCATCACCCCTTTTTTTATGAGCACCTGGGTCTCGATACTTCAGACAGCACTCCCCTTTTTGTACGCCGCTCTGGTCTATATCTTTGGCCAGATCTTTTTTCGTGCGGGCGACACCGAGAAGCAGCTCAAGCGACTGATGCCCTTCGCCTTCGCGACGGTCATCGTTCACGCTACCTACATCTGCCTCTTCACGCTTCATAATGGCCGCTGCCTGCTCGGATCATTCCCCGAGATCGCTTCACTAATCGCATTCACGCTTTTCTCGATCTACACACTGATCGAAGTTCGCCGAACCGAGCAAGCATCCGGCACTGGCTTCTTCGTCTCGTTGATAGCAGGACTGTTCCAGATATTCTCTTCCATCCGGGTTACCGGTGAGACCGGGCTTGCCGGCATGGATATCCTGAAAGATCCTGTATTCAATCTTCACGTCACAGCGGCGATCTTCGGCTACGCTGCATGGACGCTTGCCACGATCTACGGCGGACTTTATCTTCTGCTGTATAAGGCGATGAAGACGAACAAGTACGGAGCGATCTTCGAGCATCTTCCTAGTCTTGAGCGTCTTGAGAAGTATGGCATGCGCTCGACCGCGATCGGCTTTGGCTTTCTGACACTCGCGATATGGTTTGGTTGGCGCTTGCTTTCTGTCGATCCGAATATCACGCTGACCTCATTCATCTTCCATCCGAAGATCCTTGCGACGCTGCTCGCGTGGGTCGTCTTCGGTGTGACGCTTCTCGCGCGCCGGGTCATTCGGCTTGAAGGCCGCAAGCTTGTGGTGCTTTGGATGTCGGGCTTTGTGCTGACGATCATCTCAATGGGATTCATCAACGCATTCGGAAGCAGGGTCTGATGCCACAGAAACTCGTAGCCATAGCACTCACGCATCGCACAGCTCCCGTAGAGCTGCGCGAACTCGTGGCGCTCACCGAAGCGGAGTCCAAGGCGTTGCTGACTCAGATCCATGATGCGGTCTCGCCCGATGCATTGCTGATCACAACCTGCAACCGTACTGAGCTTTACGTTCGTCCGAACGACGAAGCGATCACAACCGATATTCTGATCGATTTTCTCCTTCGAGCAAAGCAACTTCCACCGAACAAAGAGCAAGAGCTTCGTCATTCGCTGATGCGGCTTACGCATTGTGATGCCATCACGCATTTGTTCGAGGTGATCTCTGGCATCGATTCGCAGATCATCGGCGATCAGCAGATATTCTCGCAAGTGAAGGACGCCTTCCGCCAGTCCGAAGAGACGGGTACAAACGGTGGCTTCATGATCAAGCTCGCGCACTCGGCGTTCCGCGTAGCTAAGCGCGTGAGGACGGAAACAGAGATCGGCATAGGGGCTGCGACGATCAGTTATGCTGCAGTCGAATTCACTCGTAAAGTGTATGATGATCTTCGCGATCGCACAGCATTGATCATTGGTGCTGGCGAGACCGCAGAACTCGCGGCGAAACATCTTTGCGAGCGTAACATTGGTACGCTGATCATCGGCAACCGCACAGTTGATAAGGGCATCGAGATGCTACGCAATGTCCGCAATGGCGAGCCACGAGTGAAAGACGAAGCAGTTTCACTTGCCGAGCTTCCAGACGCGCTGCGTCGAAGCGATATCGTCATCAGTTCTACTGCTGCTCCTGGCTATGTGCTTACGCCTGAACTGGTAAAGAGCGGACTGAGCAAGCGTAAGTCGTACGGGCCGATCATCCTTCTGGATATTGCCGTGCCTCGCGATATCGATCCAGAGGTTGGCAAGCTCGATAACGTCTTCCTGAAAGACATCGATGATCTCCGTGCGATCGTCGATCAGAATCTCGAACGCCGCAAGGAAGAACTGCCGAAAGTCAGGTCCATCATCAATGAGGAGCTGGCAAGCTTCCTCTCACTACAATCGAAGCTCGAAGCAGGCCCTACGATCAAAGCGTTGCGTGAGAAGTTCGAGACCGTACGGCGTGAGGAGCTTGAGCGGAACATGGCGAAGCTCGCGCCAGAGCAACACGCCCTCGTCGATGAGATGACGCGCCGCATGATGAATCGCTTGCTGCATACTCCCACGGTGATGCTGAAGGAGCCACGTAATTCCATGGACGATCTGCTCGCTCGCATCGAGCTGATCAACTCACTCTTCGCGCTCGACGCAAAGTCCGGCGAAGACGACCAAACTTCTGATCATCACTAATGTCCAAACGTCCCCTTATCATTGGATCGCGCGGAAGCGATCTCGCACTCTGGCAAGCTAATCATATTCGTGACATGATCACGAAGCGATATCCCGATCGCTCGGTCGAGATCCAGATCATTCGCACATCAGGCGATCGCGATCAGAACTCATCTCTCGCAGTGATCGGCGGCAAAGGTGCGTTCACGAAGGAGATCGAGGACGCACTGCTTAGCAAAGAGATCGATCTTGCAGTGCATAGCTTGAAGGATCTCCCTACTCTGCTTGTCGATGGATTGACCATCGCGATGGTACCCGAGCGTGAAGATGTGCGCGATGTCTTTATTAGCCGCGAGCCAGGTAAGAAGCTCGTCAATCTTCCAACAAACGCGTGGGTTGCGACAGGCAGCATGCGCCGCAAAGCACAGTTGCTAAAGAACCGAGGCGACCTTCAGATCGCTGACATCCGCGGCAACGTACCGACGCGCATTAAGAAGTTGATGGACTCGGAGTGGGATGGGATGATCCTGGCTTCGGCAGGTGTGACTCGTCTTGGTCTGACCCAGCATATCTCCGAATATATCTCGACCGAGTGGATACTTCCTGCTGTCGGTCAAGGTGCGCTTGGTATCGAGACGCGTGCTGACGATGCCGAGCTGATCGAGATGCTATCAGTATTCAATGATACGGAGACGCTACAATCTGTGACAGCGGAGCGGGCGCTTCTCAATGAAATGGGTGGCGGCTGTCAGGTGCCACTTGGCGCACTCGGGCGAGTCATAGGCGATAAGTTGACACTCACCGCTTGCGTGGCTCATCCGGAAGGCCTCTCGATCATTAAGGGTGAGCATACCGGCCTAGCCAGCGGGGCGGATAAGATCGGGCGTGAACTGGCCCAGACCCTGCTCGATAATGGCGCTCGAGAGATATTGGAGCAGGTTTTTCGGCTCCAAAAAGATGACCAGACTGTTAGCCCTCCCTGAATTTTGACCTTGGGATTTTTCAGGATCCAGCGGCTGCACCCACTTTCAGTCTAAGCCGTAAACCTCCATCTTTCAACGCTTTAGCGTTCATGCCTTCGGTTTTACTCACTCGGCCCCAAAACCGCTCGGGCGACGACCAGCCCATCAACCGCCTCCTCAAGCAGGCCGGAGTTCAAGTCCTTGAACTGCCTATGCTTCGCTTTGGGCTGCCGCGAGATATTGATGTTCTGGACGAGACGCTCCGAAAGATGGCAGACGGCGAGTACGATTACACCATTCTCACAAGTCCGACTGCAGTTGATTTCTTCCAGGAGCGAGTTGAAGAGCTTGGTATCCCGAAGGCGAAGCTTGAAGCGATCAACTACGGCACTGTCGGCACCTCTACCGAAGAGCGGCTTCGCGAGCTTGGGTACACCACTGCGCTACCTGTTCCTCAGACCGCAGGATGGATCAATTTTGTTGCAGCGCTCGACCCAGCGATCGTTCGAGGCAAGCGTATCTTACTCTTGCAGTCGCAGATCGGGCTTGAAGAGCTTGATCATGCGTTCAAGGAGATGGGCTCGATCACTGAGCGCGTTGTGCTCTATGTTACGAAAGGTCCATCGCTTGGCGACTCTGCTCGCTTGCTGAATCTTTTCGAATCGCAACGCCCCGATGTGATCGCGTTCTTCTCCCCTTCTTCCGTCGCGTTCTTCGTTACAACGATGGCTGAAATGGCAGCTGAAGAACTTAGAAAGCTACCGGCAATCGCGTGCATCGGTGAGACGACAGCACGTGAAGTCGAAGAGCGGTTGCGTCGCCGACCCGAGATCGTTGCTCGCAAGGCCGATCAGGAAAGTCTCGCAAAAGACATTCTGCTTTATATCGAGTCGAAGAACATCCGACTCAACTAATACTTTCGTACTCCTCGCATGAATCCTCCACTTCAGAACGATCTCCTTCTCCGTGCCGCTCGACGCCAGCCAGTTGAACGCGCGCCAGTGTGGTTCATGCGTCAAGCTGGCCGCTATCTTCCAGAGTATCGCGCCATACGCTCGAAGTATGACTTCCTGACGATGTGCAAAACGCCGGAGCTTGCCTCCGAAGTAACAGTGCAGCCAGTCGATCTGATAGGCGTTGACGCTGCGATCATCTTCTCAGACATCCTCGTCATCCCCGAAGCGATGGGCATGAAGCTCTTCGTCGAAGAAGGCAAAGGCGGACCTCGTTTCGATAAGCCGATCAGGCTCTATTCCGAGATCAAGAATCTCCGCGAGATCAATCCGAATCATGACCTGAAGTACGTCATGGACGCGCTGAAGATGACAAAGGAAAAGCTCAATGGCCGCGTGCCATTGATCGGCTTCTCAGGTTCGCCTTGGACACTCTTCACCTATATGGTCGAAGGACAAGGCAGCAAGGACTTCCGCAATGCGAAAGAGATGATCTTCAGCCGCGTGGAGGACTCTCATACCCTGCTTCGCAAGATCGCTGATGCGGTGACCGATTATCTTGTCGCGCAGATCGAAGCTGGTGCCGATGTTGTGCAGATCTTCGATACATGGGCAAGTGCGCTCACGCCTGCTGATTTCCGCGAGTTCTCGCTCGAATACATTGACGACATCGTTCGCAAGGTAAAGGCTCGCACGCAGGGCCGCGCGCCGATCGTGGTGTTCTGCAAGGGCGCGAATCATTCACTGACAGAGATAGCGAATACGACATGCGATGTCGTTGGTCTCGACTGGACGATCGACATCGACGATGCAAAGGCGTTGATCGGAGATCAGGTTGCGCTGCAAGGCAACATGGATCCCGGTCTGCTCTATGCACCAGAGTACGTGATCAAGGCACGCGTTGAAGAGATCGCGGAACGCATGGGTTCGCCTGTAGGGCACATCTTCAATCTCGGCCACGGCATCACTCCCGAAGTGCAGCCTGATCGTGCGCGTGCATTCGTTGAAGCAGCGAAGAACGCGTATAACTTCAAGACAGCCTAATCTCGATCATATCAAGGATGGAGCTGACAAAGTACTCGCTTAAGTCGCGGGCCGAAGAATACTTCAAGCAACTGCAGGACGAGATCACGAACACCCTCCAGGTGCTCGATGGCAGTGGCACGAAGTTCTTTCAGGATACGTGGGAACGTCCCGGTGGTGGCGGTGGAAGATCGCGTGTGCTCACCGATGGCGATGTCTTCGAGAAGGCTGGCGTGAATTTCTCATCTGTCTATGGTGAAGCTCCGGATATGCTGAAGTCGGGTGGCGAAGCACTCTCCTTCTTCGCATGCGGTGTGTCGTTGGTCTTG
This sequence comes from Kapaibacterium sp. (SeqCode), assembly GCA_046590195.1. Classification (GTDB taxonomy): domain Bacteria; phylum Bacteroidota; class Ignavibacteria; order Palsa-1295; family Palsa-1295; genus JBKJTP01. The sequence goes on along the minus strand of JBKJTP010000071.1, from coordinate 11,127 downwards.
CATCCGCATTCTCCGAAGATCCCGACGGTGCATGCAAACTTCCGTTACTTCGAGCAATCGGATGGCGACGCATGGTTTGGCGGCGGCGCTGATCTGACGCCATACTATCTCGACGAGGAAGATGCGATGCACTTCCACACGACCTTCAAGACCGCCTGCGATAAGCACGACCCGCTCTATTACCCTCGATTCAAGCAGTGGTGCGACGAGTACTTTCAGATCAAGCATCGTGGCGAATCGCGGGGCATCGGTGGCATTTTCTTCGATCACCTGAAAGGCACCGAACGAGAACGCGAAGAGATCTTTGCTTTCGTGCAGGATGTGAGCCGCGCATTTTTGCCGGCTTATGTACCGATCGTTGAGCGCCATCGGAAAGATTCGTACAATGATGACGAGAAGCGCTGGCAGCTCTTGCGCCGCGGACGGTATGTCGAGTTCAATCTCGTTTACGATCGCGGTACTCGCTTCGGTCTCGAGACTGGTGGTCGCATCGAAAGCATTCTGATGTCGCTGCCAACCCTTGCGCGTTGGGAGTACGATATGAAACCCGCGCCAGGCACGCCTGAGCATGATCTATGGGAAGTATTGAAACAGCCACGCGACTGGGCTAAATTAGCACTATGAGTAAGAGGAAGATCGCGGTCGTATTGCAGCAGTTCGGCGGACCGGACTCGCTCAAGGCCGTGCAGCCCTTCCTCTTTAATCTGTTCAACGACCCCGATATCATCGAGCTTCCCTTCGGTCCGACATTTCAGAAGGCCCTCGCGACTATCATTTCGAAGACTCGCTCGAAGTCTGTATCACTGAAGTACGCAGAGATCGGCGGCAAGTCTCCGATCGTTGAGAAGACGTGTGAGCAGATGATGGCGCTACAGACCTACTTCAATCGACATCATCCAGAGGAGAACGTAAAGGTGTATCTTACGATGCGCTATTGGCGTCCGTTCGCGAAGGAGATCGTTGGCCGATTGATGGCTGAAGGCGTTACTGAAGTGGTGCATATTCCGCTCTACGCTCAGTACTCGAAGACGAACGCTGGATCGAGCTACAATGAGTGGGATCGAGTGATGAAGCAAATGGGTGCGCGCTTTTACGAGCGGCGCATCATGTACTATCATCGCGATCCACAGTACCTGCAGGGGATGAATGAGCGCATGGATCAAGCGCTGGCGAAGTTTCCGGATCGCTCAAAAGTGCAGGTTCTCTTTTCTGCGCACGGCACTCCACTCGATATGGTACAAGCCGGCGACCCTTACTCCTATCACATTCAGGAGACGATGGAAGCAATGATGAAGCTTCGCGGATACGATCTGCCGTACATGCTTTCGTATCAAAGCAAGGTGGGTCCGAAGAAATGGCTGGAGCCAGCCACGACGAAGACGATCACCGAGCTTGGACAGAAAGGCATTACTGATCTTTTGATCGTGCCGATCGCATTCGTGAGCGATCACATCGAGACCTTGCATGAGCTCGACATCGAAGAGCGGCACAACGGCATGGCGAACGGCATCAAGAATTATGTCGTGATGGAGGGGCTCAACGCTTCCCCTACGTTCATCAAGGCACTCGCCGATCTTGCGCTTGCGGAGATCAAGCACTTGCACGCAGTACCCGAGATCGCCATAATCGAAAAGGCAATACCTGCATGAACAACCTGAGTTTTCTTGAAGAGACGATCCGCGCAGCCGGTGCGATCACGCTGAAGTATTTTAATAACAACACGGCGAAGGTCGATCAGAAGAACAACGCCACCCCTGTCACTCAGGCTGACCGCGAGTCGGAGTCATTCATCCGAGAGCAACTCGAGAAGTACTTCCCTGACGATTCGATCATCGGCGAAGAGTATGGCGAGAAGAAAGGATCGAATGCGCGAACATGGATCCTCGATCCGCTCGATGGTACCAAGACTTTCATAACGGGCGTGCCGATGTATGGCACGATGATCGCGCTCGAAGAAGATGGCGATGTGATTCAGGGCGCTGTATTCATGCCCGCACTCAATGAACTAGTCATCGCTGGACGCGGCGAAGGCTGCTTTTGGAACGGCAGCAAATGCCAGGTGTCGAATGTTAGCAAGTTTGAAGAAGCGACGTTCCTGACTACAGACGACTATCGGCTTCGCAATATCATTGGTCACGAACGTCATCTCGAGATATTCTCGGGTGTCAAGCTTTTTCGTACATGGGGTGATTGCTACGGACACATACTCGTTGCGACAGGCCGCGCAGAAGCGATGTTCGATCCGAAGATGGAGATCTGGGACGCGGCGCCGATGGGCGTGATCATGGAAGAAGCCGGCGGACAATTCGCTGACTTCAACGGTAACCGATCGATCCGCGGCGGCTCTCTCCTGTCATCCAATAGCCAGCTCTTCGATCAGTTGCTTGGCATGACGATGATCACAGAATCAACGATCTGATGTTCGACATTGCGATCATCGGCGCAGGTATTAGCGGCCTCACGTGTGGCTTTTACCTCAACCGCGCAGGACTGAAGATCGCGATCATTGATGCGGGACGTGCGGGCGGTGCGATGCAATCGCAGAAGCATGGGCCCTATCTTTTGGAAGCCGGACCGAATTCTCTGCGTGGCAATAGTCCGGATCTGCTTCAGCTAATTGCTGATCTTAATTTAGAAGATCAACTCATTGAATCGAGTCCATTAGCAAAGAAGCGGTATCTGTATCGGGATGGCGCGTTGATCCCTACCCCATCATCGCCTCCGGCGGCGATCACGACACAGCTGATACCCTTCAGCGAAAAGCTGAAGGTCCTGCGTGAACCGTTCGTCCCTCCTACAAGCAAGCCTGATGAAAGTATTCGTGATTTCGTATCCCGGCGCATATCCCCGTGGTTTGCGGATAATCTGATCGACCCAGTCATCACTGGGATCTATGCTGGAGATACCACGAAGCTTAGCGTTCGCAGCTCATTCCCGAAGATGTGGGAGTTTGAGCAGCAGTATGGCTCGTTGATCAAAGGCACGATCAAGAGTAAGCGTGGCACTCCACAATCTGTAAAGCCTAAGCCAAATAAAGGCATATTCTCGTTCAAGAATGGCCTTCACACTTTGATCGCTGCGCTCAAGAATGTGCTAGAAGGTGCAGTGGTTGAGGGAAATGCCGTTACAAGAATTCAGATGATTGATGGTGGGTACCATCTTGTGGGCCCGAACATTGATGCCAAGCGCATTATCATTGGAAGCCCAGCATACAGCGCTGCCGATCTGATTGACACTTATGACACTCCCCTCGCGGCGCAACTCAGAGCGATCGAGCATCCGCATGTATCGGTCGTTTCGCTTGCATTCAAGCGTAGAGATGTTTCGCATCCGCTTGATGGATTCGGATATCTTGTGCCATCGAATCAGAAGCGTGACATCCTCGGCTGTATCTTCTCTTCAACTCTCTGGGAGGGTCGCGCTCCGAATGACGAGGTGCTGCTGACTGTCATGCTTGGCGGCAGTAAGCGTCCTGAGATGCGCGACTGGACCAATGAGGATCTCATGGCCGCGGCTGAGCGCGAGGTCCGCGAAACTCTCAGTATCACTGGCGCAGCCGTATTTCAGCATGTTACCAGATGGCAGAAGGCGATCCCTCAATATCATCTGGGACATTATAAGCTCATCGAGGCGATCGAAGCATTCGAGCAGAAGAATCCGAATATCCATCTGCTCTCCAATTATCGAGGCGGCGTTGCGATCGGATCTTGTGTGACCAATGCAACAGAACTGGCCAAACGGCTTGTTCAAGAACACAATCAGTAAACTATGGCCCACGACAACAATCATTCGCACGATCACTCGCAAAACGGTCACTCTCATGATCACGATCATGAGAATCTCGGCGAGCTCGTGATTCCAGCGCAAAGCCGAACGCGCCGCACGCGGATGACCGAGCCAATGCGCCGCCTCGTTCGCGAGACGCACCTGCATGCCTCCGACTTCATCCTTCCGCTCTTCGTCGTCGAAGGCAAAGCGAACTTCAAGAAAGAGATCTCGTCGATGCCGGGAGTATTTCAGCTCGGCATGGATGGCATCCTTGCTGAGTGCGAGAAGGCTGCGAATGCGAATCTTGGTGGCATCATCCTCTTCGGCATTCCTGAACATAAGGATGCGCACGGACACGAGGCATACAACGAAGAGGGTGTTGTGCAGGAAGCTGTCTCTAAGATCAAAGAACGTTTTGATAATCTGCTCGTCGTTACCGATGTCTGCCTCTGCGAATATACCGAGAGTGGACACTGTGGCATAATCGAAGAGCGTGGTAGTGGCTACGAGATCATGAACGACGCGACCGTCGAGCATCTCGTGCAGATGGCACTTTCGCATGCAGAGGCAGGTGCAGATCTCATTGCACCAAGCGATATGATGGATGGACGAATCGGCGCGATCCGCGAGGCACTCGATATGTCGGGGCATGAGAATCTGCCGATCATGTCATACTCAGCGAAGTATGCATCAGGTTTCTATGGGCCATTCCGTGAGGCTGCTAATTCCACCCCGACCTTCGGCGACCGCCGCTCGCATCAGATGGATCCGGCAAACAGCGACGAAGCGATGCGCGTCGTGCAACGTGACCTCGACGAAGGTGCGGATATCGTGATGGTCAAGCCGGCGCTGCCATCGCTTGATATCATTCGCCGCGTGAAGGAGAAGTTCGAAGTTCCGACAGCGGCGTATCAGGTTAGTGGCGAATACGCGATGATCAAGGCAGCAGCAGCAAACGGCTGGATCGACGAAGAGCGTGTGATGATGGAATCACTCACCGCGATCAAGCGAGCCGGAGCATCGATCATTCTTACGTATTACGCACTGGAAGCAGCAAAGAGAATTTGATGAATTATAGTAAGAGCAATGAGCTTTTCGAGCGCGCGCAAAAGTCGATCCCCGGTGGTGTGAATTCTCCAGTGCGGGCTTTCCGCTCGGTCGGGGGCACTCCCATTTTCATGGCGCGCGGCGAGGGCGCATACATGTGGGATGCAGACGGCAATCGCTACATCGATTACGTTGGATCATGGGGACCGTTCATTCTTGGTCACTCCCACCCTGCTATCGTTGAGGCGTTAACCGATCAGGCAAAGATCGCTACAAGCTTTGGTGCACCAACTGAACTAGAGATCGAGCTAGCTGAGCTTGTCAAAGAGCTTGTGCCATCGATCGAGATGGTACGCATGGTCTCGAGTGGCACGGAAGCGACGATGTCCGCCATTCGGCTTGCGCGGGGATATACTGGTCGCGAGAAGATCATCAAGTTTGAAGGCTGCTACCATGGTCATGGCGATAGCTTTTTGATCAAGGCGGGATCGGGTGCGCTGACGCTAGGTCAGCCAAGCTCTCCCGGGGTCACAAAAGGTACGGCCGAAGACACGCTGAATGCAAGCTACAACGATCTTGCAAGTGTCGAGGAGTTGATAACTGCGAATTCCGATAATGTTGCAGCGATCATTCTCGAGCCTATCGCTGGAAACATGGGTGTTGTACCAGCAACCGAAGAATTCTATAAGGGTCTGCGTCGTCTTTGCGATGCCAATGGCATCGTCCTGATTTACGACGAAGTGATGACTGGCTTCCGTGTTGCCCTTGGCGGCGCGCAGAAGCTTCATGGTATCACACCTGATCTCACGTGTCTTGGCAAGATCATCGGCGGCGGACTTCCCGTTGGCGCATTCGGTGGGAAGAGAGAGATCATGTCGAGGCTTTCCCCACTTGGCCCGGTCTATCAAGCTGGGACGTTGAGTGGCAATCCTTTAGCGATGGTTGCAGGCATTGCAACACTGCATTTCTTGAAGCTTGAGGATCCCTATCCAAAGCTCGAGGCCGTGTCGCGTTATCTCGAGGGTGAGATGCGGAAGAATGTTTCGGCGTCAGGGATTCCTGCATCCTTTACGCGTGTGGGGTCAATGCTCTGCATGTTCTTCACGGATCAGGATGTCGTAGATTATGCTAGCGCCACATCTTCAGACACCACTCGGTATGGGAAGTACTTCCATTCGATGCTGGACCAAGGCGTCTATCTCGCGCCGGCACAATACGAAGCGATGTTCGTCAGCATTGCGCATTCGGATGCAGATATCGAGCACACGCTTGAGGCGCAGCGCAAGGCACTCGCTATGCTCTAAGCAGTGTGGTAGTAGGCTTTAGCCTAGCCTACTACTGTTTTTCAAGTGTAGTAGGCTAAAGCCTACTACCACACTTCTCAATGAAGGAGATCATCAATAGCTTGCGTAAATTCAGGCGTTACGAATTCGCCGAGGTCCTTGATCATCACCTCCAGATGTGTTTGGGAGATGATATTATTCTCAATCAGCAACACGAGTAAATGTTCGAGTCCTCGCTTCGCTGCAATGAAAGTCGGATCCGTCTTCACCGCCTCTTGATAAAGTGTGATCGCACCCTTGTGATCCTGAGGTGGAATGCCTAGAGTCAGCGCATAGCGTTCATCCTCGGCGAGCAAGTAATAGAGATAGGCCTGCCAACTATCTGTCGCTCGCGAGAAGAGCGCAACGCGCTCGTCATCGCTCAACTCAATGTTCAGCAGCTGGGTCGCACGCAGCTTGATCTCCTCGACTGCGTCGAAGTAGTACGTCGGATAGGTCTCGAAGCGCTTGGCATAGACCTCCGCCTTCTTTGCGGTGTCATAATACCGCCCTTCGATCAGGATCTCGCGATCACTAAGTCCGAACTTCCCTGTCAGCACAAGATCGCCGCCATACATGCGCGTGACTGTCTCGAGGTCGCCTGGACTCGGCAATTCCATCGATGCCACTAAGCCTGACTTTCCCGTAATATCTGTTCCACGTGAAGAGAGATATCGCGCCTTCAACCGCGCGCCGATCGCATTCTCGATCTCAGATCCGATCATGCGTGGAAGCTGGCGAGAGAGCTTTGCAGCAACTTCATCTTGCTGGATAACGGCGAAAGGAAGAACGAGTAAATTCATCATGTTGCAATAGGAGGAATATCGTCGTAGCCATCCTGAGCACGCACTCTGTCTTTGAGATCCTGAGTTAGCTCGATCGGTGTGTTCGTATCGGGATCGACAGACACCATAACTGCCTCACACTCGACCACGCGTCGGCCGTCGAGTGGTGAATTAATGATCTGCTCCATCGTGACGCTCGTGCGCCCGATCTTCGAGACGCGTGTCCAAACAGTCAGCTCTTCATCGAACATCGCAGGTGAGAAGTAATCGAGCGCGTTGCGAACGAAGAAGAACTTGTGATGCTTCGCAAACGTCCAGGGATCAATGGGAATCTGCAGTACGTCTCGGCAGAACTCGATCCGAGCGATCTCTAGTATCTCAAGATAGCGAGCGTTGTGAACCACCCCCTGTCTATCGCACTCATGCGAGCGAACGCGATAGTGGAACGAGTGATGAAATTGCGAGTCGCTGAGGCGTGGCTGCATTATTTGTTCAAGAACGTGACGATGATCTCAGCAGCTTTCTTGCAATCACTGAGTGACACATCAAGATGTGTCACAGCACGTAACATTCCGCGCGCGCCCATTGAGACTGCGACGCCCTCCTGTTTCAGGTTGTCGCTCAACTCATTGAGATCAACTCCCTCCTGCACCTGCATCAGCACAATGTTCGTCTGCACAGCATCAAGATCAATTGTCACCTTCTGTGTCCCCTCACTAATGATCTTCGCAAATACTTGTGCCTTCTCATGATCCTCGCTCAATCGGAGGCGATTATAGCGTAATGCGTACAGTGCGCCCGCAGCCAGTATCCCTGATTGCCGCATTCCTCCGCCCCAGATCTTGCGATGGCGACGAGCCTCTGTGATAAGATCTTTAGGTCCGACAAGTGTGCTTCCGGCGGGTGCGCCTAATCCCTTTGAGAAGCAGACAGCGACGGTATCCATATGCTGAGCAAAATCCTTCGGCTCATTGCCCAAGTATGCACATGCATTCCAAAGACGTGCGCCATCCATGTGGAAGCTCATCTGGTTGTTACGAGCAAGCTCGGCAAGAGCGCTCATCTGCTCAACAGTATAAACAGTACCGCCTGCACGATTAACAGAGTTCTCGACTGCCAACAGGCGCGAGACGGGCATGTAATATGCTTTCTCACGAATGGCTGGCTCGACCTCTTCCGGTGTGAGTCGGCCCTTGTTCGCTGCACGAACCGGATTGATCTGTACACGAGAGAGATAGCTAGCGGCTGTCGTCTCATAATTGAAGATGTGTGATTCTGCTTCGAGGATCACCTCGTCTCCTTCACGCGTATGGACCTTCAGTGCAAGCTGATTGGCCATGCAGCCACTCGGTGTGAATAGGGCCGCTTCTTTACCAAGGAGATCGGCTACCTCAGCCTCAAGTTCATTAGTAGTGGGGTCTTCACTGAAGACATCATCGCCAACCTCAGCATTAGCGATGGCCTGCCGCATTTCTTTGCTGGGCCGGGTGACGGTATCAGAACGGAGATCGATCATTGAAATTTCCTAAAAAGTAAAGCTCAACTAGAACTATCGCTTTACTTAGTAATGTTAACGAATCCACGGACACAAATTTACGAAGCCCAAAGTGCTTCCGGCCTTAAGAATAGCAAGTAATGGGCAAAACTGCTCGCAAATTCGACCATCCCCTCCAGCCTTCGCTCGACACCGTCGGGCTGGACCAGATCGACCTTACGATCCTCCGATTGCTCCAGGAGCAGGGCCGCACCAAGCGCAACGAACTTGCCGAGGCTGTCGGGCTTTCGCTCCCCTCGATCAGCGACCGTATGCGGAAGCTCGAAGACCGTGGCATTCTCGAAGGCGTTCACGGCAAGCTCGAGCCAAAGCGTCTCGGACTTGACGTTGCTGCCTTCATCTTCGCAAACGTTGAGTCGAGCAATAACTTCGCAGATTTTCTTGCACGCGCCGATGCAAATCCTGAGATACTCGAGGTTCACGCGATCACTGGCGACGGATCGCACATGATGAAGGTCCGTACGTGGAACACCTCATCGCTCGAGCGTCTGCTCACGGAGATCCAGCGCTGGCCCGGAGTACGCTCCACACGAACGAATGTAGTGCTGAGCACACACAAAGAGACTACAGCTTTGCCGATCACCGATCTCGATCCTGCTCAGCGAAGAGCAGAAGGCTAAAGCACAGAAAGATTTTTACACTCGTATTTCTCCATCCAATTCATAACTGATAGGTGCCATGACAAAAAAAGAGGTTCTCGCTCTAGCCGCTGAACAAAAAGTTGAGTTCATCAACGTAATGTTCACCGACCTGCTCGGTGCGATGAAGGCGATCACGATACCGGTCTCCAAGCTTGAGGACGCGATCGACTCTAACGTATGGTTCGACGGTTCTTCAGTCGAAGGCTTCGCTCGCGTTTCGGAGTCGGATATGTACATGAAGATAGACCTCGATACCTTCGTGGTCATCCCATGGTCAAAGAACACACGTGCAGTCACGGCAATGATCATCGGTGATATTTACATGCCTGATGGTACGCCATTCGAAGGCGATCCACGTGGCATCCTGAAGCGCCAGTTGAAGCGCGCTGAGGCACTTGGTTACCGCTTCAATACAGGTCCAGAGCTCGAGTTCTTCCTCTTCAAGCGTGACGAAACCGGCAAGCTCGCTCCGCTTCCGCACGACACTGCGGGCTATTTCGATCAGGCAACAGATCTCGCGACAGAGATCCGTAAGGAGATGACCTTCGCGCTGAAGGAGCTTGGCATCGACGTTGAAGCACTTCACCATGAGGTCGCAGTTGGTCAGCACGAGATCGACTTCAAGTACGATTATGCGCTTCGCTGCGCAGACATCGTGATGATCATGAAGTACACGCTGAAGTCGATCGCGATGCAGCACGGCTTGCACTGTACTTTCATGGCAAAGCCGATCGCTGGCATCAACGGCTCGGGTATGCACGTCCACCAGTCCTTCTTCACGATGGACAACAAGACGAATCTCTTCCACGATGCAGATGGCGAGTATCAGCTTTCTGACATCGCGAAGAGCTACATCGCTGGTCAGCTCAAGCACATCAAGGCGATGAACGCGATCCTGAATCCAACGGTCAATTCGTACAAGCGACTCGTCGTTGGTTACGAAGCTCCGGTGTACGTCGCTTGGGGTCAGCGCAATCGCTCAGCGCTTATTCGTATCCCTCGTATCACCGAGGGCCGCGAGAAGGCAGTCCGCGTAGAGCTCCGTTGCCCAGATCCAATGGCAAACCCTTACCTGGCAATGGCTGCAATGCTCGCCACGGGACTTGACGGCGTTGAGAACAAGATGAAGGCACCGGCGCCGGTCGAAGAGAACATCTTCGAATTCACCGACGAGACGGCAGCAGCGCGTGGCATCACCACAGTTGCGAAGAGCCTGCTCGAAGCGCTGGAGGAGCTGAATAAGAACAGCGTCCTTCGCGAGGCACTTGGTGACTACACTGTCGATAAGCTCATCGAAGCAAAGACTGCAGAGTGGGATTCATACCGCCTCTCTGTGACTCAGTGGGAGCTAGATCGTTACCTCGAGAACTACTAAGCATTACCAATGTCATGCAAAAAAAAGCCCTCGGATACCGAGGGCTTTTTCTGCGCTATACAAGTGCGTGCCTGGAATAGGCGTCACTTTGAACCGGTCACCACCGGTTTACCAGCAGACTGCCAGGCATTGATCCCGCCTTCGACATTCGCCACCTTGTAGCCCTGCTTTGAGAGTAGTTCACTGGCGTTAGCGCTTCTACTGCCCGAGCGGCAATAGACTATCAGCTCTTTCCCCTTCTCTGCCTCGAGTTCACTGAGTCTGGTCTGTAGCTCACCAACAGGTATGAGCTTCGCACCCTCTAGGTGCGCTTCGTCATATTCCTCCTGTGTACGGACGTCGAGAAGATATGTTTTAGGCTGTGTTAACAGTGTCTCCGCTTCAGAGACAGAGATGTCTCTGTACTGTGCATTCGTGGTCTGGCAGCCGATCCCAGCCAAGAGCAGCACCACCAATAGTATTGTTCTCATCATATCAATCGTTATCGTTACAAGTCACCTATTTATTTCACCAACCAATTGAGGAAGACTTTCAGGCTTCGCCGCGTTTGCCCTTGAAGCAATCAAGATCACTTGCCCCTACCACACTCTACTCGGTCGCTGCTGTTCGTAGCCCTTGCTGCATTTGCACTCAC
>JBKJTP010000239.1:0-5687 GCA_046590195.1 Kapaibacterium sp. (SeqCode) | reverse complement strand
GCGTATCCAGGCAGACGCTCTCAATGTCTTCAAGACTTGCGGCGCCAAGGGCTACGCACGAATTGATTACCGACTTGATCCTCAAAACAATTTTTTCTGTTTGGAGATCAATACTTTGCCAGGCATGACGGCCACAAGTCTTGTCCCAAAAGCTGCGAAGGCAGCCGGCATGACGTTCAATGATCTTTGCGAGAAGATACTTAATAGCGCATTCACATAACATTTTCTCTCAGCATCGAGCTGAGTGTGCACCATTCTTGCAAGAGTATGAGATGAGAAGGGTAAAGCTCATCCGTGCAAGAATAGAGAATGATCAATAAGGAATCGTTTGATGTCGTAAGGGCGCAACGCCAGGGCGAGCACTTCACTGCTCCCATTTACGAGGCCTATGCATTCGCGCAAATACCGCAGACTGTTCGTCATCTGCTCACCGATGACAATCGCCCCGGAATTCCATATCCAAATGGCGGTCCGCTCAGCGAGAAGTATGACACCGTCATTCTTTTCTTCATCGATGCATTCGGCTGGCGCTTCGTCGAGCGATATCTCGATCGCCATCCATTTCTCAAGCGAGTTGCGAATGAAGGATCCGTCAATCTGATCAGTTCACAATTTCCTTCGACTACAGCAGCGCACGTCACGGCGATCCATACAGGGCTGAACGTCGGGCAGAGCGGAGTCTACGAATGGAATTACTACGAGCCGATGCTCGATGCGGTGATCTCGCCCTTGCTCTTCTCATACGCTGGCGATCACGACCGAGATACGCTACTTAAATGCGGAGTATCGCCAACAGCATTCTTCCCCAATCAAACGATCTATCAAGAGCTTGCGCGATATGGCATAAACTCGTACATCCTTCAAGACTCGCGCTACTGTCATTCCCCATATACCGATATTGTCACGGATGGTGCGAAGGTCATCCCTTATCGCACGTTCCCTGAAGCAGTTGCATCATTGATCGAAGGAGTCTACAATACGAAGGGGAAGAATTACTTCTTCTTGTACTACGATAAGATTGATTCGATCTCGCATCATCACGGGCCGAACTCTCTGCAATTGGCTGCTGAGATAGAGACATTCCTGGCGTTGATGGAAGACTTCTTCCATCCGAATTTGGCGAAGCATCGTGGCCGCACCCTCTTTCTCATGACCGCCGATCACGGTCAGGTTGACATTGATCCCAAGTCGACGATCTATCTGAATAAAGATCTGCCGGGGTTACTGCCGCATCTCAAGCGATCACGTTCAGGTGACCTACTGGCGCCTGCGGGATCACCGCGTGATATGTTCTTGCACATACAGGAAGGACATGAAGAAGAGGCCATAGCAATATTAACGCGTACGTTCGATGGCCGAGGAGAGATCCGGCAAACGAGAGAGATGATCGAGCAAGGTTTTTTCGGTCCAAGCGTTTCGAAAGAATTGCTCGCTCGCATTGGCGATCTTGTGATACTACCATACGCTAACGAATCGGTCTGGTGGCTAGAACCGGGAAGATTCGATCAGCATTACTTCGGACATCATGGCGGCCTTACGCCATACGAGATGGAGACTGTCCTCCTTGTACAGCCATACATAAACTAGATGATGCAAGACAAACCTGAGAAGGAGCTTGCGGGTCTCGAGCAGATCTCTGATCAGCAATGGCAATTCTATAAAGAGGTGATCCACGCTGTCCGTGATTCAGGCGAGCCATTCGCGCTGGGTGGCGGCTTTGCATGGGCTGCATTCACCGGTGTCTTCCGCAATGGTAAAGACATTGACTTCTTCATTCTCCCGGAGTCACGAGAGAAGTTGATCGAAGCAACCCGAAAGATCGGACTCACCGATTACCACCTGAAAGAAGGGTACGACAGGAAGTGGATCTATCGCGGTACGCGTGACGGATGGATCGCCGATCTCATTTGGGACATGGCGAACTACCGTGCGAACTTCGATCCCGATTGGGTGACACTCGGGCCCGAAGTTTTGATCCGCGGTGAATGCGTCAGAGTGCTGCCGATCGAAGAGCTGATCTGGAACAAGCTCTATATCCTACAGCGTCCGCGATGCGATTGGACCGATGTGCTCAACCTGATGTATCTGAATGTTGAGATGATCGACTGGGATCGCATGATCAAGAAGCTAGCACCGGATGCTCATCTTCTCGGGGGCGCGATGAATGTGTTCTTGTGGATGTGTCCAGGTCGCGCGAAGCTGGTGCCGTCGCATGTGTGGGAGATGGTCGGAATCATTGCGCCTGTCATCACCGACGAGCCAAGCTACATCAAGCACCGAGTCGATCTGCTAGACTCAAGACCGTGGTTCATTCCTGCGTTGCAAGAAGGCGAACTGCCATTCACTACCGTCCCGCCGACATCAGAACCTAGCGACGACGATAGAGAATGAAGTGACCGATACGCTTCTCTTCATCGTATCTTGTAGTGACGAAAGTAGCGAGTTCACTCCATCGCTGAAGATGCCCGTAGGAATCAGTGTTCGTACCGGAGATATAACTTCGCGTGTCACCTTGCTCGACAATAAAGTAAAGTGGATTCGTCCGAATGACCTGCGACATTAGCGTATCCTTCCAACGCTTTGATGTCCAGTCAGTGATGAAGGGCGTCACCGTCAAGGCTAGCGTCTTCGGTCTCTGCTCGGCGTAGTGATAGACCCCAACTCCGTTACCCCAGAAGAACATGTTCTCGTTTGCGGGGATACGAGGCTTCAAGTATTCGCCGACCTCACGCTGCTCTGCAGCGTAATAATCTTTCACTTTGGCCTGCACCATCTGCTCTCGACTCTTGCCCGACGCGATCGCAAGAGGCCAGGTGATCGTCTGTGTATAGACCTGCATCACCGGCGAGAAGAAGATCGCGAGCAGTCCCACGATGACGATCACGGTGCTTGTTCTGCGTGAGGATAGCCAGCGCCACGTTGCAAAGACTCCGACCGCAACGAACGGTGCGAAGAATACGAAGCCCCTAGTGTAGTGATACGGGAAGAACTTGCGCTCGAACAATACGCCCAGCAGTGCAAAGATGAGACAGAGTACGAAAAGTGTGAACAGAGGGCTAGCGTGGCTATCCCGAGGGGTGAAGATCTTGATCAAGCCGTAGATGCCGAGCCCTGTCAGCGTGATGCTGAACGTCCTCAGCAGGAATTCCGGAAACAGCTTGTTGTACTCCATGCCGATCGTATCGACACCGAACATCGGCGTGATCGCAGCATACTCGCGAACCCATCGCAGCCCTTCGAGGAAGGTCGGAAGAGCGCCGGTGTAATGCAGATGGAAGAGATAGCCTCCGACAGCTACAGAGAACGTTATCAACGTACCGAGCAGATAGGGGATCGTCTCGCTACGAAAGCGATACCGAACGAGATAGTAAACAGCGCCAAGAAAGAACAGGACCAGCGTGAACTTCAGAAGGAAGATAGCGGCGAGTGCAGCGCCTGACAACAGGCCGAACTTGAATGCGCGATGATCATCGATCTCCAGTACGAGTTTCACGATGAAGAGCGTCGGCAGGATCGAGAAGCTCTCAGCTTGAGCTGTCATCCAATATCCCGTAGTAGCATATTGCCAGACGTAGAGGAAGGCCGTGAGATAGGCTAACGACTCAGATCCTACTTGCTTGAGAACGAGGCGATACAAAAGAATCGCAGTCCCAATCTGCCAGAGAACATCGATCAGCCTAATGCCCCATTGATTATGCCCGAAGATGAATGAGGCCAACCCATAGAGATAGAAGATGAGCGGTGGCTTCGTGTCGAGATAATCGCGGTAGGGGATCGCGCCATCTTTGATGATGCTCTCGCCGCCGATGAAGAATGCGACTTGATCGTAGGCGAAGGGATACGCCAACATTGCCACGAGCGATACCGCACCCCAGATGAAGAGGGCGATCTTTGCATTGCGGCTAAGGACAAGGTTATCGAACGGGGTGGCGCGAAGGGCGGTCATGGATACAAAAATACCGCTTTATCTCCCAACACACACTAGAACCGGTTTAAAACGAAAGAGGCCCCACTTTCGCGGAGCCTCTTGAATTCTTGATCGATCGATCACTGGATCATCAACTTCAAGACCTGCATCTTCTCGCCGATCTGCACTTGTACGAGGTAAGCACCTCGTGTGAGGCTCGATACATCGAGCGAGATCTGCTGTGCGCCAGCTGCGAACTGTGCCGAAGGGATCGTGAGTACTGTGCCGCTCTCATTCGAGATCGTAACAGCTACATTTGCCTCCGCAGCGAGTCTCAGATTCAGCACTGCTGTGCCGCCGAGTTCTACTGGATTCGGTGTGATCACACCAGATGGCTGGTGACCATCTTCCTTACGCTCATCGCGTGCACCACCATCGCGTGGTCCCTTTGGCTTACGTCCGCCGCAATCGTTGCGCACGCGCATTGCACGCTCCGAATACTTGCTGAGGATCGAGGCAGCGATCTTATGATTCTCGCCGATCATGCGATAGAGAGCCTTCAACTGCTCAGAGATAGCGCGGAATGCGGCTGTGTCGCCGGCTTCACGTGCAGCGCGAAGCTGTGTACGAAGATCCTTGAGCTGTGCGTTGTTGCCTCTGATGTTGTTCATGGCTGCAGTGAATGCTGCTGCATCCTCTGCGCTCATGAGTCCGATCAATACCTCGCGGCAGCTATCGTTATTAACGAAGAAGCCGATGAGGTGGTGGATATTGTCGCGCTTCCCCGGACGATCCTTGCGGAAGAGGGAATCGCGCTGTCCACCATCCTTCGGAGGACGGATCGAGTCGTTGCGGACCTCGGTCGAATCACCAGGAAGCTTACCACCGCGGCCACGACCTGGGCCCTTTTGCGCGAACGCGTCACCCGTCGTGCTGACGCCAACGGCGAGCAGCAAGGCGCTCAGGATAATGTAACGAAATGACTTCATGTGCCTAAATAAGTATCGAGATTAAACGAGTTTGGCCAGAAGGGCAGTGCCGCCAGGCAATCAATGCCAGAGGACAATTCGGACCGCTTTGCAAATACTCACGTTGGAGTTGCTCGGTGAATAAAAGTTTAAAGCACCCTGCGTAATTTCTTAAAATTGTCAGATCGGCCAAATCAGCTTAAAATAACCCATTCCTGGAGCAGTTGCACGAAAGGGAAACTCGCGCTCAGCCGCCTGGCAGACCGTCTGTTGACTCGCGTTTCATGACTGCCTCATGCTCGAGCTTCAGTGCCTCGATCTCTTCCATTACCTCCATATTGGTCAGAAGCCCTTTGCGCTCGAGCACACGCATGAGCGCCTCCCATTGGTACATGTGCAGCAGCACCAGGTCTTCGATCGAGATCTCTTGGTTCATTTTATGCGAGGTCGTTGACTGATCAGTTGATCGATCAGGCGACAGCCCGGAAGGTATGCGCCCACATCGTGGTTCATTAAGACATGATCCTACCAAGAAACAAGCCGGGAGCCAAGCCCAAGAATGGCCAGCAGCATCGAGCCAGGCCGACAGGTGGCCGCTTCGGAGGACGCCAGTTCGCTATAAAGAAGGAGATCAAGGCATTCCCCATCTGGGCAGTCTTGCTATTGGTCACGATCGGCATGTGCTTCATCGCAGTCGGCGGACTCGCGATGTACTACGAGGCGTCCATCTGGATCCCGATCCTCTGTGGTATCATGGCGAGTCCGCCGACTGCGATGATGCACATGCCGATCGTGACCAATAGCAAGACTGC
>JBKJTP010000206.1:0-7648 GCA_046590195.1 Kapaibacterium sp. (SeqCode) | reverse complement strand
AATGCTCCATCGATGGCCAAGGCAAAGAGCATGAGAGAGGCGCGCGCTGCCAAGGGCGGTACCGCCAAGGGTGGTGCAACAAAGCCAGCAGCTAAGAAGACTGCGAAGAAGGCAACAAGCAGCGAAGCTGCTGCAGCATAAGCAAATTTTTCAACATCTAACGAAGTAGAATCGCTTGGGACAGAAAACTCACCCAATAGGCTTCAGACTCGCGGTAACCAAGACCTGGGATGCTCGCTGGTATGATGATAAGAACTTTGCACAGAAGCTCGAAGAGGATAATCTCATTCGTTCTTATGTAAAGAATCGTTTGAAGCGTGCGGGTATCGCGAAGCTCACGTTGGACCGCACGACAAAGCGTATCGTTCTGACCATACACACCTCGCGTCCTGGTGTTGTTATCGGTAAGAGCGGCAAGGAGATCGCACAGCTCGAAGAAGAGCTCAAGAATATTACCGCTGGTAAGGAAGTCAAGATCCTTATCAACGAAGTGAAGCGCCCCGAAACAGACGCTCAGCTTATTGGCGATCAGATCGCACAGCAGCTCGAGGGTCGTATCTCTTTCCGTCGCGCAATGAAGAGCGCGATCTCTACCGCAATGCGTTCTGGTGCTGAGGGCATCCGCGTAATGGTAGCAGGCCGTTTGGGCGGAGCTGAGATCGCACGTAGTGAGCAGTACAAGGAAGGTCGTATCCCACTGCACACACTACGCGCTGACATTGACTTTGCAAAGAGTACCGCACAGACCCAGCAGGGTGCTATCGGTATCAAGGTTTGGGTTTGTCACGGTGACATCATCGGCGAAACCCCGCTACAGGCTGCAGCAGAGATCGCTGTAAATGGTGGCGAGCAGAAGGACAAGCGTCCTATCGTTTCCGCAGCAGGTGGCGAGCGCCGCCGTCGCGGAGGACGTGGTCGCGGTGGTGAAGGTGGTGGCGAGGGTGGCGGCGGTCGCGAAGGCGGCGGCGGTCGTGGTGGACGCGGTGGTCAGGGCGGTGGTCGCGAAGGCGGCGGACGTCCAGGTCTTAACCTCAATCGTCCTTCAGACGGCGGAGCTTCAGCTTAAGTAGCAGCTCACACAACACCAATCGCAAGAGCGTAACGCGGAAGGCGTCACAAAGCTTAGGAAAGTACTACAATGCTGTTACCAAAGAGAGTTAAGTATCGCAAGCAGATGCGCGGCAAGATGAGCGGTCATGAGACGCGCGGTACGAACGTCGATTTCGGATCGTTCGGTCTCAAGTCGCTTGAGTCAGGTTGGATCACCAGCCGTCAGATCGAAGCAGTTCGTGTTACGCTTTCGCGTACCATGAAGCGCGATGGTAAGATCTGGATCCGTATCTTCCCGGATAAGCCGATCACGAAGAAGCCAGCAGAAACCCGAATGGGATCTGGTAAGGGTTCTCCGGAATTCTGGGTCGCCTGCGTAAAGCCAGGCCGCGTGATGTTTGAGATCGGTGGCGTCTCGCAGGAGCTCGCTACAGAGGCGATGCGCCTTGCATCACACAAGTTGCCGGTTAAGGTCAAGATGGTCATCCGTCCTGACTACGTTGCAGAGGCTATTGTTAAGAAGTAATCTCGTTTTAGAGTACTTCCACACGTAAGAAGTTTTTTTTGAGAGAGTTATGAAGGGCTTAAAGGCAAGTGACATCAGAAATTGGACCGCGGATCAGCTGAACAAGCAGATCAACGACAACCAGGCGCGTTTGACCGCACTGCAGTTCCAGAAGTCCATCGGACAGCTGGAGAACACCGCGCAGTTCGTCACACTTCGCAAGGACATCGCACGTCTGAAGACAATGCTCACTGAGCAGAAGAAGGCAGCGGCAACTGCGTCAGCAGCTAGCGCAACTAAGTAAGCAGAACACTTTTAAGCCGAACAAGCAATCACATGGCTGATCAGGTTACTAACGAAGCAGGCATCATCGGACCAGAAAACGCACGTGGACGCCGCAAAGAGCGTACGGGCAAGGTCGTGAGTGACAAGATGGAGAAGACGGTAGTTGTCGCACTCGTGCGCCAGGTACCACATCCTCTCTACAAGAAGTACTTCAAGAAGACGACGAAGTTCGTGGCTCATGACGAGCAGAACAACGCAAAGCTCGGTGATACGGTACGTATCATGGAGACCCGTCCTCTCTCGAAGACGAAGCGTTGGAGAGTAGTTGAGGTCCTCGAGCGCGCGAAGTAATCGTCGGGTATTATCGATTCGCCTTGTTAGAGGCAATCCAAAGCTAAGGCTAAGGTTAAGAACGTTTATAAGTATTTAGAGTCATGATCCAGGAAGAATCAAATCTAGTGGTTGCGGATAACTCCGGTGCGAAACGCGTCCGCTGTATCCGTGTCCTCGGTGGCCATGAGCGCCGCTATGCAGGCGTCGGTGATGTGATTGTCGTAAGCGTTAAGGCTGCGATTCCGAATGGACAGGTAAAGAAGGGTGAAGTTTCGAAGGCCGTTATCGTCCGCACAAAGAAGGAAACACGCCGTAAGGACGGCAGCTATATCCGCTTCGACGAGAACGCTGTCGTACTTCTCAATACCCAGGGCGAACCACGTGGCACGCGTATCTTCGGACCAGTCGCCCGCGAGCTTCGCGAGCGCCAGTACATGAAGATCGTTTCGTTGGCACCAGAGGTCATCTAATCCTGCCGTAAGCGTCACAGCAAAGTTAAAGATTGATATGAAGATCAAGAAGAACGACCTGGTACAGGTCATCACCGGTAAGAACCGTGGCAAGCAGGGTAAGGTAGTTCGCGTGATCCCTGAGACGAATCGCGTCATCGTTGAGGGTGTCAACATCCTCAAGAAGCACGAGCGTCCGAATGCAAACAATCAGCAGGGTGGCATCTCCGAGAAGGAGCATCCGATCGATGCATCGAACGTCATGCTCGTCGATCCGAAGACTGGCAAGCCAACGCGTATCGGTAAGAAGTTCAACGCAGATGGTCCGAACCAGCGCGTAGCGAAGAAGTCGGGTCAGGTTCTCGCGTAAGCGGACAGCATAAGCAAGCGTCTTAAGCGACTCGCATAAATTTTATTTCTACGGACGGTCGGAAATCGTCCAACATAAAGCAGAGGAATGGCAAAGGATCAAGTAAAGGATCAGAAGAAAGAGCCTAGGGCTAAGAAGAAGTCCGACGCAGGCGACGAGGGTGGCAAAGTACAGCACAGCAATCGTCCTGTTGTTCCAGCTCGTATGGCAGGTAAGTACAAGGACGTTGTAATTCCAGCGCTGATGAAGCGTTTCAATTACGAGAACGTCAATCAGGTACCTCGCCTTGAGAAGATCGCGATCAACATCGGTGTTGGCGATGCAACCAGCGACCCAAAGCTTCTCGAAGCAGCGCTTCGAGATCTTGAGATGATCGCAGGTCAGCACCCAGCGACGACGAAGGCAAAGAAGTCGATCTCGAACTTCAAGCTTCGTGAGAACCAGGCAATTGGTGCACGCGTAACGCTTCGCCGCGCTCGCATGTACGAATTCCTCGATCGCTTGATGACTACCGCTATTCCGCGTATTCGCGATTTCCGTGGTATCCCTGACCGTTCTTTCGACGGCCGCGGTAACTATACACTCGGCATTCGTGAGCAGATCATCTTTCCAGAGATTGACGTAGATAAGGTTTCGCGTATCACCGGTATGGACATCACGTTCGCAACGAGCGCAAGCACTGACGAGGAAGCATTGGAGCTCCTCAAGGCGTTTGGTCTGCCGTTCCGCAAGCGCGAAGGTGAAGCAGCTGCACAATAAGTTTACCAATTAACGAAGTAGCACAGTGGCAAGATTAGCCTCTATCGCAAAGTCTAAGAAGACACCGAAGTTTGCAACGCGCCAGCACAATCGCTGTAACCGTTGTGGCCGTTCACGCGCATTCTACCGCAAGTTCGGTGTATGCCGTCTCTGCCTCCGCGAGCTCGCGCTCGATGGCAAGATCCCAGGTGTTCGTAAGGCAAGCTGGTAAGAACAGTTTGCGAGACAAGCTGGTAAGAACTTTATACAGCTGAAGTAGTGGGGAAGAGGATATCTATCCCCGATATTGAATGAGTGTTATCAATATCTCTTAACTGAACGAAGAGATTTCTTAATGGATACAATCGGAGATTTCCTTACACGGTTGCGCAATGCGCTAAAGGCACGCCACAAGTATGTCGAGGTGCCTGCATCGAAGCTCAAGCTCGCTATGAGCGAGATACTTCGCGAGCAGGGCTACATCGATAGCGTTGAGCGTATCGAAGATGGCAAGCAGGGTATACTCAAGATCATGCTCAAGTACACCAACGGTGCACCTGCCATCATGGGCCTCAAGCGTATTTCGACGCCTGGTCTTCGTAAGTACACGCCTGCTCAGGAAGCACCGCGCGTTCTTTCGGGACTTGGTATCGCGATCCTTTCGACCCCGAAGGGCGTGATGACCGACAAGCAGGCTCGCCTCGCTAATGTCGGCGGCGAAGTGCTTTGCTACATCTGGTAATTCCAGCTAAACTGGTTATCAGGAAGCTTTAGAGTTTTGCTTTTATAACGGCTGCAGCGTTCACTACGGTGAATTAGCGTAAGCGCAATACGATAGACAATGTCAAGAATCGGTAAGAAGATCATTGAGCTCCCTAAGGGAGTGACGGTCACGGAGAAAGACGGCGAGATCACGGTCAAGGGACCTAAGGGTGAGCTTTCACAGACGATCCCTCACGGTGTATCGCTCCGCATGGAAGGCGACACACTCACGTTCCTCCGCGCTGCTGAAGATCGTCAGCACCGCGCATTGCACGGCCTCACCCGTGCACTCACGAACAACATGGTCGTTGGCGTGACAACCGGATTCGAGAAGAAGCTTGACATGGTCGGCGTTGGTTTCAAGGCAGAGAAGAAGGGCAAGTGGATACAGTTCAGCCTCGGTTATTCACACCCGATCATTCTGCAGACACCACCAGAAGTATCAGTAGAGATCCCAACACCGACCTCAGTTGTCGTGTCTGGTATCGATAAGCAGCTTGTTGGCGCAGTCGCAGCGAAGATCCGCTCGCTCCGCAAGCCAGAGCCTTACAAGGGCAAGGGTGTTAAGTACAGCGGCGAGACGATCATCCGTAAGGCTGGTAAGACTGCTGGTAAGTAAGTTAGCGTTCAGCATCTGGCGTTCAGCGTTCAGAGGCTTCGCTCAAGTTTTTTGAAAGTAGTTATAGGTCAGAGGTTAGCTGACACATTTAGAGTTCTACTGAACGCTAGACGCTGAACGCTGACCGCTAACAACAATGCCGAATCCGACCAAGACCGGGTTCGATGAACTGAAGAGACTATGGCAACGAAGTTAAAGTTACAAGAGAAGGCTAAGCGCCGCACGCGCCGCCGTTATAAGATCCGCAAGACCGTGACAGGCACGGCGCAGCGTCCACGCTTGGTCGTATTCCGAAGCAATGCTTCGATCTACGCACAGCTCGTTGACGATGTATTGGGATTCACCCTGGCATCAGCTTCTAGCCGCGCGATCGGCAAGGGCGTCAAGGCTGATATCAGCAAGCAGACGGGTCTTGCTCTCGCAGAGCAGGCAAAGCAGAAGGGTATCTCGTCGGTCGTTTTCGATCGTAACGGATATCTCTATCATGGACGCGTGAAGGCCCTTGCAGAGGGTGCTCGCGAAGGTGGTCTTCAGTTCTAAGATAATAAGAATACACTGTGGCAAAGATCCGCTCAGCTGAATTAAACTTAAAGGATAAGCTCGTCGCCGTCAACCGCGTTGCAAAGGTTGTTAAGGGCGGACGCCGCTTCAGCTTCAATGCTATCGTCGCTGTTGGCGATGGCGCTGGACATATCGGTATCGGTCTTGGCAAGAGCAACGAAGTTGCCGATGCAGTCAACAAGGCGACCGAAGACGCAAAGCGTAATGTGAAGTTCATCCCGCTTCGCCGCGGTACGGTGCCTCACGTTGTGTACGGTAAGTACGGTGCAGGCAAGGTATTGCTTAAGCCAGCTTCTCCTGGTACAGGCCTCATCGCCGGCGGCGGTGTTCGCGCAGTACTCGAACTCGCAGGCGTACAGGATATCCTCACGAAGTCTCAGGGTTCTTCAAACCCTCACAACTTGGTGAAGGCAACAATGGCAGCACTCGAAGGCATCTCTGATGCATCGATGATCGCTGAGCGCCGCGGCATCTCGCTCGGACGCGTATTCAACGGATAAGATCAACTAAGTTAAGGTAGGAGATACGATCATGGCAGAAGGAAAGAAGATCATCATCCGACAGAAGGTCAGCATTTGCGATACGCTCGAGAAGCAGAAGCGCACGATCAAGGCGCTCGGTCTCGGACGTCCGAACTACGTCGCTATCCACAATGACACGCCAGCAATCCGCGGCATGATCAACGTGGTATCTCACCTCGTCGAGGTAGAGGACGCGAAGTAAGTTACTCACATCTAAGTGTAGCAAAGGGTCTGGTGTAAGCCAGACCCTTTGTCGTTTGCGGCACCTATCGTTAGGATCTGCCCTTGCCTGTTGCAACTCGCCTTGCACCGCTCACGAATACATCGTGAGGTCTCGCCCCAGCCTTTTTTGCTATGTTCCTTATGGTAAAAGTACTTTCTGTCTTTGCTCTTGCGCTCGTCCTGTCAGCCTGCACGACTGATACAGCTGTCGATACCAACGATCCTGGTGGCTTCACGCCTCCATCAACACCATTCTTCAAAGTGGATGGTATAGAGCACACGGTGAGCGCCGACAAATCGAACTTCAACGCAGGTACGATCCGCGTTACGAAAGCTTTCATGCTCGATGGGGCAAGTCATAATGCAGCACTGAACATCAATTTGTGGACTGGCTTCGCTTATCGAGATAGCGTGAAGGCCGGATATCCGAGACCGATGCATATCACTGCTGGCAGCACATACAACAGCCGCGATTCGATCAACTTGTATTGCACCATGGATTTCTATCCACAGGGAGTCTATGAACTCCAGGCAACATCAGGAAAGGTCTATCTCAGCATGGCGAACGACACGATCCAGGTGACGTCCGCAGGTCCGATCACTGTGACCGGCTTGAATACGCAACCACCGTATGAATCGCAGACTCGGACGGTCGAATTTCATCTGAGAAATCAAGTCTCGTTCTAGCTCCTGCCGGAAGGTGTCAGCACTCGGACAAAATCTTCTTGCTACCAACGGCTCGGTTCCACCGAGCCGTTCTTTTGTCTGGAGTGGTCTTCCAGCAAAACCAAGGCGTAAACAAATACTTGACGCGTGTCCAAAGATTCTTCTCTCCGCGAAGGTAGGGAGGTGGGTTTGCAGCTCGTATTCAGCGATTCGTCGCTGTGGCAAGATTTTGTAAAGTTTGTCCGAAATGTCAAGCGGCCTCAAGGCCCTGGCGAATGCATAACGATCTATTTCTCCCATGAGTCGACCAAACGTCGCGGTAGAGCTCCGGTTTCAGGAGTATCAGCAAATGGATTCTGGCCCTACCGCCCAGACGCTACTGACCGTCGGTTCAGCACCGTATGGCGATCATTCAGGAACAGAGCGAGATCTGGCCCAGACGATCATGGATTGCGTACCTGCCTCCGTGTACGTGGTCTCAAGGGACTTCAAGTTGGTCCGATTCAACAGCATTTTCGCCGAGGAGATGCGGACTGCTCTGGGGGCCATCGTAACTCCAGGCTATGA
>JBKJTP010000171.1:0-5930 GCA_046590195.1 Kapaibacterium sp. (SeqCode) | reverse complement strand
TCTTCGCATCGAAGCTGCGAGTCGGCTACACTACGCTCTTCGATCAGGAGGACCCACGTCGCGATCCGCCGCGCGAGCGCCGCTTCTATAGCGGTGGCTCGTCATCGAACCGCGGCTGGAACTCACAGCAGTTGCTGATCTCGAATGTGCCGCTGAAAAACACGAACGAAGGTGGGTATTACACGCTCGAAACGAGCGTCGAATTTCGTCTTGCTCCGTGGAGATTCGATGTGAGCTCTGACGACCCGGCCACATTCCTCAATCCGCTGCGCATCGCGCTCTTCGCTGACGCGGGCAACGTGTGGGACCAGACCTCTTTCAAACAGATCGGTATCAACCAGATCGCATTCACGACCGGCATCGGTCTGCGATACGATTTCTTTCTCGGTACGCTACGCGTTGATTTCGGTGTCAAGACCTACGATCCGAATCCACGATACTTCCATGAGACTACCGATGACGGTCGCGGACCCTTTGCAGCCCCGGCGGATACACGTGGCCTCTGGATCACGAAGCGCGAACTCTGGAATAACTCTGAGTGGTGGAACATCCACTTTGGATTGAACCAGCCGTTTTAGGGGGAGGAATACCACCCCCTCGTAGAGACGCGCTACAGCGCGTCTCTAGTGCGTTTGTTTGAACTGACGCATTCGACATCGAGCACACAGGTGGAGACAAAGCTCGCGTCCCGCGCCACCATTCCAGAGACGCGCTGTAGCGCGTCTCTACGAGATTTACGATCTTAAGAGCCAGATCTCCGATGGATACGGGCCTTCGTTGAACTTCTGGATCAGCGTATCTTTATTCTTGAGGAAGTCGTTCGGGATCGCCAGGCCGTGGAACAGCGCACTATCGAGTGCAGTCTGCAGGAAGAGATATCCATTGCCTTGTGCGCGCATCGAATCCAGCGCACGCATCGTAATGAGCGAGTCCTCGAGATACACAACGTTGATATCCCGCCTGTTCAGCAGATTGAGGTATACGTAGTTGTACCCCTGATTGAACGTGTATTGCTGCTGTAGCTTTGTCTGATCGTCCTTCGATGTCAGCGCGTGATAGTTGTCGATGCCATGCAGGCTGTATCCGGTCACTGCCAGCACAGCGTTCTGCGGCAGCGCTTTCGCTGCATACTTGATCGCGTTGTTCGCATTATTACGTACACCCTGTGCGTCACGCAAGAGCTGCTCGTACTTTGCGATCTTGGATGATCCAAGCATGATGCCGCCAAAGGCGATGACGAAGATACCGACTGCCGTGGCTACCTTCACAGGCACTGTCGTCATGTACGGGCGAACCACCTCGACGCTCTCTTCCAGCACACGCGACCAACCCCAGCCCGCAACAACCAGTATCGTAAGTGCCAACTCGTTCAACTGCGTCTTTACAAGCATCGACGTGATGAGCAGCGCTCCGACAATGACGATCACGCAGATCACGAATGGCATCGCAAGCCATGCTGAGCGTGCATCGTGGGGGTGCTTCCAGCCGATGAAGATCAGGCACGCAACCAGCAACAGCAACGCAAACCACAGCGGATAGAAGAAGAGGAATGCAAATGCGGCAGCAAGCACGATTCGCGCAACAAACTGTCCCGGCCCATTGCCGAATCTGCGGGTGATGATCTCAAGCACCATGAACACAAGCGGCGTGATCAATAGCAGCCTTGCAGCAGGGGAGAGGAGGATCGAAGAGTAGTAATCGATCCTGTCCTGGATGAGCACTCGAAACTCGTCACTCGGTATGACTTCGGGATCGAGGAAGCGATTCGCTTTCGTTGGCGATGCCAGCATGATCCAGATGGAGACGCCGAGCACCAACGCATACAGCACAATGAATAGTATCTGCTTTGCCTTCGGCATCGCGAGCCACGTCGCCTTGAACTCCTGCAACCGAAAGAGTATCGCACCAAGCCACACGCCATGCACAAGCGGTATTGCAGGCTCCTTGCTCATCACTGCAAGCGAACCGAGCACGACGCCGAGCATCCACATACCTGTGCGGCCATCGAGCAAGCCCTTGAGGCCAAAGTACCACGCCGAACAGACGAACATCAGCTCGATCGTGAACGTCAGATCGCCATACCAGAACAGCACATTGACGATCGGCGCGAATGCGAGCCAGTATAGAACAGTCGTGAAGTAGAGCGCGGAGTTACGGCGCGAGATATATCGTGCTGTGAGTCCGGCAAAGGCTAGCGCGATGAGGAATGAGCCTACGAGCGTCAGGTGCCACGGCCAATAGTCGTTGAGTCCTGCGTAATGAGTTAGCAGCCAGATCGTCGCCGCGAACATCGGCCGCACGCTTCGCACGATCTCGCCGCGCACTGGATGCCATGCATCGAGCAGCTCGCGGTTCATCGCCCACTCCATGTGCAGTACGTCATCAAGACGGAACGGCATCAAGTAGACCGTCGTGAAGAGGAACAGCAGCCCGAGCCCGAGCAGGATAAATACGATATCAAGTATCTTCACCAGCGTCGAGCGTGTAGGCCCAAGCGTACTCGCGGCTGGCAAGAGCTTCTGTGTTGAAATCGGAATGATGTTCGGAGTCTCTATCAAGTGATTACTGATTCGGGGCTGGCGGTGGTGGTGCGATCGGGATCTGCGAGAACGTGTCTACCGGTGTTTGCGGCGTCTGCAATTGCGGAGCTTGGTCGGGTTGTGCTTGAACTTTCGGCGGCAAGGCCTCGAGAATCCGCTCGTATGGCTCAACATTAACTCCGTAGCTATATGTAAGCTCCATGCCAAGGTAGCCAGTGATCGAGCTTGTCACGAAAGTTACGATCAGCAGCGTGAAATAGACCGAGCGGACCGCCGCACCGCGCAGGGCGTCGGTGAATTTATCTTTTGCTGAGATCCTGGTCAGAACGCTCGCTGCCAGCAACACAACCGTTCCGAACGCCGCAGCCTTGTGATAGGCGTTCACTGGCTTTGCTTCCTCGACCATCGTGTGGATGGCGTTCTCGGTCACGTAGCCCGTCAGGATGGAAAGCACCGCGAAGCCGAGGCTCATCCGTAACGCGATCCAGCCGAAGCTCTTCATGTTCGGGCTGCCCGACCGATACCCGAGCAACTCGAAGAGAATGCCCAGATTGAGCAGCGCCACCGTGAAGTGGTTGATGATATTATGCAGGTCACTCATGCAAGGAGAGAGATGATATCGTGATGAGAAACGATCGGCGGTGACGTCCGAGTAATCTGAAAGCCTCAAAGGCACACCGATAAAACGGCTTAACGTACAAAATGACTGCTACAAATCTATGAAGGTTTGCGCCGCCATCTTTGTTTAGCTCCGCTCAAGCCCACACGATGTCGCTCGCTCGCAAGTTTTTACCGCTTTATATACTGCTCTGTCTGATCTGGGGCTCGACCTGGATCGTGATCCGTATCGGCTCCGATGCCGGACTTCCGCCATTCCTCGGCGCGGCCATCCGCTTCCTCATCGCGATGGCGATACTCTGGACATGGGTGATCGTCCGGCGCGTCCCGTTACCGCAAACGAAGAACGAGTGGCGCGCAGTGCTGCTCAATGGCTTCCTCGGTTCGGGTATCTCATTCTCGATCGTCTATTGGGCCTCGCAGTATGTGCCTTCGGGCGTTGCCGCGGTCATCTTCGGCACCATGCCGCTCTGGACGATCATGCTTTCCCACTGGATCTTTGGTGGTGACAAGCTCTCGCTGCATAAACTCGGCGGAGTCATCCTCGGCATCGTCGGTATCGCCGTGATCTTCCTTCCCGATGTTGGCTCGATCCCAAACGCAACACTCGGATGGATGGCGCTGACGCTGGTTGCGCCATTTGTTAGCGCAGGCAGCCTGGTCGTGACAAAGAACTACGCGAAGCAAGTGAATCCCGCTGCGCTGAACGCGATCTCGATCAGCGTCGGCTTTGTGATACTCACGATCGGCACGTTGCTCACTAGCGATCTCTCGGAGCTTCAATGGCGCTGGGAGCACTGGGGCACGATCGCCTATCTTGCTGTCTTCGGTACGGTCATCACCTTCAGCGGCTACTATCATCTCCTGCAACGCGCATCAGCAGTGACGATGTCGATGATCACGCTCATCACGCCCGTCGTCGCGATCGCACTCGGCTGGATCATCCTGGAGGAACAGCTTCATTTCCACACGCTCATCGGCGCCGCATTGGTGCTTGGTGGCGTGTATCTGGCAATTACGGATAAGGAAGCGTAGAACCGGGTTAATCCACACTCATCCGCGGGCTTCTCTTTGAAAGTCCGGAACACCTACCCCTAATCTACGTTTAACCTGAGACGCAATGACTGCGTACCCGGATGAGCGATCATCCAAGAAACTGGGGGTGCACCGGTTTCGACGGGAAGTGGTCGATCGCGACGTCGCGCACCGAGTGAGACCGACAGCGCTCGTGAGTCTTAGCGCATGAGCAATCATGCAATAAGATTCTGACTCAAAATGTCGGTAAACAATAATTGCAAACGATTACAGTTACGCAATGGCTGCCTAAGCTCCTTTAAGCCGGACGAGCAATCGTCCATTTAAAGTCGATGCTGCTACACCACCTTTGGGTGGTGGGGTGCCCATCTCAAAGAGTCCTTGGTAAGGCGGATTCTTGTATCATGAGTGAACATGCTTGCATGGGAGTTCATGTGTGAGGTGTAGACAAAATGACTAACCCTTTCACCAGAGAAGATCGCTCGCTTTGGTGGGAGTATCAGGAGGGGTCTTCATGCGGGGTAGGGGGTGACTTGCCGTTCGCCTCGTGTTGAAGTAAAGAAGACACAAGTGACTATGTGCGTAGTGACGTTCGGTTGAGCTTTTCGGACAGGGGTTCGACTCCCCTCACCTCCACTTAGGAGCATAGAGACCCGCGAGAAGATGATCGATCATCAACTCGAGGGTCTTTTCCGTTGTAGACTTGCGGCGGGATTTATGCGTAATTTTGGGGAGAATGATCGACCTCAACTCGCACATGCTTAACGTCCTAGAAAAGCTCGAACACCACACCCTTATGCAGGGTATCCCGCGGCCTCAACTGGAATGGCTGGTGCGTGAAGGAGAACTGGTGGAGTACACATCCGGTACTGTCTTCATGGTTGGCCACACTATCGAGCAGATGATGATCATCCTCGATGGCAAGATGCGTGCTTACAAGATCCAGAACAATCAGCAGATCGAGCTGATGATCATCGGGAATGACACGATCACTGGTCGCCTGCCCTTTTCGCGGATGAAAGAATCACCGGTGACGACCAAGGTCATCGAACCGATGACAGTATTGACGCTGCATAAGGACAAACATCGCCCGATGATCTGCGAGTGTCCCGATCTGACAGAGATGCTCGTTCATGTACTCAGCGATCGTGTCAAGCAATTCACTTCGCTGCACTTTCAGAACGAGAAGCTCATGGCGCTCGGCAAGCTATCGGCAGGATTGGCGCACGAGCTGAATAATCCGGCGTCCGCCATTGTCCGTAGCTCTGGCTCTTTGCGCACACATCTTGCGTCGATGCTCAAGGGCGCAGAGAATCTTAGTAGCGCTGGCCTGGCCGGTGGGGTTCTCGATGAAGTTGCAAAGGCCGTAGATCTTGCTTTGACACGTAGCGCAAGCCCGCTTTCAGCGCTCGAGCGATCGCAACGAGAAGATGATCTATCGGGCTGGCTCACCGACATCGGGGTGCAAGACGCCGATGACATCGCATCCGACTTTGTCGATGGCGGATTCACGCTCGTCGATCTTCAACCTCTCGCATCGCAGGTGACGGACGAGGCGTGTCACGCTGTGACCGAGTGGGTGCGGCTCGCGCTCAACTCCTCTCGCAGTGTGATGGAGATCGAAGAGGCCGCGCGCCGCATCTCATCGCTGGTGGGATCGGTCAAGACCTACACCCGCCTCGATCAGATACAAGATAAGCAGGAAGTGAATGTGAATGATGGCATCCGCAACACGCT
>JBKJTP010000103.1:0-12914 GCA_046590195.1 Kapaibacterium sp. (SeqCode) | reverse complement strand
TTTGGCTTTGATCGGCGATCCATTGAAGATCGACGGGCTATCATACTACGGTGCTGGAGAATTTTATGGTACTCGCGGATACTTCGATGCGCCGCAGGACATGCAGCGATACAATGTCTTTGCAAAAGCGATCGCACCGTTCGAGGGCAGCTCGCTAACGGCAAGCCTTATGAGCTTCGCATCGTCCTGGGATGCAAGCGGGCAGATACCTGAACGTGTTGTGCCAACGGTTGGTCGGTTCGGTGCCGTCGATGACGGAGAGGGCGGAAGTACTTCTCGCACGACTGGTATCATAAAGTATGAGACTGCGGGCAATGATCCACTCACGCTCACGGCGAGCCTGACAAAATACAATTTCAAACTCTTCAGCGACTTCACGTTCTTCGCTCGCGATTCAGTTCGTGGCGACATGATCGAACAGAACGACGATCGAACGGTCTTCGGACTCAAGGCAGAGAAGCGCACAACGTGGAGCCTCACTGACGATGTGATCATGCAGACCCGAGCAGGCCTGAATGTTCGAGCTGATGACATTCATGTCGGACTCTACGAAGACTCTGCTCGCATTCGTCACACCACAACAGTCGATGCGGACATTGCGCAACATCAGATCGGCCCGTACGTCGAGCAGGATATCCTCTTACCATTTGCAACGGTGCAACTTGGCTTGCGCGCTGACTACATTAACTTTAGCGTAGCAGACCGTATGACATCGAGCGAAGCCGGAAGTGCACAACAGCTGATCATGTCGCCAAAGACGAATCTATCGCTGCCTGTGTCAAACGATGCTACACTCTTTGTCAACACTGGTTTTGGATTTCACTCGAATGATGCAAGGGCAGTCGTGCTGGATAAGTCTGCTTCACTGCCGCGAGCATTTGGATCGGAAGCGGGCATGCGATACGGCAATAGCCGCGATCTCTTCTCAGCATCCGCAGCGCTTTGGCTGCTGGATCTCGATGAAGAACTCGTCTATATCGGCGACGAAGGAACGACGGAGATATCGGGTCGAACGAGAAGACAGGGTATCGATGTCGAACTCAATGTGCAGCCGATCGAATGGCTCACACTGACATCATCGCTAACACTATCGAAGGGTAGATATCGCGACATGAGCGAAGGGGAGAACCGCATACCTCTTGCACCGGATCGAACGCTTACAGCAAGCGCAAGTCTTGATCTGAAACCGCTTGCAGTTGCGATTCACGTTCGTCACATTGGGGATCGACCGGCGAACGAGACTGGTTCGGTAATGGCGCTCGGTTACAGTGTGGTGGATCTCACATCTCACTATGATCTCGGAAGCTATCGCATTTATGCATCGATCGACAACCTCTTCGACACAGAGTGGAATGAAGCGCAATTCGATACGGAAAGCAGGCTGCGAGGCGAGTCGAGTCCTGTCTCAGAGCTTCACTTTACACCAGGTACTCCACGCAACGTGAAGCTAGGGCTCGCGTACTCCTTTTAAGGTTTGCGGCAGCGCATCAAGTTAATGCATGTTCTGACCGTGGCTATTGTGTAGCCACACGTACACTCTTCCATCACCTTGGCGTTCCGTCATGTGCTCGCCGCTGTAACCCAAATTGCGGAGCATACGAACAGCAGCTTCAATGCCTTCGCCTTCTGTCTCGCGGTAGGTCATCTCTGTAGAGTTCTCTGGATGAACGACGAATCTCAAGTTGGCTCGTTCGACCACGTAACGGGCTGATCGCATGGTAAGCACTTTAGTCGAAAAATTACTGGACAGAGAAACGGAGTTCAGCCGTACGGATGGTAACAGCTAGCCGCATTAAAGGATAGAATATCCTTGTGTAGTCAATGTCGTCTGCATGCGCGTTGATATCGTGCTGAAGGTGCTCGATCACGCTTGCCCCAAACGGGGAATTCTCGTCGAGGCAGAGATCTCTCGCCTCACTCTTCCAATCTGCTGGGACGGACCGGATCAGGTCACAAAGCGCCTCTCGGAATGCCCCATTCGGCATCTCCTGGGCATTGGCCACTGAAGCATCGAGGTGTTGGATGCGTCCGACAAGATCAAGTTCGTTGTTCATACAGAAGTCCTATGCAATAACCAACCCACGATGGGCTTGCAACTCGGCCGCGAGTACGATAGAGCGCTGGAGAAGACCTAGCTCAAAGCCACTTCGCACCGATCCGGAACGCATTTTCGGCGAAACTTGCTTTATTTAGGCGCTCCGCGAGTATTGAGTATGAGCGTCGCACAAGGTATCCGAGTATGGATGCCTTGTATTTTTATATGCCAGCACTAACGAACTACGAAGTTCATAACTGACGCATGTCAGACAATCCGAATTCAAAGGTTTACGTCACGAAGGCGCGCTTAAAGGAGATCGAAGATCAACTCCGGAATCTCAAGGTCCACGCCCGCAAGGAGATCGCAGGGAAGATCGCTGAGGCGCGCGCGCAGGGCGATCTATCGGAGAACGCCGAGTACGACGCCGCTCGCGAAGAGCAGGGCCTGCTCGAGTTGAGGATCAACAAGATGGAGACGATGCTCTCTAAGACTGCGATCATCGACGAGACCGACATCGACGTGTCAAAGGTGAATATCATGACGAAGGTCAAGGTACTCAACGATAAGACCAAGCGCGAGAACGTCTATCAGGTCGTGAGCCAGGAAGAGGCCGATTTCGAAGGCGGCAAGATCAGCATGTCCTCGCCGATCGGCAAGGCGTTGATGGGGCACGTGGTAGGTGATAGCGTGCAGGTGACGGTACCGGCCGGATTACTGAATCTGAAGATCCTCGAGATCACACGATAATCGCTTTAGCCGAAGATTTCGGCGACTTTTTTCCTCAGGCGCTGTTTATACCGGCGCTTGAGCTGTTTTTGGCCGAAACGCCATAATAGAATGAGTTGTGTGAATTGCCCGGGTGGCGTAATGGTAGCCGCAGCAGACTCAAAATCTGCCGGGGGTGACTCCGTGCCGGTTCGAGTCCGGCCCCGGGCACTCCTAAAGAAATACTATCCTGCAAAGCAAAAGCCTGAGATTTTTTTCTCAGGCTCTTGCATTTGGTAGAAAAATGTATTATATTTGCCCTGCCCCTGAGACGAAGGTTTGCCAGGTTTTGCCACCAGCCTCCATTTCAGATCCCTGTTCCGGTTTTTAGCGTGTTTTGATTGATCATAAGGCGTTTTGCCACGCCTCTGTTACTTTGGATGAAGATTGCTCTTTCATCCGTTTTTGCCCAGTACATTAATCCCGAATCTCTATGTTTGGCCCATCTAACGTCAGTTCACGACGCCTGTTCACAGAAATTGCCATACTGTTCATTACTCTTCTGACGCTCTCTTTTGCCGTCTTGCAGTAACTTCAGCAGCGTTTCGTTTCAGCTCTTCATCAGCTTGTAGGAGCACCAGAGCGTCGGCCTCTTTTGCGGTCTTGACCTCTTTCCATAACTTGTTAACCAACTCTTTCACATTCTCGCCAGCGACTGCGCTGATGAGAAGCGGCTTTTTGCGGTCGATCGTGAGCTTCTTCAGCTCAGCGATATCTTCCGGCATGAGCGCGTCGAGTTTGGTCACCGCGATGATCCTCGGACGAGTCAGCAGTGTCTTCTGATACTTCTTTAGCTCCTCCTTCAGGACGGCAAACGCCTGCGCTGGAGGATTGTCAGGATCGGCTCCATCCAGCAAGAATAGCAGCACATTGCTGCGCTCGATGTGCCGCAAGAACTGGATGCCGAGACCTTTGCCTTCGCTGGCTCCTTCGATGAGACCGGGGATATCCGCGACCACGAACGACTTATGCTCCTCAGGCGCCTGTACGATGCCGAGGTTGGGGATCAGCGTCGTGAACGGATAATCCGCGATCTTCGGCTTTGCGGCTGAGATGCGGGAGATCAGTGTCGATTTACCCGCATTAGGGAAGCCTACGATCGCGACGTCGGCCAGAAGCTTCAGCTCGAGCTCGAGATCGAAAGACTCGCCGGGTGTGCCATTCGTCTGGTGCCGAGGAGCCTGGTTCGTTGAAGACTTGAATTCGTTGTTGCCCAATCCGCCACGACCGCCTTTGGCTATCGTCATCTTCTGGCCTGGCCTAACCAGATCGGCGATTATGTCCTCTGTACCCGCAACGCGTACGATCGTACCGACAGGCACCTTGACGATCTCATCCTCGCCGGTTCGGCCGGTGCAATTGCTGCCCTCACCAGGATTGCCGTCTACGGCCTTATAGGCGCGCTTGTAGCGGAAATCGAGCAAGGTGGAGAGGTTTGGGTCGGCCTCGAATATGACATTACCGCCGTGGCCGCCATTACCGCCGTCAGGTCCGCCTTTAGGGACATACTTCTCGCGGCGCCATGAAATGATACCGTGCCCGCCATCGCCCGCTTCTACGCGGATCTTCGCCTGATCTATGAACTGCATACCTGAGAAAGTCGCAAATGTCCTGCCTCCGGGAAGTCCCAGCGAACAGTACTGAAGGGTTAACTGACCAAATTGAACCGCGCATACACGGCATCGGTCAGGCGTGTCGCCGTTTTGGAATACGGATCGACCTTGCGGCGCATGAACAACGCATCGAGATAGATGGATGCTTGTTTCCAGTCCTTCGCCTTGTTGATCAGCTCCATCGACCGGCGGTAATCATCCTCATCGTTTCTGAAGATCTTCAGCATGATCTTCTCGTTCGCGTCAGGGCTGAGCATGGATTCAACTGTCTGTGCCCATGGCTTGCTCACCGCAGGCTTAGGCTTAGGCGACCGAACGGTTGAACCCGCCTTCTCATCTGTCACCGCCGCACGCTTCGCCTGCACACGCGATTGACGCTCTTTCGATGAGGGAGGGATGATCACACCTGCATCCTTCAACTCGGACAAGAAATCGTTGTAGTCCGCATTCGGAGTTGACTCAACTGCAAGTGCCGATGACGGAGCAGTGAGCAATTTCTCAAGATCGCGTGGGTCGATGGGCGCAGCCTGTTGCTCGATCTTCTCGGCCAATGACGAGAGATACAACTCGCGAAAGATGCCACTAACCGTCGCTGGTTCGACTTTGCCATGTGCGTCAGCAAGCAATTCAAGCGGTGCCTGAAGCATTGTACATAGCTCTGTCAATGTCATATTGCTGATCACTTCGCGCGTGATCAGTGTCAGGAAGTTGGAAGCATCCTTAATGTTGCTGTTGCGGCGTAAGTACTCTCCAAGCAGATCGGAGATGAAGGGATACAACTCGACGCGCTCGATGAAGCTATGCATTGCATCAGCTCCGCGCTCGGTGAGATGCTTGCGGAGGAATGTCAGCGGATGCGCTGCATACTCATTCCGATCGAGTGAAAGTGCTTCTTCAGGTAGCGTGGATACTGCGTGGCCAACTTGCATAGTTCTCTAAAAAGCAGCGCGGATCTCCGCGCGCGCATTGTGTATCGTCTCTCGCTCGCTTGTCAGGAAACTCGAACGTGCGTTACGGCCGTCATAAGCGAGCGTTGCTATAACACCAGCGCCGAAATTATAGTCCAACGCCAACCGCCAAAGCCATGTAATTCCATCGGTTCGCCCATTCGTGAGCGCGTAGGGCAGCGAGAAGCTTTGGGTTTGCTGGTTCTTCAGCGTCAGCTCATCCCGCTCGAACTCTCCGCGAAGCCTCGTGCGACTCTCGAGCGAATAGCTACTCTTGACCGTGACCGAATTCGCCAAGGCCTTGATGTCAGTCGCTCTTTCTGTCGTGGACAACATCTCTGCACGCAATCCGTAATCGAATCTGGTTGCAGCCGGATGATAGCTCCATTCGGTCTCGACTCCCATACCACTCACGTTATACGGCTGTGTAAATGACTGAGACCGGGTAAGAGCAAGATCGGTCAGCGACCGGACCATCGTCTCGTTCGAGAGATCGCTCGTTAACCGGAATCGTCCACGCACAGAGCGCTCAGCGCGGTACGTGCGCTCTAAACCGGTTGTGTATTGCTGCGCCATCGCTCGCTCGAAGAAGCGGAGTCGATACGAATGCGTCGGGTTGTTCTCGAAGAGATTCAGCGATTGATCGAGCTCGTATAGTCCGGCGAGCGTCGTCGAATCCTGTCTGAACTTCGACAGATCGAGCAAGAAAATGCTCGTCTCATCTTCGAGTGTGCTGCGCTCTTCGAGACGGATAACAGTCTCGGTTGAGATGCCGCGTAGAAACTCTGCACCGAATGAGAGATCTTCCGAAGCAACGAGCGAAGCGGGCGTGAAGCGAAGTCTGGCAGATGTTCGGAGATCGGTCGTTGGATAGAGCTGCTCTGAAGGCAGAGTGATCAGTACATACTCGCCTTCGTCGGAATATCGTGCAAGCACAAACTCCTCAACATCTGCACGGCCGTTGCCATTGAGATCACCCTGATACTTGTAGTTGCCGTAGCCGCGCTGGACTGGGAAGAACAGCCGCTCAATACGGGCCGTGCGCTGGTTCGAGATCTCATACAACGCCTCGACGTTGACCAGCCCTTCCAACGACGAGTATCGTGGCTCGAAACGCA
Source organism: Kapaibacterium sp. (SeqCode) (assembly GCA_046590195.1). Lineage (GTDB taxonomy): Bacteria > Bacteroidota > Ignavibacteria > Palsa-1295 > Palsa-1295 > JBKJTP01. The sequence goes on along the minus strand of JBKJTP010000103.1, from coordinate 6,433 downwards.
AGAGAATACCGCTTTGATCGCCACCATTGCGAACACGAGAAAGAGAATCGGCATATTCCTTCTCACGTAGCGTTACCGAAAGGAGCGTCGAGAAACCGGAGAGGTTATTTAAGCTCGCATTGAAGCGCAGTGTTTGTGAATTGCTTACCTCGCGCATTGCACCGAATGCCGCGCTATCATCGCGTCTGAGGCTGATATCGCTACCTAGCGAAACACGTGGCCCTAATTGCACACGCAAACCTGGATTCAACTCGGTGAACTTGAAGCTATTCGCATTCAATGAATCAAGGGCAGATGCGAGCTGAGTGCTCTTGCGATCCTCTGAAGCGATCGCGAAATATGGTGTGATGCCATAGGCATCCGCGCTCAGTGTCTTGCTCAGTCTTCCTGATAGCCGTTGCCATGTTGATCGATCTCCGATGCGTTGGTTGCTCAGGTCAAGCGTTTCAAACGTTGCGTTGATCTCTGGAAAGAGCGTGCTATCTTCACGAACGAACACCGTAGTGGCAAGTCGATCCGATACGAACGATGAGGAATCTGTTCGGTAGCGACTCAGCGATCCATCGAGTGTCACGCGAGAGAACGGCGAGACCATGATACGCCCTTCATCCAGGCGATAATCGGTAGCTCGAACACGCGAGCGATTGAGATCGAAGCCATACGACCTATCAAACTCGACTGAATTGATGCGGTCAAGCGTCTGAAAAGTGGGACGGACCGATTCAGATCTGAACGATGCCTGCACTGCGTGAAGACCGCCAAACAGCGGGAGCGAATCTGAAGCGCCGAGAGAGTAACGGTAGGCTGTGCCTTCTTCGGCAAGGGGTGCGAAACGATTCGCAGTATTACGTGATCCTGCAAACTCGCCACTCAGCGTGACCCACTTGAACGGACGGATCACTGTATTCAGGCCGAGCACCTCGGTCAGCTGCGGAAAGGGGAGCGGCACCAGCGTATCATAATCGCCACGGCCAGGACCGACAAACAAATATTCGCTGATCGCGCGACGGCTGTAGCTTCCACCACCAGTACCAACAGCACCAAATCCTACTGCATACATCGCATTAATGCTGTCCTGCGGATCATAGCGATAGAAGGTGATGTCTGCACCATTGATCGTCGTATCGGTCTTTACATAGCTGCCCTTCGCACGTCCTGCGTCGGTGCGGCCGACGAAGCTCACTCCGGATCTAAACGCTTTCGTCGGATCATTGCCAGCAGCACGAAGCACCTCGCGATCTTCGTCGCTCAGCGAAAGTGTTAGCGTAGCATCTGGATTGTCACCTTCCCGGAGCAGCGTTGCACCGAGATAGACACTGCCAGGTACGATCATGGATTGCGCCTGAGCGATGACCAGCGTTCGGCTATATGCCTGTTCTGCATACTCGAAATCGATTGTGATGCGCGATGCACTTGTGATGAGTCGTCGCGGCTGAAACGTCAACTCGCCCGTTGCATAGTCGATCACATAATCATTGCGCTCGCCACGAGTCTGTACGATGCCATCAACGTACACACGCTCTGTCCCAGCGAGCACAGGTGCGGCTCGTTCGCCATTCACGCCAGTCAGTCGGTAAGGTCCCTGGAAAAACTCCTGACCTTGTATCGTATTACTCGTGAAACGGCCTTTGTTCGATGCAGCACCCGCGGTGAACGAACCGAAGGGGAGCGAAGCAACCGCTTCGACACCGAGCACCTTGCGTGAAAGCGATGTGAAGCTGGTCTTCGTCAGCGTTTGCCACTCTCGTGTCAAGCTCAATGGCGAAGGGGTGCTCGCTTGCTCGAAGAGCTTCGCGATACCTCTGCCGCTGTTCATATCGAGATAGAAATCGCCAAATGTTGCTTCGAAATACTTGGAAGCTTTTAGATTAATATAGATGCGGTCGAGCTCTCGAAGCGTCTGCGTATTACCTTCGGGTTGGATCGGGATCGTCTCTTCGGTCAGCGCGCCAGTCACCGTAACATCTTCTGCTAGTTCACCGGTGAACTGCAAATTGAATCCGGAGGTCAGTGCAAGATCACGGCCAGAGCCGAGCTGAAACCCGCGAGTGATCGCACCCGAGCGCTGGAAGTTACTGACCAGGTCTTTCGGTCCATCTCGCTGCACTGTTGGTGCGATGACACGTTTGCCTGAGTCGCCGCTCTCTGCTGGCGCTGTCTCATAGAGCGAATAGCTCTCTTTAAGATCGATCGGCAACGCAGAGTATGCAATACTCACTCGATGCCTGACAGCTGAATCTAGTCCAGCAAACAAAAGCTGCTTCGTAGCTTCTGTAAATCGGATCGAAGAAGTTGCCTGGTCTAACGTGAAGTCCACGTTGAGTCGTAAACGCAGCGATGAATCAATAACAAGCTCGATCGAAGAGGGAATGATGAACCGATCGCCGAGTACGATGACGGTGTCATTCCCTCCTATCGTGCGATCGAGTAATTGCGCACTGCTTGACGAAGGCGCGCACATGAGAAGAACAAACGCAACGGCCTGAACGAAGCGTCGAAGCCAAAGACGATCTGCTCTTCGTGCGCTCAATATCTCCTCTTCGGTCGTGTAGAATAAGCCGGACGGGCTGCGGGCTCGCGAGCTTGACGTGGGCCAGCAGGCTGGCTCTGTTTGCCAAGCCCTTTGACCACGATAACATACTCGCCCTTGAACGGCTGCGCAGCGAAATGCTGCTGTATTTGTAATAGGGTGCCGCGGATGACTCGTTCCGAAGGCATCGTGATATCCATACAAACCGCTGCCTGTCGATCGCGGCCAATGCTTACGAACATCTCGTCGAGGATCTGCGCGAGTCGATAGGGTGCTTCAAGCAGGATCAACGTCTCGGTTTTTGTCCGGAGCTTATCGAGCGCGCTCTTTCGCTCACCTTTTTCTTTCGGAAGAAAGCCGTGAAAGGTGAAGGGTGCACTGGGAAAGCCAGAGAGGATGAGCGCCGGGATGATGCTCGTCGCACCTGGCAGTGTAGTGACCGCTATGCCACGCTCGATGCACTGCTGCACAAGCTCACTTCCTGGATCTGCGAGTATCGGCGTGCCTGCATCGCTGATAAGCGCGAGAGTCTTGCCAGCCTTCAGCAATTCAAGTACTTCCTCGGTCGCCGACTTGGTGGTATGCTCATTCAGTGGAAGCAACTCCTTCTGAATGTCCAACTGATGCAGCAACCGCCGAGCCTCTTTCGGCTCTTCGCAGATGATGAGATCAGCTTCTTTCAATGCATCGATCGCACGAAGCGTGATATCGTTGGCATTACCGATGTGGACCGATACGATCTGAAGCAGTCCCTTCTGATCTGCCATTACGGGATGACTGTCGACTGTGGCCGCACCAGATCAGCCGCCTCTTCATTCTGAAGCAGTCGGTATTGCTCGACGAAGAGCAGGATCACTGCGGTGGTCGGCACGGCGATCAGCAAGCCAATAAATCCAAGAAAGTATCCGAAGATAAAGAGCGAAAGGATCATCACGACCGGTGGAATGCCGATGCCCTCACCGACGATCTTAGGACCGATGACGTACGCTTCAAGCGCATGCAATCCGAAGATCACCAGCACTGCGCCGATCATCAATGGAATGCTGACTGGCGGCGTCAAGGCTAGGACAACTACGATGACGGCACCGCTAAAGATGATGCCGACCATCGGGATCAGATCTGTCAGACCGACCATGATGCCAAGGATCAGTGCATACGGTACACCCATGATCGAGTAGCAGATCGTTGCCAGCACACCGACGATCGTTGCCATGAGAAGCTGCCCACGAATGAACCCGTAGATCACGCGGTCGATATTCGAGAACATCTTTGCACGGCGCTCACGATCTTTCATCGGCAGATACGAGAGGAAGAGCGGACCCATGCGGCCCCAGTCCTTCATGAAATAGAAAGCCGAGACAGGGAAGATGATCAACAGGTTGACCGTGCGCTCAAGGAATTTCGGCACCATCTGCACATAGCCAAAGACGATCGCAGGTACCTGGTTGAAGAATTTCTTGACCTGCGGTCCGATCTGTGACGTGACGATCTGATTGGCCACATCGCTTGGAATGCCAAGATCAACAAGGATCTCTTGCATGTGTGCATAGTCGAAGTTGTCCGCGTTGCGATAGACAAAGTCGCTGAGCTTGTTGAAGATGTTCTCTACTTGTACAGCAAGATGAGGGAAGGCCCAGATCCCGAGAACAACCAGACTGCCGAAGAATACTACCATCGTCCCAAGCGCGCTCCACACTCTCGGGATCTTGTAGCGCGTCTCAAGCATCGTGAGGAATGGATGCATGAGATACGCCATCAGTGCACCAAGGATGAACGGCACAAGCAGTCCCGACAGGGTAATGAAGAACCAGAAAGCGAAGAGGGCGCCGGCCGTCCACATCAGCGTCCGCGCTGCGCGATACTCGCGGAATGGCGTGAGCATCATGTAGATCGCGATGATGATCACGAACGGACTGATCAACGCATCGAGCAGATACATCAGCGCCACGAGCCCAAGCGCACCGAGGATAAGCGGCACAGCATCGAAGCGCTGCATGAGCTTGCGAGCTTCGAGCTGCGCTTCTGGCGGATCGAGATGCTTGGCCGAGGACGGATGAATGATCGGCGAGTCGGAGTTTGATAGCATCTGGTTAGATGTTAGAGTCTAGAGGTCAGAGACTAAAATTTAAGTATGCTGAGAAGGCCAGACCAGAAGCTTAACTTGCTGGAGGTTGACAATGTGTTGATCATTGTTGACAACATTTTACCGACTTCCTGAGCCAAATTCCAAAATTCTCGAATCTCGTCACGCGAGATATAGCCTAATCGGGTAGCAAGTATCATTTGAGTTTCTATTTCCGCGATCGAGCCTTTTGAGTAGGAGAGATGATGGACAAACTCCTTCCTTGACTTTCTTGCGTGGCCTTCAGCGATATTGCTTGCTACCGATACAGAAGCCCGTTGTAATTGTGAAGCGAGTCCATACAATTCGTGTTTTGGAAAACGCCTCGATATTCTGTACGTCTCCTCAGCTAAGTCCATTGACTTTTGCCAAACGATGAGCTCACGGTAGGTCTTTGCAAGATTGGCGTTCATACGCACGAGGTTAATACAAATGCTCGCAAAGATACGTCCAAATTCACCGCGGCAGGCACATAGCCTCCAACCCTGACCTCTAGCCTCTAATCTCTGACCTCTATAAAACAAAAAGCACTCCGTTAAGAGTGCTTCCTGGATCAATATCTCTCGATGAGAGTATCAGATCAATTTTCTCGGCCATCGACCGCGATCGGGCCGGACGGCTGCATGTCTTGCATCTGGAGCAGAAGGCGCTCCGGGAATTGAGGCATGACATCGAATTCAGGCTTTGGCTGTCGGAGGTGCTCGGCGAAGTTGAACTCTGGCTCAACCTGGCCTAACACATCTAACTGCACATTTGCGACTCCCTTGGAGGCGAACTCTAGCTCGTTTGCCGTTGCGTAGGAGAGGTCGATGATCCGGTTGCCTATGTATGGGCCACGATCGGCGATCTCTACGATGCAGGACTTACCGTTAGATAGGTTGGTGATCTTGCAGAGCGTACCGAAGGGAAGTGTGCGATGTGCTGCCATCGGTGCGTACATATTGTAGCGCTTGCCGGAGGCGGTCTTGCGGTTATGGAATTGCTTACCATACCAGCTTGCCTTGCCGACCTGTTGTTTGATCCGTGGACGCGCAGCCTTCTTGGCTGGTTTCCGGTCATTCAGGTGGCTGAGGGTCTTGAGCTTCAGCTTGGCTTTCTGCTGACCCTTGCTACGCTTCTCTCGCTGTTCTGTGCCAGTCTTTTTGGCAAGCGCGATCGAAACATTGATACCCAGAGAGACGACGTTTCCTATAAGGAAGAATAACGCCGCCACGATAAGACGCAAGGTCCGATTTACCTTTTGCCTCAACCGCTCTTCCGCTGAGATGACGATCCTTGGGATCTTGATGATCCCTGGGATGTCCCTCAACGTCTCTTGTGTGAAGCGTACCGCTTTGGCTGTAGCCTGCGTTGCCGCTTGCGCTACGGCCTCCGCCGAGACTTCCTTCAGATAGGTTGTTGATTTCATGGCGACAGGCTATACGCTAGGCTGTTACCAAAAGTTCACTTTTGCTTGCCTATACGCAAAGCATTAGCGTGTGTAAATGTCAGGTCGCCGATCTGTGAAGATATTGTTCAACTCGCTGAAGGACTTGTTCAATGTTGCTTTCGGATTGACGTCGGCCGTGGCAATTCCGATCGATACATCGTCCAACTGTTCCAGGATCTCGCCGTTATAATTGATGATGCAGCTCTCGCCACGATAGAGGAGATCTTCCTCCTGCCCAACGCGATCCGCAAATATAACGATGAGCTTGTTCTCGAATGCCCGCGTCTGAAGCACGCTATGCAGCATCCCTGTACGGGTCACGATGTTTGATGGGATGGCAATGATCTCCGCG
>JBKJTP010000021.1:0-5984 GCA_046590195.1 Kapaibacterium sp. (SeqCode) | reverse complement strand
AAGCGTCTCTTCTCGCGCGATTGGACGCCCGTGTATGAAATCGTCCAGTCAACTTCACGCTCAATGAGTCAACTTCTTCGCCCTTATGAATGAAAGCGAGCGGAGTATGCTTATCTTTGCGCATTATCCAATTCATCATCGCCATGAGATCAGTTAAGCCTTTCGCGTTCGTTCTTCTGTTACTTACCGGTTGTGCAGGCACCAACGGCCCTGCCGTCGATCGGGGGAAGAACCCGCCAGTAACGCCGCTTGCAAAGCCAGAAGGTGGCAAAGGCTTTCAGATATATATGCCGCCGTTCGATATTCAGCCTGATGAGGAGAAGGAGATCTTCATTTATAAGAACAGTCCGGTGCAGTCGACCCAGTATGTGAACAAGGTGGAGTTCAGCATGCGCGAGGGTAGCCATCACTTCGTGCTCTACACGCTCAACGGCGCGACGGAGCAAGTGATCGACGGGCAGGTCCGCACGGACATCGAGAGTGAGATGCAGCGTCCCTCGCGCGAGTTCGTCTTCGGCGCGCAGACTTCGCACGCGGTGTACAACTTTCCACCCGGCGTCGCCATGCAAATGAATGCGGGTGATGGGCTTGATCTCAATGCGCATTACGTCAATCCGACAACAGAGCTTTATCAGGGAGAAGCGTACATCAATCTCCACACGATACCGCAATCGGAAGTGCAGCATGTTGCGCAACCGATGTTGAGAGCCGATCAGGGATTCAGCATTCCACCGCAGAGCACCTACACACGTACGAAGAACTGGGGCTCGTTCGGCAAGCGGACGCATCTCTCTCTGCTTACATCTCACGCGCACAAGCGCATGTTGAGCTTTAAGATCTTCAAGATCAGCGGAGGGGACACAACACAGATCTATCAGACGTTGAACTGGCATGAGCCAGACGTCATCGCTCAGGACATGGTCTTCGAAGCAAACGACCATATCTACTCAGAAACCACCTGGCTCAACACCACCGATCAGACGATCCGCTTCGGCTTCTCGAGCGAAGACGAAATGAATGTGATCTACGGGTACTATTGGCAGTAGTTCTCCGTGGGCCACTTGGCAATGTGGCCAAGAAGCGGATAGTGCGCTCCTAGCCTAGATAGAAAGTCGTGCCTGAGACGAAGAATGCATTCGTTTCACGCACGACTTTTTCATAGATTCAAATTTCTCCTTCCGCGTTTCGGCCACATTGCGATGCGGCCCTACGGATGAAGCGCACACAAAAAAAAGGGGAAGCATCGCTGCTCCCCCTTTTACTAAACGCTAAACGCTGAACGCTAACTTATCCCTTCTTCAGGACCTTGATCGCATCCTTGATAGCCTTCTCCATTTCGCTGTGGTTTGAGCCATCGCGTGGATCGAGCGGCATGCTGCTGCCCTTCTTGAAGACTGCCTTAGGCGAGAACTGCAATGCGAGGTTCGTCGTCGTGCCCTCTGCGAGTACGAGATCTGGATCGAACTTCACCTGTAAGTTGTCGGTCGCCTTGCTGCGGTAAGTGAACTGGCTCTTTACGCCAGCATCCCATACCCAGCCATCAATGATCACTGTGTAGCGGTCGTCAGTGACGAAATCCTGGAAGATCGGATCATTAAGATAGGTATCCTTCTCGCTGTTCGAAAGCTTGTGGAATTCGAACTTGATGCGGTCGTAGCTGCCAGCCGGTACGCTTGCATTCGTGAAGACCTTTGAACCTGCAGAATCATACTGCACGAGGAATGGTCCAACCTTAATGGTGCGGTCCTTTGTGGTGTCGGTAGCGTCGTCGTCCTTGCCCTCATGCATCTTGAGGTTGCTGATGAGCAAGCGGATACGGGTCACATAGATCGAATCGACCTCATTGCCGGCCGCCGTCTTTGCGCCGCCCTTGATCGCAGCAAGCGCGCCTACGCCGCCCTGATCCATTTCTGCTGACATCTGGACGTTCGCCGTGCCTTCAGCCGTGGTGCTGTCGGAGCAACCGCTGAAGCCGATTCCGGCCGCTACGATAACGCCTGCGAGGGCCAATTTGCCTTGATTAAAGAGATTCATATTGATTAAATTGTCTTAGTTGAGATAGATTCTGTATTAAAACGCCAAACAGAGGAGTTTTGGTCGTCCTTCTGAAAGATAGAGGAGACGGGGTGAACAGAGGTTTAACGGTGACGAATGAATACCTCGTAACAATAGTCAGGCCTACTCGTCTGTGGGCTTCATTGGCCAGGATCCCTGGCTTCATGATACATTCCGGGTTATGGCGAATCGGGCTCCGGAATGCCGTAAATTTGCAAGTTGTCTGCCGCCAGCGGGCTGGCTGTCCTCTTTAACAGAGCAAAAGTTTACCTCAGGTTTTACCAATAGTATCTCACATATGAAACGTATTGTGTCAACATTCCTGTGTACAGCGGCCCTCGGTGGTGCGGCTGTCGTGGGATCTCTGGCGGGGCCGCTTATGGTCGCACCTGCCCACGCTCAGCTCGTCACGTCAAAGCAGAGCATGACGAAGGGCCTCATGAATCCGATCAAGTTCGAGGAGTACACGCTCCCGAACGGGCTGCATGTCATCCTGTACGAGGAGCATAGCGCGCCGATCGCTGCTGTGCGCTTGTACTATCATGTCGGCAGCAAGAACGAAGATCCAAAGCGTACGGGCTTCGCTCACTTCTTCGAGCATCTGATGTTCGAATCAACGCGCAACATCAAGCGCGGTGAGTTTGGCAAGAACATCGAGACAGCGGGCGGACAGCTCAACGCATGGACCTCGATGGATCAGACCGTTTACGTAAACGACGTTCCATCGAACCAGCTGAACATGGTGCTCTGGCAGGAAGCAGAGCGTATGAACTATCTCAACGTCGATTCGACAGGCGTCGAGACGCAGCGCAGCGTGGTGAAGGAAGAACGCCGCAACCGCTACGAGAACCAGCCTTACGGGACATTCTATCTTCAGATGATGAAGAACGTTATGGCAGGCTCGCAGTATGAGTGGACGCCGATCGGCGATGCTCAGTACATCGATCAGGCAACGATCGAGGAATTCCGCAATTTCTATCGCACGTATTACGTGCCGAACAACGCGACACTTGTGATCGCGGGCGATTTCAAGCCAGCAGATGTCAAGAAGTCGATCGCTGCCTATTTCGGTAACATTCCGAAGGGCAATCCGATCAACCGCCCGGTTGTGAACGTGCCTGCACAAACGACAGAGCGCTATGCAGAGATCAACGAGCCGCATACGCCGCTTCCAGCAGTCATCTACGCATGGCGCACAGCGAAAGAAGGCGACAAGGATGCGTACGCATTCGATCTGTTGCAGAAGGTGCTCACGAGCGGCAATAGCTCGCGTCTTGTCAAGCGTTTGAAGGATCAAGATAAGGTCGCGATCGAGCTCAGCGCGATCCCGCTTAGCGCAGAGAGCGCTGGCGTCTTCGGTGTGCTTGCGATCGCAGGTCAGGGACAGAGCGTCGAGAACGTACGCGCTGCACTCGATGACGAACTCGCGAAGATCCAGAACACCGGCATCACGCAGGAGGAGTATGAGAAGGTGATGAACCAGATCACGAAGGACATCGTGAGCGCGGCAGCGAGCATGGGTGATGTAGCATTCAAGCTTGCGCACTATCATGCAGTGCACGGCGATGCTTCGATGGCGAACCGTGAGCTCGAGGCTTACCGCAAGGTCACGCCGCAGGATATTCAGCGCGTCGCGCAGCAATATCTGAACAAGAACAATCGTACCGTTCTTATCTATACAGTACCAAAGAGCTAAGTCTTTCGATGCTCGTCGTTCGTGGTCAGTGGCTCGAAAGCCAGCACGAACAACGAGCCACTAACCACGAATCACGATTTCGAAGAATGAAACGTATTACTTATCTACTGCTGCTCGTTGCGATGTGCATCGCGACAGGTGTTAACGCACCAGGTGCTTACGCACAGCAGCTCGATCCGAATAAGAAGCCAGCGGCCGGACCTGTGCCGAAGGCTGTATTCCCGCCGTTCTCTGAGGCGACGCTAAAGAATGGCGTACGCGTCATCATCGTTGAAGACCACAAGCAGCCGATGGTGTGGATCCGGACAGCGATCATGTCGGGCTCCGCTGCTGATGGCCGTTATCAGGGCGCTGCGAATGCGGTTGCCGCACTGCTTGATGCAGGAACAGCGTCACGTTCGAAAGATGATATCGCACGCAAGCTCGATTTCTACGGCGCGACGGTCGGTGCCGGTGCAGATGCCGATGGACTTGACGTCTTCACCTCATCCATGAAGAAGGATCTTGCAGAGGTGTTGCCGATCTTTGCTGATGTCATCATGAACGCGAGCTTCCCAGCCTCTGAAGTTGATCAGTATATCAACGAGCAGATCTCGGGACTCACGGCAGAGAAAAAGAACTCAGCGTGGCCGGGCCGCATGTTGGGACGCAAGCTGATATACGGCGAGCATCCTTATGGTGCGATCCCAAGCGAAGAGACGTTCAAGTCGATCTCTTCTGAGTTGCTCAACACATGGCACGACAACAATTTCGTCGCGAGCAACGCGATCATCGCTGTTGTAGGAGATGTGAAGAAGAGCGAGATCGTACCGATGCTTGAGAAGCATTTCGGTTCATGGAAGAAGGGCACCGTCACGGAGCCGATCTTCCCAGCATTGCGGCCGATCACCGGAATGCCGATCTACCTGATCAACCGCCCAGGCTCGGTGCAGTCGACCGTTCGCTTGCAGCAGCTCGGCTTGAAGCGTAACGATCCGAACTACGATCCAGCAGGCTTCCTCTATGCGATCTTCGCAGGTAATGGCTCGATCGGTTTCCAGAACCGCTTGTTCCAGAACATCCGCGAGAAGCACGCATATACCTATACTCCAGGCGGATCGCTCACAGCATCGATCGATCCTGGTGTGATCGTCGCTGTCGCAGAAGTGCGCAACGCAGTAACAGATTCAGCGCTCGAGCAGATGCTCTACGAGTATCGTCGCTTATCGAATGAGCCAGTCAATACTGAGGAGCTCACAGCAGCAAAGAGCATCGTTGTCGGCAATTACCTGATGTCGCTTGCCGATCCAGGCATGACCGCACAGCGCGCCATCGAGATCGCGAAGTATAACTTGCCAAAGAATTACTTCACGACGCTTGCTTCACGTGTCAACGCGATGAAGTCAGTCGATCTGCAGAATGTTGCTCGAAGGGTCTACCCACCTAATGATATTGCAGTGATCGTCACCGGCGATGCCGCGCAGATCAAGGAGAAGCTCGATCGATTCGGGACGGTGCAGGTTTATGATCTTGATCTGATGCCGATGAAGGCGCAATCGTATGCGCCTGCGGATAAGAGCCTCGAACAAGTGATCGAGTTGATGCACGCAAAGCTCGGTGCAGCAGCCCTTGCGAATGTGAAGAGCCGTGAGATGAAGGGCAAGCTTACTATCGAGACGCCAAACGGTCCGATGGCGGCGGATATGTTCAGCCAGCAGTCGGCCCCGAACAATCAGTACGAGAAGATCGTGATCCCTGCATTCGGCAATATGACGATCGAGCAGGGTACGAATGGTACGGCAGCATGGGCATCGAATCCACAGCAGGGTTTCCACCTCACGGAAGGTGCTGAAGCCACTACCTATATCGAAGGCTCGCTCTTTAACGAGGAGTTGCAGGTAGGCCAGGCAAGCCGCAAGGCAACACTGCTCGGAATGCAGAACATCAATGGTGTCAACACGTATGTGCTTGATATCACCACGCCATCTGGCGCAACGAAGAAGTGGTCCATCGATCCTTCGGGTCTTGTGACTCGCCGTCAGGAGATCATGGAAGGCGGAGAGCAGATCGTCACGATGTCGGATTTCCGCGCGGTCGATGGCGTAACCTACCCGTTCAAGATCCAGATCGAAGGCGCACAGAACATGACCGTTGAGCTTTCGGAGATCAAGCACAACGTTGATGTCTCGGTAACGCAGTTCGGCAGGACGAAGTAAGTAGTTCTTACTCGAATGTGAAAAGGGATGTCAATGGC